>JAICNB010000047.1 GCA_025928935.1 Acidimicrobiia bacterium
GAGCGAAGGGTGGCCGAGTGGCCACTGGAGCGGCTCGACGTGAAGATGCGCCCGGACGGTTTCCACATCCAGGTCGACGGGGAGGAGCTGGTCCTCGCCGTGTCCGACTCGAGAGGATTCGCCACCGCGCTCGGGGTGAGCGACAGCACCAATGGCACGTCGGTTCCATCGATGCGATTGGCGGCGAAGGCCGAGTCGAACGAACGGGACCTGGCCGAGCTGCGACGTCGCATCTCGGACCTCGCCCGGGACCTGACCTCCGATTCGGTGACACCATCGGAGGTGTTCAGCCGGTGGCTCAAGCTGCTCAAAGAGCTCAACCGACTCCACGTCGAGGGTGCGCTACCCAACCCGCTCTTTCACCAGTTGAACACCTACCTGCTCGACCTCATCCCCGAGCCGGCCGTCACACCGAGCTAGCCGCCGGTCTCTCCCTTCGCCGGCACGTCCCGTGTCGGTCTGTCACCGAGAGTGTTCGACGAGCTACCGGGTCTTCAGTCGAGAACGGCGAAGAACCGGGTGGGGGCGCCCTCCCCGCCGGTGACCTTGAGGAAGGCGGCATAGAACATGAAGCGACGATCTGCCGGGAGCTCACCGAGCCTGGTGAGGGTCTGCATGAGGATGGCGCCCGAGTTCCCGATGATCTCGTGGACGACGAACTCACTGGGCAGATAGCTCTGCTTCTTGGCGGCACGCTCCGGGAAACAGTCGAATCCGATCGCCTTGGCCTCGGTGGCGACCAGCCACCGGGCCGCCTCCGGTGTGCAGGCCGGCGAGCCTACGTAGTAGCGGGGAAAGTCACCCCAAGCCTGATCCGACCAACCGGTCCGGACCAGCACGATGTCACCGGCCCGGATCTCGGGAGCGGCCGCCTCGAGATCCTCCGGGGTTATGTCGTGGTCGGGTTCGACCGGGGTCAGGTCGATGACGACCGCTTCCCCACAGCACCGGGCCAATAGGACCTGATCAGCCGTTTCACCATCTTCTACATAGTGCTTCGTGAAGTCCACGTGGGAGCCGGCGTGGAGCATCATCGTGATCTCGGTGACCATCCAGAACCCGGGCTCCTTGTGGAACTCGGTCATGCCGATCGGTTGATTCACCGATGGCGGGCTGTATGTGTCCTTCCCGATGGGGACGGTCAGATCGACGATGTTCATCTCAAGCGGCCAGGTCTCTGCGGAAGAAAGCCACGGTGACAGCGCGCCGGTCCTCGGCTTTGAACACCTTCCCCACGACATTCACGTCCGCGATGTGGAACAGCTCCCAACCCTCCCCGGCGAGCTGATTGAACCGCCCGGAGAGAGCGGCGATGGCTTCGGTGCTATGAGCGCCGGTTCTCCCGAAGGTCTTCTCTTCGAGGAACACCGCTTCGGTGTGATAGTGATAGGCCATGCTTCTCCCTTCACCGCTGGGGCCGTCCGAGACCGTACCGCTCGCTCAGCCGGAGAGCAGGTCCTTCATCTGCTTGTAGATGAGGTGAGTCGAGCGGCGCGGGGCTACCCGGTTGAGCAGGTTCATGGTTCGGGCATCACGTCCGACGAAGATCTGGAAGTCGTCATTCACGATGCCGTCGAGAATGATCCGAGCGGCGTCTTCGGGTGTAGTGGTGCGGATCTTGTTCTGGTCCACGGAGCCCATCGCCGGGATCTCGACACCGGAGTGGGAGGTGATCTCCGTGGCGACCGCGCCGGGGAAGACCACCGACACCCCGATGTTGGTGTCGAGCAGCTCGGCATAGAGGCCTTCGGTGAGCAGCTTGACCGCTGCCTTGGACGCCCCATAGACGGTCTGCCCGGGAACGGGAAGGAAGCCACCCATGCTCGACACGTTGGCGATATGGGCCACGGGTCGTTCGAGTAGATGCGGCAGGAATGCCTTGACCATGTGGATGGTGCCGTAGAGGTTGACGTCGAGCACCCGGGCGATGACGTCGTAGTCGAGGTCGTTCAGCTTCACGAAGGGCTGGATGATCCCGGCGACGTTGATCAACCCGTCGACAGACCCGTGGGCCGCTGTCACCTTCTCCGGCAGTGCCTCGGTGGCGGTCCGGTCGGTGATGTCGACCGCGAAGTTCACGAGACGATCCCCGGCTCTTGCGATGCCGGCTGTCTCGGCCAGGCTCTCCTCGCGGATGTCGACGGCGGCTACCCGGGCACCGCGACCTAACAGCTCGAGGACCACCTCACGCCCGATCCCGTTGCCCCCACCGGTGACGACGATGACCTTGTGCGCCAGGTCCATGAGCCGAAGCTACGCGGTGCGCCCGATCGAAGCGTTGGGGGACCGCCACCAGTATCGTGATCCGGTTGGCGAACTTGGGGTGAACCGTGGCGGAGGGAGCGAAAATTCAAGGTACCTTCACGATCCTGTTCACGGATCTCGAAGGCTCGACCGACCTCCGCATCCGGATCGGTGACGCTGCCGCCAACGAGATCATCACCCTCCACGACGATCTCGTCCGCTCCAGGTTGGAGATAGCCGGCGCGGTGGAAACCAAATCGCTGGGCGACGGGTTCATGGCGCTGTTCAAATCGGCGAACCATGCAATCCAGACCGCGGTTTCGATCCAGAGGGCGATCGAGGAGCACAACCAGGCCAACCCCGAAAAGACGTTGTCGGTGCGGATGGGCCTCAACAGCGGCGACGTCACCCAGTCGGCCGGCGATGCTCATGGAACCGCAGTCCACGCCGCCTCGAGAGTCGCCGACAAGGCGCAGGGCGGCCAGATCCTCGTTTCCAAGGTGGTCCAGGACCTGGCCGGGACCCTGGCCGACACCAGGATCGTCGACCGCGGCTTGTTCTGGCTGAAGGGCTTCCCGGACCGATGGCGGCTTTTCGAGGTGCTCTGGCGGGACAAGGCCGACGTCGAACGTGTCACCAGGGAGGCCAGAGCCGTCTCGGCTGCCGCATTCGCCCCCAATGCCGCTCGCGCCCAGGGGGCGGTCGTAGGGCGGGCGCGGGAGCTGGAGGTGCTCACCCAGCAGCTGATGGCCACACCGTCCACGGGTCTCAGGGCGGTCGTGCTCGAGGGCGAGGCGGGGATCGGCAAGACCCGGATGCTCGAGGCGGCCGCCGAGCGGGCCTCGGAGCAGGAAGAGCCGTTTTGGGTCCTGGAGGTCAGCGCCGACGAGGAGCTGCGAGGGCCCTTCCTGCTCTTCCGCTCCCTCCTGACCTCATCGCAGATGTCGACCGTCGCCAGAGAGGCGATGGTCATGGAGCAGCTCGACCGGGCCCAGGAGGCCATCTCGGGGCGGGGCCCACGAACCGAAGGGTTTTCCCCTCAGGAGCAGATGCTGCGTACCTTCGACGAAGTGGCCGCCACCGTTCTGGCCCTCACCCGAGAACGCTCCCTGCTGTTGATGCTCGACGATCTGCAGTGGGCCGACGACGACAGCATCCAGCTGATCAGATACCTGGTCCGGACGGTGGGCTCGGCACCGGTCTTCCTCTTGATCAGTCTTCGTCCCTACTCCGACTCGGCGACGGGCGGGGCCTCGAAGCTGATCGCCGACCTCGACCGTATGAGGGTGACCCAAGTGCTCCGCCTGCAGCGCTTGACTCTCCGACAGAGCGGCGAATTGCTCGAGAACCTGCTTGGTGGGCCGGCTGACGAGTCAACCGTCGCCAGTCTCCACTCCCGCTCGGAGGGAGTCCCGTTCTTCCTCGAGGAGTTGGCCCGTGCGTACCGGGAGGCGGAAGCCCTCCAGCTCCTCGACGGCACATGGACCATGACGAAGCTCAGTGGGCCGGCGATTCCGACCTCGATCCAGACCCTGGTGGAGCGCAGGCTGGCCCAGCTCAACCCCGAGTGCCGATCACGGCTCGCCGACGCGGGAGTGCTTGGCCGCCGCTTCCGGCTCTCCGACCTGGCTCGAGTCCTGGCCCAGGTCGACGGCGGCTCGGAGCAGTCGGGGTGGCAGGTCGGGGAGGAGCTGAAGAACGCGATCGATTTGGGCCTCATCGTGGCTGACCGGCCCGGCTCGGGATTCGACTTCTCCTTCTCGCACGATCAGATCCGGGCCTCCCTGCTGGCTGCCCTGCCCCGACAGCGCAAGCGGGACATACACAGCGCGATTGCCGATTATCTGACGGCCGAAGGAGGCACCGAGAGCCTTTCGATGCTCGCCCACCACGCCCTGGAGGCCGGTGACCAGGCCCTCGCCGTTTCGAGTGGTCTTCGCGCCGCAGAGGCCGCGATGACCATGTCCGCACCTGAGGAGGCAGTCCGTCTCATCGACACCACACTTCCTGCCGCTTCGGATCCTGAGAACCGGATCCAGATGCTCCGCATCAAGGATGACGCACTCGCGGTGCTCGACCGAAGCGCCGAGCGGATGGCCAACCTGGCGGAGATGACGGCGCTCACCGCCGCGGTGTCCTCCCCGGCCCTGGATGCGGAGGTCAGATTGAGACGGGCCGCGGCTGCAAGGGCAAACGAGGACTTCGAGCTGGCGGCCGAGCTGGCGCAGGCGGTCAGGACCTCGGCGGAGGCTTCCGGCGAAAAGGCCCTTGAGCTCTCGGCATGCCTGGAGCTGGGACAGGCCATCACCCGAACCCCGATCGGAGAGGCCTACTCGCCTCTCGTCGAAGTCGATCTCGCCCGCGCCGAGGAGGCCTTCCAGCGTGCGCTGTCCTGCGCCCGAGAAATCGGTGCGCGCTCCGAGGAGGCCGACGCCCTCCGCGAACTGGCGGTGATCGAGGCAGGGAGGGCGAAGTTGGCCGCCATGGGTCTCCACGACGACGGGACGTCAAAGCTGGAGATCCTGATGGAGGCCCCGCAGCTGTACTCCAAGACCAAGGACCTGGCCGAGCAGGCATTCCGCATCTACGACGAGCTCGGCGACCAGCAGGGCGCCATGTCGGCGCTGATCGCCATGGCCTACGCCCATGTGGCCGATCCCACCGCCCAGGGCATGGCAGGTCGGATAGAACATGTGAGAGCCCTCCACCACAGTCGGAAAGGGGAGGTGACCGAGAGCCAGTCGGCAATCGACGACGCCAGAGGGTTGTACAGCATCCACACCTTCGCCCGGCTCAATCTGCAGCCGGGCCTCGCCTTGGAGCGCGGCCGAGAGGCATTCGAGGCGGCTCGAGCCATCGGCGATCGGTGGCTCGAATCACTGGCCGCCGGGGGGACGGCGATGACCTGTCTCCTCGTCGGTGGTGGCAATGAATGCGCCGCCTGGCTCGATCGGGCGGCGACAGCGGCCATGGCTGTGGCATCGACCTCGATGGCCCGCCGTCTCGAGATGTGGCGGGGAGCCCACGCCGCATCGCAGGACGACGTCGATGAAATGACCCGCCACTACCGACGCGCCGCTGAGCTGGCCGGGCAAAGGAGTCCCGGCGAGCGCGGTGAGGCCCTGGCCAATCTCGCCTTTGAGCATGCCCGGATCGCGGTCCTCAACGACGACGAGTCGCTTCTCGACAGTGCGAGCGAGGCGGCCCAGGAAACACTCGACCTGGCCGGCGGTATGAGAGGCCAACTCCCCTGGGAGGCACTGACCCATGCCGCTCTGGCCCTGGTCGCCGAGGCGAAGGGTGATGAAGCGACGGCTGCCGACGAAGCCCGCAAGTCACTCGACATCGACGGTGAGACCCATCTCCTCTATTTCGTGCCCATCCTCTGGGTCGCAGCCAGGAACCTGATCGCATCCGGGCAACCCGAAGCGGCCAGTCTCAGCGCCCAGATCATCGGTGGCTTGTCCTATCTGAGCATGTCGATGACGGACCCCGAGTTGAGAGAGAAGTGGTTTGCCACCCCGGTGGTCCACGAAGTGGCGGAGATCGTGGGCTTCGACCCGGCGACGTCTCTGGCCGCGGACGACGACGAGCCCTACCTGTCGGAAGAGGAGTTGTCGATGTTGCGTGAGCTGGCATCGGGCTCGGTTGCGGGACGCTCGCCGGATTCACCCGAGGTAGGCGTCCTCCTCGCCAAGCTGGGGGTCGAGACCGCGAACGAGGCGATCCAGTACGCGATCAAGACGGGTGTCACATGGCGGTGAGGGTCATCATCGACCGGCGGCGCTGTATCGGCGCCGGCACCTGCATCGTTCTCGCCCCATCGGCCTTCCAGTGGAGAAAGGGCGACTTCCTCAAACCGGAGCTGGTGGACGCCACCACCGTGGACGAGGACACCTTGCGTGAGGTGGTCGCTGCCTGTCCAACACAAGCCATCGTCCTCGAAGAAGTGATCGAGGCGATGCAGGCAGGTGCAGGCGGCTAGCCGATCACTCCTGGATAGTCAGCCGCCGAGCATGCTGTAGCCACCGTCGGCGATCATGTAGACGCCATACATGTGCGCTGCCTCATCGGTGGCCAGGAACAGAGCGGTCGCCGCGAGTTCCTCCGGTGGCGGGATCCGGCCGGCCGGTGTCGCTGCGATCAGCTTCTCACGTCGCCCTGTGTTCCAATCCTCCCGGGACAGGGTCGACTCGGTCTCCATGAAACCGGGAGCGAATGTGTTGACCCTGACCGTTGGGGCGAACGCGTTGGCGTAGGACTTGGTCAAACCGAGGATCCCGTACTTGCCGGCTGCGTACTGAGGAGCGCGGGGGCTTCCTCGCACTATGACCGTCGAGCCGATGTTCACGATGGCGCCGCCACCCCGCTCGAGCATCCTGGACCCGAACTCGTGATGCATGTACAGGGTCCCTTTGATGTCCACGTCTATCACCCGGTCGATCAACTCTTGGGTGACGTCACGCCATGACATTTGCTCGGTGGCGATGTCACCGACGTTGTTGACCAGGACGTCGAGCTTGCCGAACTGCCGGTCTACCCCGTCGGCCATGGCCTTCACCGCGTCCCAGGAGCTGATGTCGGCTTGGAATACCTCCGCCTCGCCGCCGCGCCCGCGAATCCGTTCTACCGTCGCCTCGGCACCCTCACGGGACCGGTTGTAGTGGACACCGACTCGCGCTCCTTCCTGGCCTGCTCTGACCGCGAGGGCGCTGCCAAAGCCGGTGCCTGCGCCCGTCACCAGCACGGTCTTGCCCTCGAACCGATGCGGGATGCCGTCCGTCACTTCCATGTTCTCCCTGACCTCATCGGATTTTCGCGTCCTGACCGAACATAGGGCAAGACGCTTGCCACGATACTTGATCAATGATAATTTCGCACAGATTGGATCGAGGAGGAGGTTCATCTTGCGATCTAAGAAACCCTCTGCCCTGAGGGTCCTCGCCGCGCTGCTCTGCCTGGCCATGATCTCGGCGGCATGCACATCTGGCGAGACAGGTGAGGAAAGCACGACTACGGCCGGTGGAGACGGCGGTGAGGAACCCACCACCACCACGGCCGCCGGTCCGACCACCACTGCTGCCGAAGGCGGCGGCGGTGAGGAGGTCACCCGTCTGGTGTTCGGCGTACCGCCGCCCCCTGACGGTGAATCCAACAACCCCAACCGCGACATCCAACCCAACGATGAGTACCAGCTCAAGCCGATGTACGAGAACCTCATCGCCGTCGACCCGGAAACGGCGCAATGGACCCCGATGCTGGCCGAGAGCTGGGAGTTGAACGAGGCCGGAGACGAGCTCACGTTCAATCTTCGTCAAGGGGTTCAGTTCCACAACGACTTCGGCGAGATGACTGCCGAAGACGTCGTGTTCTCACTCACCGACCTCATCGACCCACCAGGGGCCATCTCCGGTGTAGCCGAGGCTGTCCGGAACGCGGTGGAGGAGTTCGAGGTCGTGGACGATTACACCGTTATCTTCCACATCGCCGAAGGCGGGCTCAGCTACTCGTTCTTCGAGGGGATCAGCTACGGGGCTGCCGGGACCGCGATCAAGAGTGCCGCCGACTGGGAATCGAGAGGCGGCGGCTCGCCGGCCTCTCCCACGATGGATGAGGCTCCAATCGCTGGGACCGGGCCTTACCAATTCATCGAGCGTGCGGCGGGTCAGAACGTCGTGTTCGAGCGAATCCCGTATGACCATTGGCGACAGGACGGATCGTTCCAGGAGCTCGAGTACCGCTACCTCCCCGAGGATGCAACCCGGCTCTCGGCCCTGCTGGCGGGTGAGATCCACCTCACCGGCCTACCCACTGAATTGGGCGATGAAGCGGAGTCTCAAGGGATGGGCATCATCAGGTCGCAACTGCCCGGACGGCGATACGGGGTCCCCCTCGAAGGGTGCTACTACGTCGAGCCGCCCCAGCCAGGGGTGCCCTCCGCCGAGGTGTTCGTCAGTGGTGAGCGCAAGTTCCCCGATAGCCCGTGGTGCAACGTGGACATTCGCCGGGCGGTGAGCAAGGCCATCGACCGAGACGCCCTCAACGAGGCCTTCTACGGTGGCGAGGCTGAGACCGCCGTAATGTGGTACTGGCTCCCCGAGCAGACCGACTCCTGGAACCCGGAATGGGACGAGCGTTATGCCGCGGAGATCGGGTACGACCCGGATGGCGCACGGGCGCTGCTGGAAGAGGCCGGCGGTCCGGTGGAGATCCAGGTCTTGGCACGGAACGACGCCACCGAGGCGATCGCTGTGATGCTCGAGGAAGTCGGGTTCGTCGTCGAGCTCGTGTCTATGGACGATGCTGAGTTCACCGCCCAACGCGAAGGCAGAGAGTTCGACCGCATGGTCGACTACGACGACACCGCCAGCGAGAACATCACAGGCTTCGAGCCGGCGGGTTATGCGAACCAGGACTCGGGCCGTGCGATCGAGATGGTCGAGTGGGACACGCAGTACGAAGCAGTGTTGGCCGAACTGGACCCCGCCGCCCAACAGCAGCTCTGGCTGGAGTTCGGCAATGTCATATTCGACAACGTCCCTCATATCCCGCTGCTCAGGACCTACGACGAGATCGTGGTCAACCCCGAGGTGGTGTGTGACTACATCTTCCCCGGGGCGAACATGAGCGCCCCCTACAGCTTCGTCGAGTACATCTCGGCCTGCTGATTCGAGCGGATCACCGGGTCGGCCTCCTGGCAGGTCGACCCGGTGGCTCAACGCCTTCGGCTCTTGCCTTCAGGAGGTGATTCCTTTGTCCGCCCCACAACCCGACTGGCGAAGGAGCCTTCGCAAACGGCCGGCTCCCCTCCTGGAGGAGCCTGTCGCCGTCAACACCGAATTCGTCGCCCACAGCCGGATGGATGGCCGCCTCGATGCGGTGCAACTCCAGTTCCAGACGGTCGGTGACCATCACTACCTGTACGCGGGCCACATCTGGTCGTACGGCGTGAGCATCCTCGATGTCACCGACCCAGCCGACCCACAGGTCGCCGCCTTCATCCCGAGCCCGAACGAGAGCACCAAGCACACCAAGGTCCAGGTGGCTGACGGCATTGCGATGCTCGGCTGTGAGGCTCCGATGTTCGACCCGAGGCCGGACCCGACCAAGGCCGACCTCGGGGTCCGCTTCTTCGACGTGGCGGACCCGACCGACCCGAAGGAGTTGTCCTTCTGGGCGTCGGATCGACCCGGCTTCGGAGTGCACCGGTCTTGGTGGAACGGTGGCCGTTACGCGTTCCTCTCCCATGGGGTCGCGGCCGAGGGGTTCATGTATGCCGGCCGGCCCGACCGGACCCGGATCATGACGACGCTGGACATCTCCGATCCTGAGAATCCGAGGCGGGTGGCCGACTTCTGGCTCCCGGTCCAGCTCGGGGACGGGCCCCAGCCTGGGCCGGGGGAGACCTTCGGGGTCCATGAGCCGGTCATCGAGGGCGATCGGGCCTACATCGCCTATGCCGACGGCGGTTTTGCCATCGCCGATATCTCAGACATCGAGAACCAGAAGCTGGTCACCCATCAATGGATATTTCCCGAGCTCACCGACGGTCAGACCCACACGTGTGTCCCGTTCCCCGAGCGCGACCTGCTCGTCGTGTCCGACGAGGCGATGGCCACATTCGGGCTCGAGGGCGAGAAGAACATCATGCTCTGGGACATCTCTGACGAGCACGACCCCGGTCTCCTCTCCACATTCCCCATCCCCACGCCCACCGACGCCGAGCCCTACGAGACCTACTTCCATAAGGGGGAGCGGTTCGGCCCCCATTGCACCCATGACAACCATCAGGGCAAGGCCCGGATCGTCGACAAGGTCTACAACGCCTACATGAACGCCGGGCTCAGGGTGTGGGACATCAGCGACCCGCGCAATCCGGTTGAGACCGCCTCCTTCGTCCCAGCCGACCCGACGGAGAAGGTCGACCCGCGACCCTACAACCGACTAGCCGACCCGCTGCGTGGTGGGACATTCAAGAGCTGTGTCCAGGACGTCGTGGTCGACCCCCGCGGCTACATCTACCTGAGCGGATACAACGACGGGATCTGGATCGTGAAGGAGACGTGACCGACTCCCCCACCCCGCCAGTTGCCCTGATCACCGGGGGAAGGCGCGGGATTGGCCGCGCCATAGCCGAGAGGTTCGTAAAGGAAGGTTGGGTGGTCGCTCTCAACGATCTCCAGGACTCCGGCCTGCCAGAGACCGTTGCCGCCATCCGCGACGGTGGAGCACTGATCACATCCCACCCCGCCGACATCGGCGAGCCCGGCGTGGCGGAGATGCTCGTCGAAGACGTCATAACCCGACACGGCCGCCTCGACGTCCTGGTCAACAACGCCGCCGTCATCCGTTTCACCCCATTCGTCGACACCGACCCAGGTGACTTCGAGGAAGCTCTGCGGGTGAACCTGCTTGCGGCCTTCGCTTGCACCCGGGCGGCGGCCCGACACTGGATCGCCGAGGGTCGAGGTGGTTCGGTCGTGATGGTGTCGTCGGTCTCAGCACACCAGGCCCGACCCGGGCATGCCTCCTATGGAGCGACCAAGGCTGGTCTGGAGACGATGGCAAAGGTGGCCGCCATCGAACTAGGCCCGTTCGGGATTCGGGTCAACTCGGTGGCCCCCGGTGGGCCGATCCACACCGAGTTCGTAGCCCCCGCGGCCAAACGCCCCGGCTTCGAGGCGAGGGTGAGGGGGACCGTGCCTTTGGGCCGGATGGGCGAGCCAGCGGAGGTGGCCCGGGTGGTCTGCTTCCTCGCCGGGGAACAGGCCTCCTATGTGAATGGAGCCACGGTCACCGTTGATGGCGGTGTCTCGATCGGACGGCCATAAACCCGGCTCGAAACCCTTGGAGGGGCATGTTTGACCGCAAACTTGATCAATGATATTTTCGCAGATGTCGGCGGAAACCGAGGCGTGGAGACAGCCGCATCGGACGCGGAGCGGTCTGTCTTGACGGGAGCGCGTGACCCATGAGTGAGCAGCCGGAGTGGAAGAGCTGGATAAGGAGAAGGATCTCCACCCCGCTCGACGAGCCCGTGGCGACCAACGTCGACGTGGTCGGCTATTCCGACATGGGAGGCCGTGTCGACGGTCAGCAGCTCCAATTCCAGACCGTCGGAGAGGATCACTACTTATACGTCGGACATCCCTTCTCCGGAGGCATCACGGTTCTCGATGTGACCAGGCCCTCCGATCCCCAGGTGGCGGCATTCATCCCCGCCCCAAACGAACACACGTGGCACATCAAGCAGCAGGTGGCGGACGACATCTTGATGGCCGCGTGCGAAGTGGCGTTCTTCAAGCCTGGTGTCGATGGTGGGCAGGCCGAGAGGGGGGTCCGCTTCTACGACGTCTCCGACCCCGCTTCGCCCAAGCTCCTCTCACACTGGAGAGGCGAGGACCCGACGGACCACGGCGTCCATCGGAGCTGGTGGAACGGCGGCAACTACGCCTACCTCTCCAACATGATCGACGCTCCCGGGGTCTCCTATCACTGGCGCTCGGGCCGTACCCGGGTGATGACCATCCTCGACGTCTCCGATCCGGAGAGCCCCAAGAGAGTGTCGGATTTCTGGCACCCGGTTCAACTCGGTGAGGGTCCGGCTGCCCTTCCCGACGAGACGTTCGGGGTGCATTTCCCCCTGGTTCATGGCGATCGCGCTTACATCGCCTATTCGGACGGCGGCTTCGCGATAGTCGACGTGTCGGATCCTGCCGAGGCGCGTCTGGTCAGCCACGTCCGGACCTTCCCCGAGCTGACCGATGGGCAGACCCACACCTGTGTCCCTCTCCCCGACCGCGGGATCCTCGTCGTCTGCGAGGAGCCGATGGCGAACTACGGCCTCGAGGGCCCCAAGAACATCAGGCTCTGGGACATCAGCGACGAGACGAGCCCCACTGCGATCTCCACGCTGCCCCTCCCCGAGCCGACGGAGGCCGAGCCCTATCCGAGCTACTTCCACAAGGGTGAGCGTTTCGGGCCACACAACATGCATGAGAATCACCAAGGCACCAAACAGGTCACTGACAAGGTCTACAACGCCTATTTCAACGCCGGTCTCCGTGTCTTCGACATCTCAGACCCCCAGGGCCCGGTGGAGACTGCGTCATTCGTGCCCCCGACGCCGAAGACGATCGTCGACCCCCGCCCCTACATGCGGATCTTCGATGTGGTCCACGGCGGTGTGCGTGACGTCTGCAGTCAGGATGTCCTCGTCGATCCCCGCGGCAATGTGTATCTCAGTGGGATGAACGACGGCATCTGGATCGTCCAGGAGACCGGAAACGAGGGGTCCGGCTCTCGATGACCTCCCTGGCGGGCTCGGTCAGAAGGCTCGAAGACGAGGAACTTGTCTCGGGCCACGGTGCCTACGTTGCGGACCTCGTCAACGGGGACACCCTCCATTGCGCCTTCGTGCGAAGCCCGATCGCTCACGGAATCTTCGATCCACCGGAAATCGAGGAGGTCCTCGAGATGCCAGGCGTGGTGGCGGCGTTCACCAACCAGACCCTCGGCCTCCCCGACATGCCCTCCACCCCAGGGAGGGGAGCGCCCGAGGCGGAGGGGATGGGCCAGCCAACCCTGGCCCGGGACCGGGTCCGCCATGTCGGCGATCCGGTAGCAGTGGTCGTGGCGGCCACCCAACGGCAAGCCGTCGACGCCGCCGAGACGGTATGGGTGGACTTCGATCCGCTCCCCGTGGTCTCCGGCATCGCCGAGTCGCTGACCGACGACACCGTCCTTTTCCCCGAAGTCGGGACCAATATCGTTCACGAGTCCACCGTCGGCACTTCCGGCCCTCCACCCGCGGTCGAGGCGGAGACTGAGGTCTTGGTCGACATTCCGCGGGTGTCACCGGTGACGATCGAGCCACTGGCCATCCTGGCTCGTCCCTATCAAGGCGGCCTCGAGGTCTGGTGCGGTCATCAGGCGCCGGCCCGTATCCCCAACCTGATCGGGTCGATGCTCGGGATCCCTCCCGGCGCCATCCGGTCCCGAGTGCCCTTCGTAGGAGGCGCCTTCGGCACCAAGGGCCAGTTCTATGTGGAGTACCCGGTGGTCTGCGCCATCGCCCAGAGGCTGGCGCGGCCGGTGGCCTGGATCCAGAAGCGGGGTGAGCAGCTTCTCTCCGGTACCCATGGGCGGGGACAGCAGATTCGGGTCCGAATCGGCGGTGACCGGGATGGTCGAATCAGGTTTGCCCGGGTCGACATCACCGGCGACGCCGGCGCCTACCCCCTGACCGGGTCGAGGATCCCGTTCTTCACCCAGCTCGTCGCACAGGGTGCCTACGACATCGAGCATTTCGAGGCGCATGCTGTCTCGGTCGTCACCAACCGGGCCCCCACCGGGCCCTATCGAGGAGCAGGGCGACCGGAAGGAGCGATCGCGATCGAGCGGGCAGTCGACGCCTTCGCCGCCGAGATCGGGGTGAGGCCCGAAGAAGTGCGACGGCGCAACTTCGTAGCCCGTGCCCAAATGCCTTTCACCACGCACACCGGTGCCATCTACGACTCGGGCGATTATCGAGAAGCGCTCGACCTGGCCCTCGCCACCGTTGGCATCGACGAATGGCGAGAGGAACAAGAGCGACGGCGGCGGGAAGGTGGCAATCCGATCGGTATCGGGATCGGCTCCTTCATCGAGCGGGCAGGTGGAGGCGGCGAGTACGGGAAAGTCGAGCTGTTGGCCGACGGCACCATCACGGTTCGCACCGGCTCGATGTCGGCCGGCCAAGGCCATCGAACGGTTTGGTCGCAAGTGGCCGCCGGCGTGTTCGGCGAGCCCTACGACCGGGTCGTCTTCTACTCGGGTGACACCCACGAGGTGTCCGGGGGGATCGGCAGTTTCGGCAGCAGATCGGCCCAACTCGGGGCGGCGGCTGTCTATCGAACTGCAAACGAAGTCGTGTTCCTGGCCCGGAAGGTGGCGGCGGAGATGCTGGAGGCGGCCGAAGCCGACCTGGAGCTGGTCGAAGGGCATTTCAGAGTGGTGGGGTCACCGGGCTCGGAGATATCGCTGGCCGAGGTGGCGAGCCGGGCCGCCGAGCTCGATGTCGAGCTTGCAGCCGAGGAGATGTTCGACCCCGAGTCGATGACGTTCCCCTACGGCACCTACGTCGCGATCGTCGAGGTCGATGTCGACACCGGGCACGTGGACCTGCGCAGCCTGGTCGCCGTCGATGACTGCGGAAACGTGCTCAACCCCATGATCGTGGAGGGCCAGCTCCACGGTTCCGTGATGCAAGGGCTAGGCACCGCCTTCCTCGAGGAGGTGGTCTACGACGAGGAGGGGCAACCGCTCACCTCGAACCTGATGACCTATCTGATCCCGACCGCCACCCAGCCGATGCCCCTCCTCTCAGGGCGGATTGTTCATCCCTCGCCGACGAACCCGCTCGGTGTAAAAGGCACCGGCGAGGCGGGGTGCATCGGGGTGCCCCCAGCGGTACTGAATGCGGTCCACGACGCATTGCGCCATCTCGGTGTCGAGTCGCTCAGCTTGCCGATCACGCCAGCCAAGGTCTGGCAGGCGATACGAGACTCACGGAGCGCTCATGCCGGTATATGACGTCCACGCCCACATCGTTCCCACCGAGCTGATGGACTACCTGAGGGTGGACGGCCCCGAGGTCGGGCTCGAGCTGTTCACAACCACCGACGGAAACGAGAAGCTCCGTGTGGCCGGCCGCCAGGAGCTCGGCCCCTTTCCCACCGAGTTGTTCGACCTCGACGCCCGCTTCGCCGCTATGGACAGTGGAGGGGTCGACGTCCAGTTGGTCGGGCATCGCACCGAGTTCAGCGCTTACGCCCTGCCCGGTGAGCAGGGCGCACGATACGCCAGGGCCTTCAACCAGATCCTGGCCGATCTCGTGTCCCGACACCCGTCCCGTCTCATGGGTCTGGGCACCGTCCCGCTCCAGGACCCAAAGCGGGCCGCCGCGGAACTGGCCTACCTGGTGCAGGATCTGGGCATGATCGGGGTGGAGATCGCCACCCATGTCGACGGCACACCAATCGACCGGGCCGGGCTCGACCCGTTCTGGGAGGCCGCCAACGAGCTGCGCTGTCTCGTCCTCTTCCACCCCAACGACCCTCTGCCCGGTCTCGACCTCGATCGGTACTTCATGGGGAACATCGTCGGGCGGCCGGCGGAGTCGACCGTCGCCATCGGCTATCTGCTCCTCAGCGGGGTCTTCGAGCGCTATCCGGACCTGGTCTTGTGCATGGTGCATGGCGGCGGGTACATGCCCTATCAGATTGGACGCTGGCAAAAGGGCTACAAGGTCGTGCCCCACCTGGTCGGAGCCAACATCGCTCAGGCCCCGCTCGAGTACGTGAAGAGGCTCTACTTCGACAGCCTGGTCCACATCCCCGAGGCCCTGAGCTTCCTCCTCGAACTGGTCGGACCGAGCCAGGTGGTGGTTGGGACCGACTATCCCTACGAGATGGCAGAACGAGCACCGGTCACCTTCATCGACTCCATTCCCGGTCTGGGTGACGAGGATCGAGAGGCAATTCTCGGCGGCAATGTGCAAAGGATCATCGACGGGATCAGGCGATGAGCGTCCCTGTTGCCACCAATGGCCTCAACATGTCCGTGATCGGGCACATCGACCTGGACGGCAAGGGCGACGGCATGCACGTCGAGGTGCTCGACGGTGTCGCCTACCTCGGCCATATGGGCTACAACGACCTCGGAACCTCGATCATCGACGTCTCCGACCCGACCCGTCCTTCGCTGATCAGCCAGATCCGCCGCCCTGAGGGAACACACAGCCACAAGACACAGGTTCGGGGCGACCTCCTCCTGGTCAATCACGAGCGGAATCGGTTCGAGCTGTCCTCGCCTGAAACGTGGAGTGCCGGGTTGGCCGTCCTCGATGTCTCCGACCCGGCCCACCCCACCCAGATCGGCTTCTACCCGACCCCCGGAGTCGGGGTCCACCGTATGTCGTGGTGGGACGGCGACCTGGTCTACGTGTCTGCAAGTGACGAGGGATACATCGGGCGGTTCCTTCACATCGTCGACGTCGCCAACCCCGAGGACCCCACCGAAGTAGGGCGCTGGTGGTATCGCGGGCAGCACAGAGCAGGCGGTGAGATCCCGCACTGGGACGAGCAGCCCGACCCGGGGCCAGGCGACGAAGGGCGTCAGTATCTCCTCCACCATGCCCTCCCCTATGGCGACCGGGCCTACGCCGGCTACTGGGACGGCGGCCTGGTCATCCTCGACATCGCCGACAAAGCGAACCCAAAGTTCATCAGCCGACTCGACTTCGGCCCGGAGAGCCGGAACACTCACACCGCCCAACGTCTACCCGGGCGCGACATCGTCGTGGTCACCGACGAGCAACTCACGCGCTGGATCGGAGTGCAACGCCACGTATTCATCGTCGATGTATCCGATGAGTTGCATCCGGTGGTCGTCTCCCGTCTCCCGGTCCCTGATGGTGCCAGGCATGATGACGGGGTGCGCTGGGGGCCCCACAACCTGCATGAGATGAAGCCGGGAACCTTCGTCGACCCGAACCTGGTCTTCCTCACCTACTTCGGAGGGGGCCTCCGTGTGTACGACCTCACCGACCCCACCTCGCCGGTCGAGGTGGCATACCTGGTGCCGCCGGCTCCCGAGGGTCGCGACTCCATCCAATTCAATGACGTCTTCGTCACCGACGACGGGTTGATCTACGTGACTGATCGACACGGTGACGGGCTCTACATCGTGGCGATGGATCTGTGATCGAGAGCGCTGCAGGCAGGGAGAGCTAGTGGCCCGATACGTCATGATCAACGCGGTGCGGGGCCTGCTCACCCTGTTCGCCGTGTCGATACTCGTCTTCTCCCTGGCCAGGCTGACCGGCGACCCCATCGACGTCCTGGCCCCGGTCGACATAAGCCGAGAGGATGAGGCGGCTCTCCGTGAGCGATGGGGCCTCAACGGTTCGATCTGGGAGCAATATGTCTCGTTCGTCGGCAACGCGTCCCAGGGCGACTTCGGGCCCTCGTTCAAGTATCCGACCGAGACCGCCGCCTCCGTGATCGCCGAGCGGCTCCCTGCCTCCATCAGCCTGGGCATCGTCGCCACCGTGCTCACCCTCGTCATCGGCGTGCCACTGGGGATCCTGTCTGCGGTCAAACGGGGCTCCTGGCTCGACCGGATCGCCAAGGGCCTGGCCCTCTTCGGTCAGTCGGTCCCCGAGTTCTGGCTGGCGATCATGTTGATCTGGTTCGTGGCGGTCCGCTGGAATGTGGTGCCGACCTCGGGAATCAGCGGATGGCAGAGCTACATCCTGCCCAGCATTGTCATCTCGGTGTTCGGCATCGCCGCCCTTCTCCGTCTCTTTCGCTCGGCCATGCTCGAGACGCTCGGCTCGGAGTACGTGAAGTTGGCCCGTCTCAAGGGACTATCCGAATTCAAGGTGGTCTGGAAGCACGCTCTCAAGCCGGCCTCGATTGCCCCGCTCACGTTCTTCGGAGGCATCGCTGTTCGCATGTTGACCGGAGCCACCGTCGTCGAGATCGTGTTCGCCTGGCCGGGGGTCGGCTACCTCGCCTACGAGGCGGCCAATGCCCGGGACTTCCCGGTTGTCCAGGCCCTGGCCCTGTTCACCGCTGCGGTGATCATCATCATGAACCTCCTCATCGATATCACCTACGCCTACGTCGATCCGAGGGTCCGACTGGGCCAGAAGGCGATCGCCTGATGTCTGTCCGGAACCAGCCGGCTCGGTTCGAGAGCGACACCGACGAAGCCCTGGAGCTGAACTTCGACATCCAGGGCCATCCGGTTCGCCGACCCTGGTGGAAGGTCTGGAGCAAGCGCAACAACCGGGTCCCGTGGGTGTCGATATTCGTGGTCCTCTTCGTATTGGTCCTCCCCGCGCTGCTGGCGGACGTCATCACCACCCACGATCCGCTGCGCGGGGTGTTGGCCGACCGCCTCACCCCGCCCTTCTGGATGGAGGGAGGCACCACCACTTACCCGTTGGGGACCGACAAGCAGGGTCGCGACATCCTCACCCGGCTCATTTACGGCGCTCGCATCTCGCTCACCGTCTCCACCATCACGATCCTGATCGGAGCCGTGGTGGGCTCGACCCTCGGCCTGCTTGCCGGGTACTTCGGAGGCTGGGTCGACCGGTTCGTCAGCTGGCTGATCGACACCTTCCTCTCCCTCCCTCACGTCCTTCTGGCTCTGGTCATCGTGGCTGCCATCGGACCTTCCTTCGTGACCATCGTGGCCATCATCGCGGTCACGATCTGGGCCAGTTTCGCTCGCCAGGTCCGGGGCGAGACACTGAGCGTGAGAGAGACCGAATACGTGGCCCGAGCTCATGTGGCCGGGACCACGTCGTGGCGGATCCTGCTACGTCATGTCCTCCCCAACGTGGCCAACACCCTGATCGTCCTCGCCACGCTCCAGGTTGGAGTCGTCATCCTCGAAGAGTCGTCGCTCAGCTTCATCGGTGCCGGTATCCCGCGGCCCAATCCGAGTTGGGGGGTAATGGTGGCCGACGGTCGCGACCAGATCCTCATCTCATGGTGGATCTCATTCTTCCCGGGCCTTTGCATCCTTCTCGTCGTGCTCTCGCTGAACCTGCTCGGCGACTGGCTTCGTGACTTCCTCGATCCCAAGATGCGACAGAGGGGCCGGAGCTGATGTCCCTCGACCAACCCATGGGCACCGTCAACGACGTGCCGAGGACGGCTCCCGTGCTCGAAGTGCAGGACCTGCGTACTTACCTCTACACCCGTTGGGGAACAACGAAGGCTGTCGACGGGGTCTCTTTCTCTCTCGGATCAGGGGAGACACTGGGCATCGTCGGTGAGTCGGGGAGCGGGAAGAGCATGCTCGCTCTCTCTTTGGTCCGGCTCACCCCGGAGCCCGCCGGGAAGATCGTCGGTGGCCGGGTGATGCTCAACGGGCGGAACGTCCTCGATCTGACCGACAGACAGATGCGGGAGGTGAGGGGCAAGGAGATTTCGATGATTCTCCAGGATCCCCAGCAGTCGCTCAACCCGGTCTTCTCTGTTGGAGACCAATTGGCCGAGGCGATCAGGGTCCACGACCGCGACCTCGACGACAAGCTGATCCACGAGAGGTCGGTGGATGCCCTGAAGAGTGTCCACGTCCCGGCGCCGGAGAGGCGGCTCAAGAACTTTCCCCATCAGATGAGCGGGGGTATGAAGCAGCGGATCGTAGGGGCTATGGCAATGGCCTATCAGCCTCAGGTGCTCGTCGCCGATGAGCCGACCACTGCCCTGGACGTGACCATTCAGGCCCAGTACCTCCGCCTCCTGAAGGATCTTCAAGAGCGGACAGGTGTCGCAATCATCGTGATCACCCATGACTTCGGGGTCATCGCCGAGACATGTGACCGGGTGGCCGTCATGTACGCCGGGCGATTCGTCGAGGAGGGCCCGGTCGAACAGATCTTCGACCATCCCCGCCATCCCTACACCAGGGCTCTCCTGGAGTCCCGGCCCAAGGTCGATCTCAAGTCGACGCGTCTCCAGTCGATCGACGGTCAGCCCCCTTCATTGATCGATCTTCCCATTGGCTGTCGATTCGCCGCTCGCTGCGCATATGCCATCGAGAGGTGTCTCGCCGAGTATCCGCCTTGGTTCGAGATCACGGAAGCGCATGCCGCCGCCTGTTGGAGGAGCGAGGAGGTCCCGTGGCCGAGCCCCTGATGGTCGTCGAGAGCCTGAGTAAGCACTACCCGGTCTCGGAAGGCCAATACGGGGGCCGGACCGTTGGTTACGTCAAAGCGGTCGACGGGGTCAGTTTCACCATCGAGAAAGGCCGGACCCTGGCTCTGGTCGGTGAGTCGGGTTGCGGGAAGACCACCACCGCCCGTCTCGTCCTGAGGCTACGCACCCCGACCGGAGGCACCGTGAAGCTCGAGGAGCGGGATGTCCACCAGCTGAGTGGCGCCGACCTCAAGTGGTTCCGCACCTCGGTACAGGCGGTGTTCCAGGACCCTTGGGCTTCACTCAGCCCAAGGATGAGAGTGCGGGACATCGTCGCCGAGCCGCTGGTCGCCAACCACCGGGTCTCCAAGGACGAGGTGCGCGAACGTGTAGGCGTGACTCTCGAGAAGGTGGGGATGCAGCGCTGGCAGGGCGACCTCTACCCCCATGAGTTCAGCGGCGGGCAGCGTCAGCGGGTGGCCCTGGCCAGCGCCTTGATCACCGAGCCGCGCCTCCTCGTACTCGACGAGCCGGTCTCCGCTCTCGACGTGTCGGTCCAAGCACAGGTGATGAACCTGCTGAAGGACCTCCAGGCCGAGCTCGGCACCGCCTTTCTCCTCATCTCCCACGATCTGGCCACCGTTCGTTACGTCGCGGACCACGTAGCGGTGATGTACATGGGCAGCATCGTCGAGTCAGGGTCCGTCGATCAGATCTTCGAGACACCTCGTCATCCATACACCAGGGGTCTCTTCGATGCCGCGCTGCCCACTCACCCCCGAAATCGCACGGAGAAGCTCGAGATCAAAGGGGAGATGCCGAGCCCGCTGAACCCGCCGACTGGGTGTCGTTTTCGAACCCGTTGTCCTCAGGTCATGTCGATATGTGAGACGGTCCCCGAAACGATCGAGGTTGCGCAGGGCCACCGGGTGGCGTGCCACCTGTTCACCCCGGAGTGGAGTTAGGCACCGATGTTATCATTGATATTTATAGCGGAATGAGAGGCTGATGCTGGATCGCGAGAAGATCTGGACCGGACAGATCAATGACGTCGCCAGAGACACGGCATTCGACCGTGTGGTTGGGATCTACGACACCACTCTGCGTGACGGCGAGCAGACGGTGGGTGTTGCCCTTCCCCCTGAGGCGAAGTTGGAGATCGCCCGAGCCCTCGATCGTCTCGGCGTCAATCGCATCGAGGCCGGGTTCCCCCGCGTGTCGGCGGATGACTATCACGCGTTCGAGCTGATCCTCGACGCTGGCTTGGATGCCGAGATCTGGGGCTTCTCCAGGGCCGTCCCCACCGATGTGGACCAGCTGGTAGAGCTCGGACTGAAGGCATCTGTCATCGAGGCGCCGATCAGCGACGGGAAGCTGGCCGCATACGGCCTCGACCGTGGTCAGGTCACAGACCGAATCCGTGCCGCGGTGGAGCACGCCGTCGGGAACGGGATCGCAGTCTGTTTCTTCGGAGTTGACGGGAGCAGAGCAGACCCGGCCTTTCTCCAGGACGTCTACCGTGCCGCAGTCGCATCGGGTGCGTCCGAGATCGCCCTGGTAGACACACTGGGGATAGCCGCCCCCGAGGCAGTCGCCGGCCTGATACAGGCTGCGCGGGAATGGGTGGGTCCCGACGTCCCGATCCACTGGCACGGTCATGACGACTTCGGGCTGGCAACGGCTGGATCCATCGAAGCCGTCCGGGCTGGTGCCGATTGGGTGCAGGGCACGATCAACGGGATGGGCGAGCGGGCAGGCAACACCGACCTGGCCGAGTTCGTCATCGCCATCGAGGCCATCTACGGGGCGCAGACCTCACTCCGGTTGGAGCACATCGGCGAGGTGGCCGAGACGGTGCGGCGTCTCTCCGGTTACGACCTTGCCCCCTGGAAGCCGGTGACCGGTCACAACCTCTTCATCAGGGAGAGCGGAGCAGTCGCTGCCCAGTTCCATGATCCGGCTGCCATCGAGCCCTACTCCTCGACCCTGGTGGGAGCGCGCCGCGGTCTGGTGCTGGGCAAGAAGAGTGGTCTCGCCAGCATCCAGATCAAGGCCGACGAGCTCGGCCTCGCCGTGGCCGAGAACCAGCAGGCGCGTCTCCTCGAACAGGTCAAGGAGGTGGCCATTCGCAACGGCGGTCTCGTCTCCAATGAAGAGTTCGCCGCCATGGTCTCGGCGATGGGCACCGCGGCGGGAGGCAGCCCCTGATCCGGTGGATGCGAGCCGGTCCCAGCCAGCGTGAGAAAGCTCCTCCTATGATCGCTTGGTCGGCGCACGCTCTCCTCGGTGGAGGAAGGAGAAGGATCTGATGGCCCTCAAGCCCGGTGACGGCGCCAGGACCCTCGCCGACGTTGCTCTCGCCGAGTTGCGTGAGGCCATTGTCTCCGGTGAGATCCCCCCCGGCACCCCGATCCGACTCCAGGAATACGTCGAACGGTTGCAGATGAGCTCTGTCCCCATCCGGGAGGCACTCCGCTTCCTGGAGCAGAAAGGCCTCATCGAGCGCTCGCCCCACCGCGGCGTGTTCGTGTCACCGATGTCGGCCCTGGACCTGGACGACACCTATCGGGTCCGGCTCGACCTGGAGAGCCGGGCCGTCCGGCTCGCCAGCGAGCGAATGACCGACCTGGATCGGGCACGGATCACCGAGATGGTGGACAGGTACGCCAAGGCCTCGCTGGCCGGGGACCCGATCGCGCGGGACCTCCATGGCGACATCCACATGTCGCTCTATGAGCTTTCCGGGTCGAAGTGGCTCCTGCTCCTTCTCCCGATGCTGTGGGACAACAGCGAGCGCTATCGCCGTCTCTCCCTTCCTTTGCGCGGTAGCCCGGAACAACGCATCGAGGAGCATCGTCAGATCGTCGAAGCGGTGGCGGCGGGCAACCCCGACCGTGCGGAAGTGTTGCTCCGGAGTCACCTCTCCAATTCATTCGAAGCCGCCATCGCTGCGCTGCACGAGTTGGAGGCCTCGGAGAGCCTGGCCGAGGAGAAGGTCTGAAGCCGACCCCCTGGCCTCCCTTACGTCAGCGGACGTCGATTACGCCTGCCCCCATCCTGCTACATTTGATCAAATCTCAAATCCTGCTGCCTGAGGAGGCGCAATGAAGCTGATCACATTCGACGAGGGTCGCGTTGGTCGCATCGAACAGGGTGAGACGATCGTCGAGCTCGATGTCCCCTCGATGCGGGCCTACTTCGAACAAGGGAGCGACGCCGACCCGACCGGTCGCGAGCTCCAGCTGTCGGAGGTCAAGCTCCAAGCGCCAATCATCCCCAAGAAGTTCTTCCACACTGCGGGCAACTACCGGGAGCATCACGAGGAATCGCTCCGCGTCAATTGGTCCCATCCGGTGCTGCCCTGGATCGTGTTCTTCCAGAACATCGACGCCATCATCGGGCCCGACGACCCAATCGTCTATCCCCATCAGCTGACCAATGAGCTCGACTACGAGCTCGAGCTGGCGGTTGTGGTGGGCAAGGCCGGCAAATTCTTCTCCCCGGAGGAGGCCAGTGAGTACATCGCCGGCTACCTCGTGTTCAACGACATCACCGCCCGAGACATCCAGCGTGAGGAGATGAAATCGGGTGTCTTCTCGTTGTGCAAGGGCATCGACACCTTCTGCCCTGTCGGCCCCTGGATCGTGAGTCCCGACGAAGTGGGTGACCCCCACACCCTCGACGTCGAGCTTCGTGTGAACGGTGACGTCAGGCAGAAGTCGAACACCGGCAACATGTCGGTCACCATCGAGGAGATCCTCTCCCACTACTCCCCCATGGGCTACTCCCCCGGGGACATCGTCTCCACCGGCACCGTGTCCGGCGTGGCCGGCTTCAGCGAGGATGCCGCGTCCCTCTATCTCCGGCCTGGTGATGTGGTCGAGGCCGAGATCGCCCGGATCGGGACATTGCGCAACCCGATCGTCTCCTGGGACGAAGCCCACCCTGCCTGACAGCACCCAGGCTCTACTCCGCGCTCGAGTGACCGGATGACGGCCCGGCGATCCCTGACCGCCTTCCGGCAGAGCCTCCGCAACCAGGAGCAGGTGGTTGCCGTCTCCATCTCGACCATGCTGGTGATGATGGGACAGGGCATCCTCGGTCCCGTCCTCCCCCTGTTCACTGTCGAACTCGGATTCGGCGCCGCTGCCGCCGGGGCCGCGGTGGGCGCCTTCGCGCTGGCTCGGCTTCTCTTCAACGTGCCGCTCGGCGCCCTATCCGACACCCGAGGACGCCGGCTACTGATCGTGGTCGGCCCGGCGGTGGTGGCTGTTGGGATGATCGGGTCTGGCCTGGCGAGCGGGCTGCTCTCGCTGATCGTGTGGCGGTTCATCGCCGGGCTGGGCTCCTCGATGTACATGACCGGGTCGCTTGCCTACGTAGTCGATATCGCCACCCCGGGGAATCGGACGCGTTTGCTGGCGGTGAATCAGGCGGCACTGCTCGTTGGTGTCGCCATCGGGCCCTGGCTCGGCGGGTTCGTCGGAGCCAGGTTCGGTCTCCGCGCCCCATTCTTCGTGGTCGCCGCAGCCGCCTTGGCCGCCGCCGTCTACGCCTACCTTCGTATGCCGGAAA
>JAICNB010000131.1 GCA_025928935.1 Acidimicrobiia bacterium
AGCAGTGAACGAGAAATCCTCAGGCACAGGCTGCCGCGACATCTCGAGTTGGCCGAACTGATCCTTGGCCGCCTCAACCTGGCTCGGATTCCCCACCACCTCCCGAATCCGAGCCTCGTCCTGGTTGTAGATCCCTTCGAACCAGCCAAACCAAAGGTCCCTCAGGATCTCCTCCGCCTCCTCGACCGTGGCAACGACGTGTGTGGCCGCTGTCGACGTCGTGACGAAGGACGTCGTGACTACAGACGTCGTGGTTGTCGTCCGGGGAATGGTGGCTGTGGTCTCGACGGCAGTAGGCGTGGTGGTCGGGGAGGGGTCGGAGTCGTCACGGGGCCAGAGGGCCCAGATCCCGACTGCCAGACCCACCACTATCAGGCCGGCGGCAAGCCGTCGAATCACTGCACTGGCGAACTTACGCCCTGGTTCGGGTTGGGTGAAGACGGCTGGGGCAGGACGCGAAAAGTGCCGGTGCCCGTTCTGTATGGTTGGGGACGGAGGTGAAACAGATGGCAAGCACCACTGTCGAGGACACGACCGTCGAGAGTCATGCGTTCAGGACTCTCCTCAAGATCATGTTGGTGGTCGGGATCGTCTCAGCGATCGCCAAGTTCCTGTCAGACCGACGACGGGACTTCTACGGTCTGACCGAAGCCGAGGCGAGGGCGAAGTTCGAATCGAAGCTCGGGCCGATCATCGGTGAGGACCGGGCCGCTGAAGTGGCGGACCAGGTGATCCCGCGCCTGATGGAATCAGGTGTCCTCGAGCCCGATCCGTTGGGTAAGGCCAAGGATGCCGCCAAGGAGGTCGCTAGCGATATGAGCGATGCGGCCAAGAATCTCGCCGACGACGCCAAGGACGTGGCATCCGACGTCGCGGACAAGGCCGGCGATGCGGCGAAGAAGGCGTCCAACTCCGTGAAGGACGCCGCCGACAAGGTAGGAAAAAAGCTCACCTGATCTACTGATCCCCGGGAAAAAATGTCACACCCGTTTCTTACGGTTGTGACATGAGGGGATTGACACCAGACCAGGTGGAGCAGGAGCTCCTCGCCGACGAGGCGATCATCGCCGCCGCCCGGGCCCGTCAGGTGGTGAATCTGGCGCTCGCCGATCAGATGCAGTTGCCGATGGCCGACGGCTGTCGGACGCTCAAGGAATGGGCGGCCGGTCGACTCGACATCGCCCCCGAGACCGCCTACCAGCTCACATCTACCGCACGGCGCTTGATCGACGCCCCTGATATCGCCGAGCAGCTTGCTCGTGGCGACATCACTTTCGACCGCGCCGATGCCATGTCGAGGATCCCGTCCGAACATCGCAGCCAGTGGCAGCTCGGAGTGGACATCCAGGGCTTGCGTCGGATCGCCGCTCGCCATCGGCGGTTGAGTCGCTCCGACGATCACGACTCACATGCGGCCATGGATCTGAACATGCAGCCGAACCTGGACGAGTCCCGTTGGAGTGTCTGGGGAGAACTGGACGGCTACTCGGGCCCGGTGGTGAACAAGGTCCTCACCGAGAAAGCAGACGCGATCGGGCCGCTGCCTGACGGGACCCGACTCGGTCTCGGCTATCGGAGGGCGACAGCGCTCACCGTGTTGTGCGAAGAGAGCGCCCCGGGGTACACATCGACGCCTTTGATAACCGTCTTCGTCGACGATAAGGGTGTCGAAGTCCCGGGCGGGACCCCGGTCGGCCCTGAGATCCTCGACAAGGTGGCTTGCGCCGGCAGTCTCGAGCTGATCAAGACCAGTGAGGGCAGGCCCCTCGCCGTCGGGAGACGGAGCCGGGTGATCTCGGAACGGCTGCGAAGATTCATCCTCCATCGCGACGGCGGGTGCATGAGCGACGGCTGCCCCAGCCGATATCGGTTGGAGGTTCACCACGTGGTCCCGTGGTCGGAGGGTGGTCCGACCGACCCGGAGAACTTGACCACCCTTTGCTGGTTCCACCATCACGTCGTGGTTCACGGATTCGGCTATCGCATCGACCCCAGCCTCGGCCGGGGTCGTCTCCGCTTCATCAGGCCCTCGGTCCACGACCCTCCGCACCCGGATTCCGAAGTCGGTCCCGGCCTACTCTGAGGGTCATGGCCAATGGGCCGACCATCCTCACCGAGCGTCTGGAACTCCGCAGATGGAAGGAACGAGACCGGGACCGGTTCGCAGCACTCAACTCCGATCCGGTCGTGATGGAGCACTTCCCCGGGGTGCTCACCCGTGAGCAATCGGATCAGATGATCCGTCAGATGGAACTCCACTTCGAGGAGTTCGGATACGGCCTCTGGGCAGTGGACATCAGATGGGCGGGGAAGTTCATCGGATTCTGTGGCCTCTCCGTGCCCACGTTCCACACCCATTTCACCCCCGCCGTCGAGATCGGGTGGCGCTTCACCAGAGACGAGTGGGGCAACGGCTACGCCACCGAGGCAGGGAGGGCAGCGGTGGACTTCGGCTTCGAACAGGCCGATCTCGACGAGATTCTGAGCTGGACGGTCCCGGCCAACGAACGCTCGCAGGGGGTCATGGCCAGACTCGGTATGACGAGGGCACCGGAGCTCGACTTCGATCACCCTCGGCTCTTGGACGACGAACGTCTCCGGCGACACGTCGTGTACCGGCTCACCCGGGACGATTGGGACCAGGCCAGGACGCAGTCCGACTAATTCACCCGCACCAGAAACCCCATGTTCCTAGCGTCATCGGGTCATGTCTCCCCAAATCGAGTTCGTCGACACGCGGGTCGCGCCCGAGCAGACTCTCGAGGCGCTGCACGAGCTCAACGTCATCTGGG
>JAICNB010000095.1 GCA_025928935.1 Acidimicrobiia bacterium
GGCACCGGATGGTGGTGAGGAAGAGCCCGGCACTCGTCATCCACGGGCGTCTCGAGTACCACGACGGGGTGACCAACATCGTCGCCCGCGACTTCGAGCCGATCGGCGTCCAGACGGTCCAGTCGAGGGACTTCAGGTAGACGATGGGCCCGGCTGCGTGAGCCAGGATCGATCCCTGTCCGACGCTCGAGGAGATCCGAGCCGGTTGATCCCGTCTTCTGGGGGTTGGGTAACAGGGGGCGCTGGGTGGTGGGAGCTGTGTGATGTCGCTTGAGGGGTGTTGAGGTGATTATAGATACCAGTAGGGTTATATAACCGCTTGTGCTACTATAACCACATGAACACGTTCGAGGTTCTCGCCGATCAAAACCGTCGTCGCATCCTGGAGTACCTCCGTGAGGAAGAGCGGCCGGTTGGTGACGTGGTCCGGGCGTTGGGCATCTCGCAGCCCGGTGTCTCGAAGCACTTACGTGTGTTGCGTCGTGCCGGCCTGGTGTCTGTACGGCCTGACGCCCAGCGTCGCATGTACCGGGTTCGATTCGAGCCCTTGGTGGAGCTGGACAAGTGGCTGGAGCCATACCGTCGAGTCTGGGCGGATCGGCTCGACTCCCTCGAGCGTCATCTTGACGAGGAGGTCATATGACCCATGTTGATCAGCCCCTGGGGGACGTACTCAAACGAGGCGACCAGTGGGGCCTGCGTTACGAACGTCTCCTTCGGCATCCCCCGGACAGAGTGTGGAGGGCTCTCACAGAATCGGACGATCTCAGACATTGGATGCCTTGCGACATCGTCGGGGAGAGACGAGAGGGAGCCGATCTCGACCTCGTCTTCTGGCCGGACCACGTCGAGAGGTATGCCATCGAGGAGCCGGTCACCCACGGGAAGATCCTGACCTGGGATCCTCCGCGGGTGTTCGAGTGGACATGGGACACGGATGTTCTCCGCTGGGAGTTGGAACCGGTGGACGGAGACACAAAGCTGACCCTCACCACATGGCTGGGGAAGGACGTCGACGTCGCCAAGGGCGCCGCGGCCGGCTACCACGTGTGCCTCGGTCAGCTCATCGAGTTGCTCGACGAGGGATCGACTGGCCCATTGGTCGACGCAGACGTACAGCGTTGGGAGCATGAGTACGCCGAAGCGGTGGCCAGGGTCGGCTGACCGATGTCAAACTCGAGGCTGTGCCTGGGTTTCGTTACGCAGAGGAGCTGCTCGAGGTCTTCCCAACGACGCGTGGCGGCGTCATCCACGCCGTTGGCCTAACCAACGGTTCGTCACCTGTGGCACTGGTGGATCGCTACCGAGCCGAGCAGGACCGAGTCAATGGTGAGATCGGTGACACCCCGCTCTCTGAGCTGCCCAGCATCAGTGCCTGGCGTTCAACCTTCTCCAGATTCGGTGTGAAGCCAACCCAGTATCGAAGTGCCGTCGAGGCTTTGTTGCGCCGTCTGACCAAACAAGGCGACATCCCCTCGATCAATCTTCTCGTCGACATCGCCAACCTCGTCAGTATCCGACACCGGCTCCCCGTGGCGGTATTCGACCAGGCCCAAGTGTCCGGGGTCACGTCAGTTCGATTTGCCAATGGAGACGAGCGGTTCACCGACCTGGGCAGCGATGTCGTTTCGACTCCCGAGCCAGGCGAGGTCATCTTCGTGGACGACGCCGGCCTGGTCAGTGCTCGACGCTGGTGCTGGCGACAGAGCGATCAGAGCGCGGCACGCGCATCGACAGTCGAGGCTCTGATCACCGTCGAGGGTCACCACGAGGGAGCCCAGGCGGAGGTCGCGGCTGCTCTCGATGATTTGCTCGGCCTACTCGCCATCCATCAGCCGGGATCGAGCTCCACCTTCGACCTGCTGGCTCCGGGCCACCACGAGTTCATACCTACCTGAGACTCAGGGCGGTGCCGGGCCCTCTACGTTGATCACGGCTGCGCCATGACCCGCCCGCACCACGATGATCTGGCTCTCCGTCTCACCCGGATTGGCCTCACGATGGATGGCGCCTTTCGGGACATGGAGGAAGTCTCCTGGCCCGGCTTCGACGATCGACCCGCCATCGGGCCCGGACTCCATGCGCAGGGCGCCGGTGAGGACGTAGATCGATGTCTCGTATTCACCGTGGTGATGCCAACCCGAGACCATCCCGGCCTCCGTCCTGACCAGGCCGGCCCACAGACCCTCGGTAGCGATGGCCTGCTCGCGTGTCATCCCGGGGGTCGGGTCGCCTTCGACTCGATCCGAAGGGGACAGCCTGGTGACAGGATCGGAAGCTGACATGCCGTGTCAAGGAGGAAATCTACGCTCGCCTGGTGAGCGACGACGACCGGGCTCGGTGGGAACGACGACACGCGGCGGCGGGGGAGCCCTCGCCCGCTCCTCCGGCACTGTTCGAGTCGGTGCAACGGCTCTTCCTGACCACCGGTCGAGCATTGGAGATTGCGTGTGGGCGGGGACAGACGGCGGTGTGG
The DNA here is from genome assembly GCA_025928935.1 of Acidimicrobiia bacterium. Lineage (GTDB taxonomy): Bacteria > Actinomycetota > Acidimicrobiia > Spongiisociales > ZC4RG35 > JARDZU01. Next base: position 2,477 of record JAICNB010000095.1, read on the forward strand.
TTGGCCCTGCGCGGGATGGAGGTGCATGCGGTCGATATCTCCCCCGTAGCGATCGAGTTGGCTCGACGTCTCGCGGAGGAACACGAGGTGGCTCACCGGATCCGCTTCGAGGTGTGGGACCTCGATGACGGGCTTCCGGCCGGGCCGTCGGTCGACCTTCTCGTCTGTCACATGTTCCGTGAGCCCCGCCTGTATCCGGCGATGGTTGAGAGGATTGTGCCGGGCGGCGCGCTCGCGGTGGCGGGGCTCAGCGAGATTGGCGGCGAGCCAGGATCATTCCGAGCTGGTCGGGGCGAGTTGCGTCAGGCATTCAGCGCTCTTCGGGTCGTGGCGGAGGGCGAAGGAAACGGAGTGACCTGGTTCTTCGGCCGAAAAGCCGCCTGACCCATTTCTTGTCACACCCCTCTCGTATGTTGGGGAGCATGGAGTTGGGGGATTACTCCGAGGATGGTTTGGATCAGTTGTTGGTCCGGGCTGAGGCTGAGATTGGCCGGTGGCGGTCGGTGCAGATGGCGGTGGTCGCGGAGAAGCGTCGTCGCAGCTCCCATCTCATGGATGGGTTCCGGTCGATTGTGGATTGGACGGCGGCTCGGGCTGATGTGTCTCATGAGACGGCTCGGGCTGTCTGTTGGACTGCTTCTCGTCTGGTCGACGCTCCTGAGGTGACTGTGGGGTTGGCTTCGGGTGATGTCTCGTTCGATCGGGCTCAACTCTTGGCGCGGCTTCCCGATGAGGTGCGGCCGACTCATCAGGGTCATGACATCGGCCAGTTGAAGCGGCTGGTGGCCCATCACAAGAGGCTGACCCGGCAGCGGGAACGGAGATCCGGTAACGGGTTCCTCAACTTTGGTCACTCCGATGAGCTGGCCACCAGTTTCTGGGGTGAGCTTCCTGGGTTGGATGCTCGGATCGTGGAGAAAGCGGTTGATCAGCGGGCTGATGAGGTCATTCCGTCGGGGGAGAGGCTGGCGGTGGCGGAACGACGGGCCCTGGCTCTGGTAGCGATCTGTCAGGACAGTCTCGATACGGACACTGGATCAGAATCATCCCCGGTCGATCTAGCGGTAACGGTTGATGCCAGGACGGCCACATCCACCGGTGGTGAGACCGGTGTGAGTGTCCTGGCAGGTCCCCGGATGGGACCCCGAGCCCTAGAGGAGATTCTGTGTGACAGCAAGATCGAACTGATCGGCATCACCGAGAACGGAAAACCGCTGGATATGGGACGACGTTCCCGCACCATCCCTTCCAAGTTGAGAACGTTTGTCCTCGACCGTGATGGTGGCTGTGCCGTGGAAGGGGACAATTCCCGGTATCGACTCGAAGTCCACCACATCCAACCCTGGTCACAGGGTGGGACCACCAGTGCGGACAATCTGATCACCCTCTGCTGGTATCACCATCATGTCTCCGTCCATCGGGAAGGACTCCAGATCGAACGGATCGGAACCAGCCGGGTCAGGTTGAAACGACCGAGATAGGGGCGTCTTCCCCCGCCCCGACGGACCCTGATACGACCTACTCCTCCGCCTTCAGATACTCGGCAGCTACACGCTTCGGGGCGCGGTCGAGCCAGGCCTCGATGATCAGTTCCTCGAGTTCGTCGACCTGGATCGCAGCGAGACGGATCAGGACGACGGCATGCCCGTCGAAATGGGGGGTCGTGAAGAACACGTCGGGGTCGTCATAGAGCAGCGCCTCCTTGACTCCGAGATCCTCGACCCAGACCGCCAGGATGTCGCCATCGGGCGCCGCATCGCCCAGAGCCTGGAAGTCAGGCTGTCGCAGAGGGCGTTCCCAGGTGAGCAGTTTCTCTTTCACCTGCCAGCGGGCCAAACCCCTGCTCGTTCGCTCCGAGGTCTCGGGAAGGTCGAGGACGATGCGTCGCACGTCGTCCCAGGTGGCCATAGCCCAACCGTACGCCTAGCTGACGGCGTAGGTTTGTCCACTCAGAAAGGAGGAGTCATGGCACGTGATCTGACCGTGACACTCGAAGACCGGCCCGGCGCCCTCGCCGACATGGGCGACGCCCTCGGCCGAGCCGGTGTCAACATCGATGGCGTCGCCGGCGCGACCGGTTCGGGCTCTTCGCAGATCCACATCCTGGTCGAGGATGCGGACCGGGCACGCTCCGCGCTATCCGAAGCGGGCATCGAGGCGGGCCCCGATGTCGAAGTCGTGAAGATCGGCTTCGAGGACCGGCCCGGTGAGCTGGGCGAGATAGGGCGCAGGATCGCCGACACAGGCACCAACATCGAGGTGGTCTACATCTCGTGCGACGGGCAGTTGGTCCTGGCGACGAGCAACAACGCCGCAGTTCAGGGGACGGGTTGAAGCCACCCTTCTGCGGGTATCACACGAGTGACCGGTTACGGCACTCATCTTGGAAGGAGAGATATGGCTGAGACCGACCTAACCCCGGGCACCCTTCGCGACGAGGACATTCGGACCGTCACGGGCCCGAACCCAAAGGCGACCACCAGGGACAGCGACGGTGTCGACACAACGGATAGCGACGGAGTGGACAGCACCGACTCGGACGGGGTCGACTCGACCGACAGCGATGGTGTGGACTCGACGGATAGCGACGGCGTGGACAGCACGGACTCGGACGGGGTCGACTCGACCGACAGCGATGGTGTGGACAGCTGAGTCTGCAGACAGTCACCGTCACAACTGATGTAGAGGGCCGTGAGGCGTTGTCTCGCGCCGTCGGCGACCCGGACGTGTTCGCGACCGAGTTGTGGACCAAACGCGCTCAGCATCGACACGCGCCCGACGGCGAGGGATTCGACGATCTGCTGTCGCTAGACGACGTCGACCTGATCGTGTCGTCCGCAGGCTTGCGCCTGCCCGCGTTCCGCCTGGTCAAAGATGGCGAGACTCTCCCCGCCGCCCGGTACACCAAGACCACTCGCACCGGCTCGAAGGAGGCAAGTGGGGTCATGGACTCTCGAGCCGTGTTCGACGAGTTCGCCGATGGCGCGACCATGGTCTTCCAGGGCATGCATCGCTATTGGGCGCCGCTGGCCGGGTATTGCCGGCTCTTGGAGCTCGCCCTCGGCCACCCGGTCCAGGCCAACGCCTACATCACGCCGCCTGGCGCGCAGGGCTTTGGTGCTCACGAAGATGAGCACGACGTCTTCGTCCTTCAGTCCCATGGCACCAAGACTTGGAAGGTCCACGAACGACACGATCTGCCGGCGACCAAGCCCCCGGTGATCGATGCCGGTATCGCTCCGGGGGACTCCCTCTACATCCCGGCGGGATTCCCCCATTCGGCGAGCACGCAAGAAAGGGAATCGGTTCACATCACGATCGGGATCCTCACCCTGAGCTGGGCCGCCGTGTTGACCGAGGCGGTGAGGGCCGTCGAGTCCGACCCCGCGCTGCATCGACCGCTTCCGCTGCGGTTCTCGGTCGAGGATGGGGCCTTCACGCGAGAGGTAGCCGAACATCTCCGGCAGATTGGAGCCGCTGTTGCCGGGCTCGACCCGGAGAGCGTGACACGGACATTGCGCCGGAAGGTTTTCACCACCAGGCAATCGGTGCTCCGGGGGCAAATCCATCGTTTGCTCGCCCTCGACCGGGTATCCGACGAATCGATCGTTCGCCGCCGGGAGGGTTCGATCTGCATCGTCGACCTGGTCGATGGTGAAGTCTCAGCGCTCCTCGGTGATCGAGAGCTCCGCATGCCGGCTTGGGCCGAGCCGGCGATCTCCCTCCTGGCCACGGGAGTGGCCATCGAGGTGGGCGACCTTCCCGGCCTCGACCCGAACGGTCGCATCGTGTTGGCGCGGCGGTTGATCAGAGAAGGGCTGCTCGAGGTCGTCGATTGACCCTGGGCCGGCCACGGTGCTCGGCCGAGGCGCTCGCCCGAGACGAGCCGCTCTACGCCACAGCCTCGTTGGTCTCGGCCTGGCTGCTCATCGAGCAACCAGGGGCCTGGGGTCTCGACGCGTTGACCGACAGCGGGTTTCCGGTCGGTGTCGCCGCCGAGCTCCAGCGGCGAGCGTCCGGTGTGCGCATCCTGCTCATCCGGCATCGGAAGGAGGCACCCGGCGGCTCTGTCTACTTCATGGCTCACTCGGGTGGGGACGGCCGTGCCGCTTCTCTGGTCTCCGCCCCGCTCCCTCACCCGGAATCGCTTCTCGACCTCGATCTGCAATCGCTCGCGGGAGGTGAGCCGGGGCCGGGGGACCCTCACGACGATCCCATCTACCTGGTCTGCACCCACGGGCGTCACGACATCTGTTGCGCCGACCGGGGCAGACCGCTCTACCGGGCCATGTCGGAGGCCCGGCCTGAGCAGACATGGGAGGTGTCTCACATCGGTGGGGACCGATTCGCCGGAAACCTCCTTGTGCTTCCCCGCGGCGACTACTTCGGGCGTCTCGAGCCGGAGGACTCCGGCCCGCTCGTCGCCGACTACGAGAAGGGTCGGTTGTATCTAGCCCATCATCGTGGCCGCAGCATCCAGCCACGCCTGGTCCAGGCAGCCGAGCATTTTCTGCGCGAGTCAGAGGGCCTGACGGGGCTCGACGACATCGGCGTCGTCGAATACCGGCGTTCCGGTCATGATCATGCCGAGGTGGTCTTTGGCGGGCCCGGGGAGGTCGTCTACCGGGTCGAGGTGGCCGCACGAGCATCCACCAGGGCCGACTATCTGACGTGTCGGGCCGAAGAGCCCGGGCTTGGCATCGTCTACGACCTGCTCTCCTTGACGCAGGACTGAGCGATCAGCCCTCCTGGAGATGGTCCTTGAGGTACTCCCAGTCCCGCGCGAAGCGATAGGAGTGCCGGGCAGGTGGGCCCGGCGACTGTGTCTCCAGCCAGCGCACCGTCGTGTCGGTGGCGTTGTTGAAGGCGTGCACCGCCCCCACTCCGGCAAAGGCGACGTCGCCCGCCTCGAGCAGATACTGCTCACCGTCGAACCAGGCCTCGACCTCGCCGTCGAGGATGAGATACGTCTCTTCCAACGGGTGGTCGTGGAAGCCGGGGCCTCCCCGCGGGTCGTACTGGACCATGAACATGGTCGACAATTGGGCGCCAAGGTCGGTGTCGGACATCATCTTGACCGTGATGCCGGTGTAGACGAGGAGGGCGGTGCGCATGCTCGCCGACACCGCCAGCAGATCCTGGCTCTGTTTGCCCGGGTCCATGTTCTCGGGGGCGATGTGCCCGAACGCACGTGTCCTCGGGTCACGCGGGTCGACCTGGATCGGCTTCCGTTCGGGAGGCCCGGAGACGAAATAGGTATCGCCTTCGAACCAGGGGCGCGGCTGTGGGGTCATCAGGTCGGCCCAGCTTGCGTCCACACCTGATTCGTTTCGCCAGGCGTGGGGCACACCGATCGGGAGCATCCCGTAATCGCCGGGCACCAGTTCCACCGTTGCCTCCGGTGTCTCCACGATCACCGAGCCTTCCAGGACATAGAAGGACTCCTCGAAGGAGTGGACATGGGGGTCTATTCGGCCATCCGCGGCGAGCCGAGTCACCCCGAATCCGGTGTGCACCGCCCCCGGTGTGTTGTGGTCGATCATGGCC
>JAICNB010000085.1 GCA_025928935.1 Acidimicrobiia bacterium
ACGTGGCCGTCGAGATCGGCCACCCATACAGCGTCGCATATGCGCTTCATCACAACTCGCTCCTCGCCATATACCGGGGTCGGTTCTCAGAGGCGGTGCAACGAGCCCGCGAGCTGGCAGAGCTCTCTGCGGAGAACGACTTTCCGGTTTGGGCAACCCTGGCCACCGTCTTCGATGGAGTGGCCACTTGCTATCTCGGCGATCCCGCGACCGGTCTCACGATGACCGAGAAAGGGATCGAGCTGTATCACGGCCTGACCGCCCCACCGGTTTTCTGGCCACAGCTGCTCACCCTGAGGGCGATGGCTCACGGTGTGTCAGGCCGCCCCGAACGCGGTCTGGAACTGGTCGACGAGGCGTTGGCCATCAGCGAGGGCGATGTGGTGAGCGGCGCCGAGCTGCAGATCGTCAAGGGCGATCTGCTCAGGTCTTTCTCTGACCCGGATCACGAGGCCGCGGAGACCTCGTATCTGGCCGCGGCACGTGGGGCGATGCAGGGGTCGCTGAAACTGATCCAACTGCAGGCGCTCAATCGCCTGGTCGGCCTGCGCCGTGAGCTGGGCAAGACACCGGATGGCTCGGAGGAGCTGCGCCAGCACTATTCCAGCTTCACCGAGGGTTTCGACGAGCTAGAGCTCATCGCGGCAAGGGAGCTGCTCGCGGGCTGAATTCCCGACCTTTGCCTCTACCCGACTGGCCGGCCGAATGGCCATGATCGGGGGGTCAGGACAAATGGAGATAGGAGGCTGCGAATGACAGATCCTGAGACCAGCCTGGTGGTGATGCCCGACGACCGGCCGCCGGACTGGGCCAACTCGTTGATGAGATGGGCCCTGAACACTCCGGGAATCCAGGCCATGGTGGGTCAGGGTGTCGCCCTGCTCATATTCGACGGTCGGCGGACCGGAAAGCCCTACACCATCCCGGTCAGCTATCACCGAGAAGGTGACGTCGTCACCGTCGTCACCAAGCGGCGGCGCAACTGGTGGCGCAACTTCGAGACGCCGGCCGAGGTGGCGGTGAGGATCGCGGGACGGATGTACACCGGGAAGGCCGAGGCGATGACGGATCCAAGCGGGATGCTCGATTTCATGACTCGCTTCCTGGAGAAGCGGCCGATCGACGCCAAGGCCTATGGGCTGAAGAAGGACCAGATCACCAGTGCGAAGATCGCTCAGATCCTGCCCCACATCGTGGTGATCCGGATCGAGATCACGCCCTTGTCGTAGCGCCACGGGGGTAAACCCCCATGGGCGTCTCACGCCCGGCCGTTAACGTCGACTCGTTCATGGTCACCAACAGGATCCGGCAGGTCACCGCCGCCAACGAGACGCTGCTCTCCTTCCTCCCGACATGGGAGCAGTTCCGACACGAACCGGACACTGCCAACTTCGCCTTCGGCAATCCCCAGGAGATGGTGGTCGACGGCTTCACCTCGGCTCTCGCTCGCGCCACCGAGCCGCACGACAAGGACCACTACGCCTACAAGTTCTCCGAAGTGGAGTCCCGGGTCACAGTGGCCGGCCATCTCACCGAATGGCGGGGCCAGGAGTTCGATCCCGAGGACATCGCCATGACACCGGGAGCCTTCGGTGCCATCGCGGTCGCCTTGGCCGCATTGGTGGATGTCGGTGACGAGGTGGTGTATTCGGACCCGTCTTGGTTCTTCTACCGATCGATGATCCTCGCGGCGGGGGCGACACCGGTCCGTGTCCAGGTGCGGGCCGACGACTACGACCTCGATCTGGATCGTCTGGCGGGGGCGATCACAGACAGTACACGCCTTGTGATCATCAACACCCCACACAACCCGACGGGTCGCATCTACCCGCCGTCGACCCTGGAAGGCCTATCCGCGATCCTCACCGCCGCATCGGATCGATTCGGGGCCCCGATCTACCTCCTCTCGGACGAGCCCTACTCCAAGCTCGTTTTCAGCGATGCCTCCTTCACCAGCCCGGCCCGGTGGTACTCGCACACGCTCATCTCGTACAGCTACGGCAAGGTCCTGCTCACCCCGGGTCAGAGGATCGGATGGCTCGCCTGGACGCCATCGATGGCGGAACGGGAGTCGTTGCGCTCGGCCGTCTTCATGGCCCAGGTAGCCGGAGGGTGGCAGTTCCCCAGTGCCATCATGCAGTACTCGCTGGCAGAGTTGGACCGGCTGTCGATCGACGTCGTCGAACTGGAGCGAAAGCGGGACTTGTTCGTCTCCGAGTTGAGGGCGTCCGGCTACGACCTCCAGCCACCCGAGGGCACCTTCTATCTGTGGGTGCGCTCCCCCGACCCTGACGATGTCGCCTTCGTGGAGCGGCTGGCCAAGGAAGGAGTGCTCGTGCTTCCCGGCACCACCTGCGGGTCACCCGGGCGTTTTCGGATCTCGCTGACGGGCACCACCGAGATGATCGACAAGAGCCTGCCCGTGTTCAGGGCGGCGATCTGAAGGGTCGAGGTCGCCTCGATCACATCCCTGACAGCTGATCGAAGGTGCATTCCTCGGGGCTCTTGTCCTCACGGAAACCCTGGAAGGAAGGAGCCCGGAGACGGCCGGCGGAGGTCACGCCTCGATGCTCCACTTTCGCCACCAACTCGGGAGGAACCCAGTGTGCCCGGCGTAGCTCTGCCCGCTCCGTGAACAGAGCCTCGGTCTCACCGAGCGCGGTCAGCCTTTGCATCGCCTCCTCGAGCAGGCCCTTGCCGAAGCCCGTCCCGACGTTGCCGACGTACCGCAGCTCGCCGCCGTCGTAGACCGCCATCACCAGCGACCCGATGGTCCCGGCTCGAGCTCGTTCGCCCTCGGTCCATCCCACGATCACCACATCGGCGTCGAAGCTGACCTTGACCTTGAGCCAATCCTTGGAACGCGCCCCGGGCACGTAGAGCGAGCTGAGTCGCTTCGCCATGATCCCCTCCAGCCCCTGCTCCGCGGCGGCGGCGAACAGCGCCACCCCCGCTCCTTGGGTGCTGGGCGAGACCTGGATCTGCTCAGAAGGGACAACGGCCTCCTCCATGATTCGCCGTCGCTCTTCGAGGGGTAGACCGGTCAGATCTCGGCCGTCGAGATAGAGGAGGTCGAAGACCATGTACACCACCGGGATCTGATGAGCCAGCTCCTCGATCCGCCGCTCGTCACGAAGATGCATTCGCTGTTGCAGCCGTTGGAACGAGGGGACCCCGTCTTCGAAGGCGACGATCTCACCGTCGAGCATCGCATCCAGGGCTACCACCTGATCGTGAAGACGCCGCAGTTCGGGGTAGGCCACCGTGACGTCTTTGTCGTTGCGGGTGATCAGTCGGGTCTCCTCGTCGCATTCGGCGATAGCACGGATCCCGTCCCATTTCGGCTCGTAACCCCACGCCGGATCGTCGAACGCGTCGGAGGTGAGAGTGGCCAGCATCGGCTTCGGCGGTGGCCGATCGTCGGCAGTTGAGCGCAGGTCCTTGGACATCAACGCAAGCCATTGGTCCTTGCCGTCCTTCGGCCCGGTATGAACCAGATGCCAGATACCGGTGAGTCGTTCTCCATCGAGTCGAAAGGTAATTCGATCCTCGCTGCGGCCTTCAATCCGGTATTCGCCACGGTCGAAGATCCGGACCTCACCACCCCCGTACTCATCTCCGGGGATCGAACCTGTGAAGCTGCCCCACTCCATTGCGTGGTCCGGGGTACGGATGGCGAGATGGCGGCCACCACGACGTCGCGGCAGACCCTTTGGAACGGCCCACGAAACCAGCACCGGGGTGCCCTCGCTCATCATCTCCAGACGGACGTCGTGATGGAGACGAGTGGCATGGTGTTGCTGTATGACGAACGTCGTCCCAACCGGGGCGGTCAGCGGGTCGACATCTGCCTTCCAGAGGTCCTCGGGTCCCCGCTCTTCGCCCTTCCCGCTCGAGGAGGTCATCGACGCCCGACGCTAGCCAAACTTGCTCGCAGGCCCGTCACGAGGAGTATGGTTGCATCAATGGGGTTGGGAGCACCAGTGGTACACGGTGCTGCTCCATGGGCACTAGCTGGAGGCGAGGAATGAAACGGAAATGGCGCTGGCCCACGGCCGGAGTCGTCGGGCTGGTAGTAGCGGTGTCGCTGTTCGTGATACCGGCGGTAGGCGAAGACGCGATAACGGCCGACGTCGGTCTCCTGCGGCTGCACATGGCCGGCGACGGGGATCGACTGGTCTACGACCCGGTGGCAGCCGGGCCGGATCTCATCCAGACACTGACGCAAACGAACTGCAGGCTGTCGAGCACAGGCGCCAGCCTGACGACGATCGTGGGCGGCGGGTCTCAGGCCAACAAGCAGCCCTACGCCGGACTCAAGGACCACCGGATCGGGGTGGGCCAGAACGGTGAAGGAAACGGGGAGCCTTGCGCCCGGATCAACAAGGACCTCGGACAGTTTCTTACGCTGAGTCTCGCCGGCACACTCGCCGGCGACAGTATCAGCTATGCCGAGATCGACCTCGGCTTCAAGTTCAACGGTGACGTCGTCCTCGACCTGCGGAGAGGCGGGCCGTCGGGAGCCCTGGTGGACACGGTGACCGTGCCCTGCAGCGGGCTCTCCGACTGCGGCCCTGACTCCGGTGGGTCGGACAACGAGCGAGCGATCCTCTGGGTCGACCCGAGCGACGATCCCGGGGCCGGTCACTGGCAATCGTTCCAGGTCGACGGGACATTCGACACGATCGTGATCAAGCCCGGGAACGCAGCCGCCTCGGGGTCGGTGTCGCTGGAGGCGGGTTTCAACGGATCTCCCGCCGGGCCGGTCGGAGCCGCACTTGGAACTGTCGACACCTTGTTCCAAGTGGTCGACTCCTTTGAAGGCGAAATCGACTGCGGCGAGACGGAGACACTGGATGACGGCGGCGACGCCACCCTGGAGATCACCCGCGGGTTCGACACCAACGGTGACTGCAAGGGCCCGCCAGACGGCCTGCTGTTCGACTTCGAGACCGGGGTCGAGGGTGACGAGCTGTTCATCGACTTCATCGCCGAGCCGGTCGACGCCGAAGCCGACACCGTCGCCCAGTTCCTGGAAGTGATCACGTGGAGCTTCGACGACCCGCCCAACGTGGGAGGAGGCGACGAGCAGCACAGGACGCTGAGCTACGACGATCCCGGAGGCGCCGGTAAGCAGGTGATGCCGTGGTGTCTGGTCGATCCTCGTGACTCCGATGGTGATTTGCCTGGCGGGTCAGGGGTGACGGTCGACCCATACGATTACCTGCCCGGCGACCCCGGCGACCACACCTCGTGTCTCATCGAGTCGACTAGCCACGTCACGATGTTGGGCGACTTCGTCAAGGTCGACGTCGTCTACAACATCGGTGACGGCAAGCGTTGGACCTGAGAAACTGACGCACCAAGGCCTTCGAGGAGGTGGTTCGCCTCCTCGAAGGCCTCCACATCGCCGGCCGTGGCCTTGACCAGGAGAAGCAGGGCCTCCTCATAACCAAGCCGTTGCTCCCGGGCGCTGGCCAGCGCCGGCTCGATGTGAGTCATGGCATCGGCAGCCCGATCCAATGCGACCAACGCGCCCGCCCGGAGCCGTTCCAACGGCACCTGATACAACGCCGCGTCCTCTCCAGCCAGTTGAGCGGCCTTCTCGATCACATCGAGGGCTTCCAACGGTGAGCCCGACCGGGTGAGGGCATCCGCCAGGTGGACCGAGGCGTCGACGGCAAAGAAATCCTGTCCGATTCGGTCAGCGTCCTCGATGACACGCCTCAGGGAAGTGATCGCGCGGTCGAGGTCTCCTCGTTCCATTGCCAGACGTCCGAGTTGGGTCTCGGCGAACAGAGCGAAGCCCATCACGTTCTGGCCCCGAAGCACTCGTCTCGACTCCTGCAGGACGATCTCCGCTTCGTCCAGCTGACCGCGGCTGATCAGGACCTCACCCAGATTGGCGGCCGCCGCCCCCTCCCCCGTCATGTTCCCGCTGCGTCGGGCGACCTCCTGAGCCTTGGCGTACATGGCGATGGCGTCGTCCCATCGCCCGTCGGCGTAAGCCTGCACCCCGAGGTTGATGGCCAGGAGCAGGATGCCCGAGAGGTCGCCGAGCTGCTCGAAGATCTCCAGCGCCTGCTCCTCGTGCACGGCCATGTCACGCAGTCCGAGGATCTGATAGGCCTCGTCGATCTTGGTATAGGCCCGGGCCAGGGCATCCAGCTCCCCGCTCGCCTGCGCGTCCTCCACGGCGAGCAAGCCAACCTTGAGAGCCATCTTGGGGCGGAACTGATCCGACAAGACCCCGGTGCGCAGGGCGCGGAGACGAGCTGTCGCCTTCCTAGCCTCGATGTCCTCTCTCCCCGACACCAGGTTCAGACCGAGCGTGGTCTGACGCAGCGCCTGGGAGAGGGCCCCGATCTTCTGATAACAGCGAGCCAACTCGAGTCGTAGGTCTGCTGCGGCCACGGGATCGTCAGGCGCCAGCCTGATCGCCTCCCTCAGCGCCCGCATCGCCCGGTCGAAAGAACCAGCCTCATACTCAACCGTTGCCAGGTCGGTGAGGACCTGGCGCCGGTCGGCCCTCTCGACCCAGTCGAGCCTGGCTGCTGACTGGAGGGTCCTTTCGTAAAAGGCGGCAGCCTCATGATTGGCGTAGATCTCTTTGGCCCGATCTCCGGCCATGCGAGAGAAGAGCCAAGAACGGCTCCAGCGCTTGGCATAGAAGTAGTGCAATGAGAGGAGCTCGGCGAACTCCTCGGGGTTGTCACCGCAAGCGGCGAAGATCGAGTCGCCGACCCGGGCATGGAGGTCCTGTCGAGTCTTGAACGGGAGCCCGGCGTAGGCGACGTCGCGGATCAAGGCATGCTGGAACTGGACCCAACCGGTGTGATCGACGGACAAGAAGTCCGACAGCCTCCGGATCATCCGGGTCTGGCCTCGTGAACCGCCCTCCTCCTCATTCAGAACGGCCGGGGAGTGCTCCAGCTGGAATCCGGCGCCGAGGACCGAGAGCCGCCGGAGGATGGTCCGATCGGCCAACGGCAGTGTGTCGATACGGGCCGCGATCATCGCCTCGACCGACTGCGGGATCTCGTCGAGCGAGCCCCCGCGGTGGAGGGTCTGCAGCAATTCGACCAAGAACAGTGGCCGACCTTGAGCTTGCCGCGCCAGCTCCTCGACCTGTTTCGGCGGAAGTGGCGAGTCCTCGGTGGCATTGAAGATGAGCTCCTTGGCCTGTTCGAGCCCAAGGGGCGAGAGCGGGATCTGTGCGACCTGAGGGCTCGCCGGAGCGAGGAACCCGTCGACGCCGGGACGCCGGGTGAGGATTATCAACCAGGGATGACGGCTCAAACCGGCGAGCAGGCCACCGAGCAACTCCTGGGATGGGTCGTCCATCCAATGGGTGTCCTCGATGATGAACACCGTCGGCTTCGTCACGCTCTCCTCGAGGAGCGTGTCGACCGACGCCAAGGTTCGGGCGGGCCGGAACTGATCCTCGAGCATCTCGATCTCGGGCGACTCCGCGACCTCCAGCCCGATCGCGACCCCGATGAGAGAGAGCCAGGGCTCGAGCTCGGGGGCCTTGGCCTCGATGAGAGCCCTCAACGCCTTCCGGGTCTCGACGGGCCCCAGGTCTTCCAAACCCCAGGCACCCCTGAGCAGGGCTCGGAACGGAAAATAGGGGGTGGCCGCCTGATAGAGCCGACACTCGGCGGACACCAAATCCTCCGGTTGGCTGGTGGCGATGAACTCCTCGAGCAGACGGCTCTTGCCCATGCTGGCCTCGGCCGCCACCTCGATCATCTGCCCCTTCCCGGCAAGCGCCTTCTCCCAGGCGCTTGTGAGCATTGCCAGCTCCCGATCGCGGCCGATCAGTGGTAGACCGCTCCCCTGCTGTGCCCTACTGCCTTCGGGCGCTCCCACCGAGATGGCCCTCAACGGGAGCTTCTTCCCCTTGACCGTGAAGGGCTCCAGAGCCTTCATGGCGAAGGTGGTACGTGACCCTTCCAGCGTCTCTTCGGTGGCATATACCTCGCCGATCGGAGCCCGCGCCATGAGCCGGGCAGCTGTGTTGACGACGTCGCCCATGACGGTGTAGGTCCGCCGGTATGGCGTGCCGATCTCACCGGAGAAGATCGACCCCCAACTCACCCCGGCTGATACGGGCAGAGCTGGAGATCCGGAGACGATCTCCTGCACAGCGAGAAGCATCAACTCCTCGTCGTAACCGGTGGTCGAGGGCGCCCCCGCTGTCAGGATGATCTTCCCGCCATGTGATGAGATGTCGGTGCCGAGGAAGGTGACTCCGCGCGAGTCCACCGCTGCCTGGACGGATCGTACGAGCTCGTCCAGACGCTCCGCGGCGAATCGAGGGCCTTCCCTCTCTATCAGCGTCTCGAAGTCGTGGAATTGGAGGAAGGCCACCGCCGCGGGTCGGTGCTCGGGCTCGACCTCGCCGCCGATCAGGAGATCGCAGAGACCGACGGGCACGAATTGGTTCAGGTCGCCGGTCGGAGAGGTGTCCGGTCCCACCTGCGCCAGATCGGCTTCGGGGACCCCACGAAGCAGGAAGCCGGGACCCAGGGCCCGTCCCCTGTGGGCCTTCGGGATCGCGGACGCAGTCGCTTCGCTGAGCAGAATCTGACCCGACCCGGATGCGCCTTCGGCCTCGACGATTCGGTCGGCAGCTGGACCGGCCACGATCATCTCCCGGTGTGAATCACCTGCGATGAAGAAGTCGAACTCACCACTATGGATGCCGACCGACATGCGCAGGGTGACCTTCCCCGCGGTCGTATGACAGATGCCCACCACGCCCATGGTGCGCTGCATCGCCTGGGCGGCAGCACATGCTCGGAGCTCATGACCCTCGTCGGTGAAGAGGAAGAGCATGGCGTCGCCCCCGAACTTGAGGAGGCTGGCGCCGTAGGCATACGCCTCGGGGAGAAGGGCACCGAACGTGGCCGCGATGACGTCCGAGACCTCTTCGGCTCCGACCCGGCCATGGCGGGCTAGCCGCTCGGACATCTTCGTGAAGCCGGAGATGTCGATGAAGACCATCGACCCCTCGACCGAGCGGTGCAGCTCCCCTTGTGCGACGTCGTCCCAATGACGGACCATCCGGGGGATATAGGCCTGTAGCGAACCACTCACCTTGCCCCAAGGATAGAGAGCAGTCTGCACGCGTCGTGACGGAGGGGGGTTCGGGGAGAATGCGTGGCGATGGCAGAGGATCCCACCCCGCTCGAGATGAGCTGGAGCGGTGTAACCGCACGCCGCATGGCACGCAACGCGCTGGCTGAGCCCGCCGTCGAGGTCGGCCCGGCCGAGATCGCAGATGTGATGTGCGGCGCACACGCCCAGGTCCTCAGCTCGGCGGAGGTCTCCATCGGTCGACGCATCGCCGGGGCGAACCGCTCCGAGGTCCAGCGGGCGCTCTGGGAGGAGAGAAGCCTGGTGAAGACCTTCGGCCCGCGGGGGACGGTCCATCTCCTCCCGACGGCCGACCTGCCGATGTGGACCGGCGCCCTTTCCACCCTGCCCTCGTCGGCCGGGTTGCATCCCGAGGGTGTCCGGTTCTCCCCTGAGCAGGCCGAAGAAGTCGTCGCCGCCATCGGCGATGCCCTGACGGACACCGAGCTAACCGTCGAGGAGCTGACCGTGGCGATAGTCGAGCGGGTCGGTCCCTGGGCCGGTGAGAAGACCATGGACGCCTTTCAGGACAAGTGGCCTCGCTGGCGTCAGCTGACCAGCATGGCAGCGCATCGCGGTGTGCTCTGCTTCGGTGCCAACCGCGGTCGGAACGTGACCTACTCCAACCCGCACCGGTGGCTCCCCGGGTTCGCACCGCAGGATGGCGAGACCGCGCTCGCCACTCTGGTCGCGAAGTATCTACACGCCTACGGCCCGTCAACGCCCGAGCACTTCGCCCGCTGGTTGG
>JAICNB010000060.1 GCA_025928935.1 Acidimicrobiia bacterium
GCATTGCCCCCGAGCAGACAGACCATCTCCCCCGAGTAGATGTCGATGTCGACATCTTTGAGGATGTGGGCGGCGCCGTAGTGGGTGTTGACGCCCTTCAGGGAGAGGATCGGGGGGGCTCCGTTACCGGTCATGCGCCCAGTTCCGCGGGTCGGCCCAGGTAGGCCTCGATGACTTTCTCGTTGGTCGACACCTCGTCGTACGAGCCCTCGGTGAGCTTGACCCCGTGGTCGAGCACCACCACCCGATCCGACACGTTGCGCACCACCTGCATGTCGTGCTCGATGAGAACGATCGTGTATGCCCGTTCGCTGCGGAGCTGCCCGATCAGCTCGGTGAGCTCGATCGTCTCCCGAGGGTTCATCCCTGCGGTCGGTTCGTCGAGGAGCAAGAGTCTCGGGTTGGTGGCCATCGCCCGGGCGATCTCCAGACGGCGGCGGTTGGCGTAGGAGAGGGTCATGGAGAGCTCGTCATGACGGTAACCGGCCAGCCGGGTGCCGAAGAACGACAACACCTCCTTCGACCTCTCCTCGATCTCCCGCTCCTCACGACGCTGCGACGGGGTCTTGAGGATGGCGCCGAGCAGCCCCGCCTTGGTCCGGGAGTGCTGTCCGACCATCACGTTCTCCATGACGGTCATGGCCGGGAAGAGCCTGACGTTCTGGAAGGTGCGGGCCATGCCCAACTGGAGGATCTGGTTGGGGCGCAGCCCGACCAGCTCCTGGCCGCCGAAGACTATCGACCCTTCGTCCGGGCTCTCCATCCCGGTCACCAGGTTGAAGAAGGTGGTCTTGCCGGCGCCATTGGGCCCGATGACGCTCACCACCTCGCCCTCGTCGACAGTGATGTCGAGCCCGTTGATGGCCCGGAGGCCGCCGAAGGCCTTGCTCAACCCCTGGATCTCGAGCAGCGCCATCAGACGGCTCCCTCCGGCACCTGCTCGGGCTGGCCCTTCTCGCCGTAGATCTCCAGCCAGGCGTCCTGGGCCATCTCCTCGGAGTGGAGCTCTTGGGCACGCCGTTTGCTGGGGATGAAGCCTTCAGGTCGGTTCAACATCATCACGATCAGCAGCACCCCGTAGAAGAGGAATTGGTACTCGGAGAACTCGCGGAGCAGGTTGGGCAGGACGATGAGCACGATGGCGCCGAGTGCGACGCCGGGCACGCTGCCCATGCCACCCACGATGATGATCACCAGAACCGTGATCGACACCACGATGTCGAAGGTATGAGGGAAGACCGACCCGATCTGGGACGCGAACAACGATCCGCCAAAGCTGGCCAGGATGGCCCCGACCACAAATGCGGACAGCTTGGCGGTGACGATGTTGACCCCCATGGCCTCGGCCACCGACTCGTCCTCCCGCATCGCCATCCACGCCCGACCCCATCTCGAGTTCTGCAGGGCATAAGTGACATAGGCCGCGAAGAGAACGAACAGGAATACCGGGTAGAAGTAGTCCTGCGGCGTGCTGAAGGTCAGCGGACCGATCTGGAGATCCGGGATGTTGGTGATCCCCTGGGCGCCCCCGAAGTACGGCGCCAGCCACTCGGAGTTGAGCAGGATCCGGGCGATCTCACCAAAGCCCAGGGTCACGATGGCCAGATAGTCGCCGCGCATTCGGATCACTGGCGTCGCCACCAGGATCCCTGCCACTGCGGCGGCGATCATCACGAAGGGGATGGAGGCGACGACCGACAACTCGGGGGAGAACGCAGGTGATTGGGGCGACGTGAGGATGGCGGTCGTGTAGGCGCCCACGGCGAAGAAGGCCACATAGCCCAGGTCGAGCAGGCCGGCATAACCGACGACGATGTTCAACCCGAGCGCCATGAGCAGGTAGATCCCGGCGGTTACCAGGATCTGACTCACGAAGGGCCCCATGATCTTCGGTACGAAATAGAGGACCACCAGGATGATGACGGCCGCCCCGATCTGCCAGCGAGAACGCTGTCCCCTCGGCATCGACTGGACCCTCTGCCGCAGCGTGTTGGTCCGGCCGGACATCCACCAGTAGAGGACGAAGAAGACGGCGAAAACGACGATTGCGCCAACGATGGTCAGCGCCCCACCCCGCCCGGTGTAGATGAAGTCGACCAGGAACTCCAGGCGAAGGGCGGTGAAGGCCTGGCCGAATATGTCTGTGAACAGGGAGAAGACCAGCACCCAGGCCAGGGCCGACAACACGGCCCGACGCAGACGGGGCGACAACAGATGGACGGCGCCTCCTAGCGCACCGGCCGCCCCCGCTACCAGGGCGATGACGGGGATCGCGGCGGCGACGGGCAGGCCAAAGCTCAGGATCTCGGCCAATTCGGGAGAGAGGGCGATGAAGACGCCACGCAGATCCCAGGTGGTCATCACGATGAGGAGGAGCCCGACGCAGAGACCGCCCAGGGCCCCGGCCATCGCACCGGCCAGGACATTTCGAATGCCTGCCCTCGCCGGTTCGAAGCCTTCCAGTGTGACTGGGGGCTTGCTGGCCATCCAACCGAAGATGAAGGCGACCAAGTAGAGGAAGAAGGTCCCGAGGGGCAAGATCGGATCGATGAGCATCCGGGCCTGGAAGGCTGCCACCATCCCGATCGCAGCCACCAGCACCATGGCCGCGCCACCAGCCAGTCCGAGCTTGACCGCTCGCCTCATGTCCAAGGGAGGTGCTGGCCGCAGCTCGACTTCTACCGGTGCCGGGGGATCTATGACTTGAGACATCGTGCGCTAGGTCCTCTCCTGGGCGAGACGCTCACCCAGGATCCCGGTGGGACGGAAGATCAGGACCAGGACCAAGGCGGCGTACGCAACCACGTCCTTGAGTTGGCTGAAGGCGGGGATCTCGTATCCGGCCAGCACCAGGCTGGGACCGACCGACTCGAAGATGCCCAGGCTCACGCCACCGAGCATGGCCCCGACGATGTTGCCGATGCCCCCGAGGACTGCAGAGGTGAACGCCTTGATACCCGGGAGGAAGCCTGAGAAGAAGTTGAGGCTGGGGAAGACCAGACCCCACAATGCCCCGGCCACTCCGGCCATGGCTCCGCCGATGGCGAACACCTTGACGATGGTTCGGTCGACGTCGATCCCCATCAGCGCCGCGGTCTCCGGGTCCTCGGACACGGCTCGCATGGACTTGCCGGTTCGGGTCCGCTCCACGAACAGGTACAGCCCGGCCATCATGACCAGGGCGGCGACGATGACCACCACCTGGGACTTGAGGATCACGACGCCCAGGATCTCCGTGGTACCCCGGAGCTGCTCCATTCGAGGGAAGGCCTTGGTGCTCGGCCCGACCAGGCCCCGCACCAGGTACTGGATGGTGAAGGAGGCGCCTATCGAGGTGATCAAGGGGATCAGCCTCGGCGCCCCACGCAGAGGTCGATAGGCGATCCGCTCCACGATCACCGCAACCGAAGTCGAGGTGGCCATGGCTGCCACCAGCACGATGAGGAGTGAGACCACCGGGCTCGATGTCCACAAAGTGGTCGTGGCCAGGGCGTTGGCCACATAGAAGGCCATCATCGCCCCCACCATGAAGACCTCGCCGTGGGCGAAGTTGATGAAGCGAAGGACGCCGTAGACCATCGTGTAGCCCAGGGCGATCAGTGCATATACCGATCCGGTGGAGATCCCGAAGACGAAGAGATCACGCCACTGGGCCGCGGAGAGGCGTCCCGACGAGATGCTGAGGTAGGACCCGTAGAGGATGATCGCGAGAGCGGCGATCCTCAGGGCCCACAGGAAGATGCTGACCGGGGTGATGCGTGCAGCGCGTCGAACCGGGCGAGCGTCGACGGTGGCGGCTTCGGTCATCTAGCGGTCGGTCTCCCCTTATTGGTTTGAGGCCCGGTGCCGCACGAGGCGGCACCGGGCACTTCGACGCTCGGTTAGAAGCCGAGTTGCTCTGCCGAGTAGGTGGCCAGGATGTTTCCCCGGACCGCCGCTATGTCAGCTGTCTCTGCAGTGTTCTGCAGGATGTCGATGTTGGGGGCGGCACAGTCACCGAACTCGTCACAGCTGAGCGAGCCGGTCAGACCCTCGTACGTCATGCCGTGCAACGAGTCCCGCAGGGCCTGCATGTCGATGCTCAGGTTGCCACTGCCGTCGTCCGTCGCCGCTTCCTCGATGGCGGTGAACACCATGTTGGTCGCGTCGTAGGCGTGAGCGTGGAACGACTGGATCGGAGCCTCGCCGTACTCAGCCTCGTACTTGGCAACGAACTCGTCGTAGGCGTCACCGGTAGGGGTCTGCGGACCCGAGAAGTACATGTTCTCGGTCTGCGGCAGCACCACATAGGTGTCCGACAGAAGACCGTCGGCGCCCATCAGGACCACCTCTTCCAGCCCAGCAACTTCCAGGGCCTGCTCGGCGACGAAGTCACCGGCGGGCTGGAAGATCGGGAAGAAGATGAGCTCGGCGCCTGCGGCAGCGACCTCGGTGAGAACCGGGCGCATGTCCGTCTGGTCCGGGGTCACCGCAGTGCTGAGGGCGATCGTCCCGCCCAGATCCGTGAAGGCCCCCTCGAAGGCGCTGGTCAGACCCTGGGTATAGGGGTCACCATCGTTGATGGTGGCCACCTGGGTCAGGCCGAGCTCTTCGAACACGAACGTCGCCGCAGCGGCGCCCTGGATGGCGTCGTTGTGGGCCGTCCGGAAGTAGCCCTCGTGGTGCTCGGGCCCTTCGTTGCCGGCCAGGTCCGAGGTCAGCACCGGCGAGGTGTTCGAGCCTGAGATCAGGACCCGACCTGCCGAGGTGATGACGTTCGAAGCCGGCACGCCGGCGCCGGAGCAGCTCGTGCCGATCACTGCTATCACCTGTGGGTCGGCGGTGATCCGGGTCGCCGCCGTCTGGCCGCCCTCCGAGGCACAACCCTCGTCCTCGTTGAACGCCAGCTCGATGGGATGACCGAGGATCTCGCCCTTGTCGGCGATGGCGATCTCGATGGCCCGCACCTGGTCGGTGCCGAGGCTGGCGGTGTCACCGCTGATCGTCTGTGCCGAGGCGATCTTGATCGGCTCACCCGCCGCGACCTCCACGGTCCCCAACTCGCCTGCCGGCACCGTGGTGCCCTCGGCGGCCGAGGTCGTGGTCTCCTCGGCCGCGGCAGAGGTCGTGGTCTCCTCGTCACCGCCGGCCGTCGTGGTGGTGTCCCCGCCCTCGCCACCGCCACAAGCGGCGATGATCAGGGAAAGGACGCCCACGAGCGCGAGAAGCTTTAGGCCTCTCTTCATTTTCATGTTTCCTTCCTCCATTTGGGAATGCGCGGCGAGACAGAGCCACGCCGCGGGGCGACTTTAGACCGGAATTCGGATTCAGTCACCGAGAAGGGACCAACTTATCAACAACCACTTAGCCTTGGCCCATGGCCAGAATCCATGTGCTCCACGTCGGATACGGGGGTGACCGGGTCGCCTCGACCATCTCACTGATCGAAGCCGGAACCTCGTTGATCGTCGTCGATCCCGGGATGGTCTCCTCGACATCGCTGATCCTCGACCCGATCGCAGACCTGGGCCGGTCGGCGGAGGAGGTGACCGATGTCATCTTCTCCCATCACCACCCCGACCACACGGTGAATGCGGCCCTCTTCCCCGAAGCGAGGATCCATGACCACTGGGCGATCTACCGCGGGGATGTGTGGGAGTCGCGACCGGCCGAAGGGTTCGTCGTCGCCGACGGGGTGACGCTGTGGCATACCCCGGGCCACACCGCCGAAGACGTGACCACCATCGTCGACGGGGAGGATGGAACCGTTGCCTTCACCCATCTCTGGTGGTATCAGAACGCTCCGTTTCACGACCCCCTGTGCACCGACCCCGAGGGCCTTCACGTCGGCAGGGAGCGGGTGCTCGAGGTAGCCGGGCTGATAGTACCCGGCCACGGTCCGGCCTTCGTCCCGGATGACTCGACTTCGCGGTAACGCATGATCCCTATGATTTGTCCAACTACAAGATGGGAAACCCGGTGGCGCTAGGAAAGTTTCAATGGAAGGGCCGTCTCGGTCCACTCGACCTCATCCTGGGTGAGCACACCTTCGCCCCGACCACGATCTCGACGCTGGTGGCCGAAGCCATGGATGTGGGGGAGGGCGATGTCGTCATCGACGTGGGTACCGGGACCGGGATCCTCGCCATCATCGCGGCCAAGCTGGGGGCGTCACGCGTCCTCGCTGTCGACAACAGCCCTGGAGTGGAGGAAGTTGGCCGGGCCAACGCCGAGGCCCACGGCGTGGCCGATCGCATCGAGTTCCACTACGGAGACCTCTTCGATCCGCTCGACGAGGACGTCGAGGCAGATGTGATCATCGGTGACGTGTCCGGTGTGCCTGACTCCTTGGCCGAGGTGAGTGGCTGGTTTCCCGACGGTGTCGGTGGTGGGCCGCGGGGGAGCGAATTGCCGATCCGGATGCTCCGTGAGGCGGTACAGCGGCTCCGGCCCGGAGGTCGGGTATTCCTGCCCACCGGCAGCCTTCAGGACGAGTCGGCCATTCTCGATGCCGCCCGCAGCATCTACGGCAAAGTGGCCCGTCTTGCCGAGAAGATGATCCCTCTTCCGTCCCTCCTCGCCGACAGCGAGACACTCAAGTCTCTGATCTCGGATGGCATCGTCCATCTCGTTCCGAAGGGCTCGAGGTTCCTGTGGGAGACACGGGTGTGGCGGCTCTCCGGTGGCCCGGTCCCGGGCGAGACCTCCTGAGCGTGTGCACCTGAGCACGTCCTGCGTGTCCACCTGCACACGCAACCCCTAGCCTCAGCCCATGGCCGGGTCAGGGCCCACCGACGAGCTGGCGGCGAGCGACGCCTATCTCGCTGAGGCGGAAGGGTCGGTGCTGCAGGTCGCCCCGGACGGTCTGTTCCTCGACCGCACGGTGTTCTACGCGCGTGGCGGGGGCCAACCTGGCGACGTCGGCGTCATCCGATGGGATGGTGGCGAGGTCGAGGTGCTCGACACCATCCGCCGCGATGGCAAGCCGTTCCATGTCGTCTCCGAGGGTGCCCCCCTCCCGGAACCGGGGAACCCGATCCACGGTCTGATCGATTGGGAGCGTCGCTACCGGACGATGCGCACCCATACCGCCCTTCACGCCCTGTCCGGAGTCATCTTCCGGGACTTCGGTGCCAAGGTGACCGGGGGCAACATGGAGCCGGGAGTCGCCCGGATGGACTTCGAGCTGGACGGCATATCCGTCGAGTTCGGTCAGGAGGTCGAGCGCCGGCTCAATCAGGAGCTGGTCCGTGGCTATCCGACCGAAGTCATCTACATGGCCCGGGAAGAGGCGCTGGCGGATCCCGACCTGATCCGGACCAAGGTCAACCTCATCCCCGAGTGGGTCGAGGAGATCCGGGTGATCGACATCGTCGGGCTCGATCGTCAGGCCGACGGCGGCACCCATGTCGCCTCCACACTCGAGGTGGGCGAAGTCCGGGTGGTCAAGACCGAGTCGAAGGGCAAAGCCAACAAGAGGATGCGAATCGAGCTCTCTGCCGGCTAGTGGCCCACTAGTTTGCGCCCAACGGCAAAGCAGAGGCAGGCATGAGCGTCATCGTGGGGTATATGTCGTCGGAACGGGGCCGCGCCGCCCTGGAATTGGGGCTCGAGGAGGCCAGGCTGCGGGACACCGACCTGGTGGTGATCCACTCGCTGCATGGGGCGGGCGTCGACGACGACGAAGATGTGGTGGCCAGCGATCGCGAGCTCGAGACGATCGACGAGATGTTGTCCAAGGAGGGCATCAACTACTCGATCCACAACTTCGTACGGGGCAACTCACCGGCAGACGACATCGTCCAGGCCGCCGCCGACTATGACGGCCGGCTCATCGTTATCGGGCTTCGGCAGCGGACTTCGGCCGGGAAGTTCCTGCTCGGCTCCAACGCCCACGAAATCCTCATGAACGCCCCCTGCCCGGTGCTCACGATCAGGGTCTGACTCCCCGCAATCCCGCGCTGCGGAGCACGCAGACCGTAAAACGTACGACGTAGTGATCGACTTCGTCCTGGGTTTGTTCCTGGCCGGGCTCCTCGTTCGCGGCTGGTTGCGCGGGTTCGTGCGCGAGATCCTCGATCTGGTGGCTCTGGTCGCAGGGCTCTGGGTCGCCCTCGGCCTCAGTGGCCCGCTCGGCGAGTTCCTCACCGAGCGCTTCTCGGTTTCGCCCGAGGTGGCCACGATCGGGGCGGGGGTCGTGCTGTTCGTCCTGTTCGGGGTGGCGATGAGCATCGCGGCTCATTACCTGTCGAAGGTCATGTCGCTTCCCGGGCTCAACCTGGTCAATCGTCTCGGCGGCGCCGCGGTTGCGGCGCTATGGGGAATCGCGATCGTGCTCGTCATCGTGAACCTGGCCCGGGTGGTCCCCGGAGGATGGGACGGCCGCTTCGATGAATCGAGCGTCGCGCAGGCCATCGCCGGGCCAGACGCCGTGCCCCAGCAAGTCTTCGAGACGGTGGCTCCCGGCGGTGTCCTGGCTTCGCTCGCCGTAATTCAGGGCATCTTCGGGACCAGTTCGGTGGTCCCGGAGGGCAACGATGCGGTGGCCATCCCTCCCGCGGCTCCCGACGAGGTGCGACAGGTGAGGGAGGAGACGGGCCGAGCACTGGCGCTGGTCAACGAGCATCGAACCGGGCTCGGCCTGGTCGCGCTGGGTCGGAGCACGGCGCTCGATCGGGTGGCCGAGTCGAGGGCAGTGGAGATGTACACCGCGGGCCGGCTCTCCCGGGATCATCCCCCGGGTGGGAGTGTCGCGGCAGATGTCGCCGAGGCGGGCGTCCGGTTGGTGGCGGTCGGTGAGAACCTGGCTCTGGCGAGCAGCACGAGAGCCGCGGTCGACGCCATGCTCGGGTCTCCCACGGCCCTGTCCCAGCTCGCCATCGCTGCCTACGACCGTACCGGCATCGCGGTCGTCGAAGGCCCCACCGGCCGCCTCGTCCTCATCGTCCTCGGGGGCTGATCAGGTGACGGGTGAAATCACGGTTCGGCGGGTCCGGGTCAGGGCGACGAAGCCGACGCCGACGAGGACCAGTGCGGCCCCGAGCCATTGCATCGGTGAGGGCTGCTCGGAGAAGATGAGGACGGCCCAGATCATGGTGAGGACCGGCTGAAGGAGGATGATCGTGGCGGTCTCGACCGCGGGAAGCCGGGGCAGGGCGTACCCGATGAGCATCCATCCGGCGACCTGTGAGGTGAGGGCGAGGGTGAGCAGCCACCCGTGGGCCGGCCAGGTCGGGGTGAACTCGAGCCCGCCGAAGGGGAGGCTGGTGATGAGGATGGCTAGGGCGGCGCCCGCGGTCGACTCGAGGAGAGGACCGGCCGACGGAGACTGACTCTCGTTCGACAACCTGAATCCGAGTATGAACCCGGCATACAGGACGGCCGAGGCGAGAGCCAGGATCGTCCCCAGCACCGGGCTGGATCCGAAGGCGTCCCCGCGGCCGAGGCCGCTTACCAGGCTGACCCCCAGCAAGACGACAGGCACCGCGATCGCCACCTCCCTGCTCGGCTTCTCGTCGAGCAGGATCCAGGCTGCCAGTGCTACCACGACCACCTGCGAGTTGGCGATCAGAGTGGCCAGACCGGCCCCGATGTATTCGATCGAGATGTGCCACACGAGGATGTCCAGCCCGAGGAGGACTCCGGCCACCAGCGCCACCATGCGCCGCTTCGGGCTACGCCGATCCTTGTCTCGTCGTGTCCACCACAGGATGAAGAGGACGGGCAGGGCGTAGAAGAGACGGAAGAAGGCCCCGGTGCTCGGGGACACTTCGGCGAGGGCATAGAGGATCGCCGAGAACGAGATGGCCACGGCGCCGGCCACGGCGGCGAGGAGGGTCACGGAAGGGGGATCAGATCCGGTTCGACCCAGGCCGCTCTCGACTCCTCGCTGTCGAGGTTCGACCAGTGTCTCTCAGGCAGGGTCTGGTCTCCGAGGGCCGGGTGCACTTCGAGCATCTGCTCGACCGAGGTTACGTCCGGGTGAGCCCCCCGCAAATGATCGAGGAGCCGTACCCAGAAGATCGTGACGGTGGCGTGGTACTTGTCGGGATTGCCCCCGATGCCGGCGGCGTGCCGGATGGTGAGACAGATGACTCGCTCGGCGTCGGCGAGATCGCTCGCCTCGTCGAGGACCGCCCAGGCGAATCGGAGGTGGGCCTCGTGCCCGAAGTACCCGCCTTCGCCGGCCTGCTGCATCAGGCGCAGCCCGTCGGCGAGGTCGAGCGAGCTCACTCCGAGAGTTCTTGCAGCTCCCGGAACGACGCCTGGATCGCGGCCAGGAAGCGATCGGAGTCGGGGAGGGTGTCGTAGTCGGCGTGGATGCCCCAGAGGAGCCTGCCGTTGTACGAGAAGAGGGCGACTCCGATCCCGTGCTGGGACCACAGCGGGACCATCGGGTAGTTGGCCAGCATCTCGGACTCCAGCAGGTACATGGGGAACTGTGGCCCGGGGATGTTGGTGACGGTCATGTTGAACGGCCGGATCTTGGATCCGACGACCCGGTTGGCCAGCGACAGGAGCGTGATCGGTGTGCCCGAGGAGATCTCGACCAGGGTGGCCGCACCGAGTGCCTGGTTGGTCTTCTTCAAGTTGGTGGTCGCCTCCTTCACTTTCTCGAAGCGGGCACGCGCATCGAGCTCCTGGATGGGGAGCTCCAGCAGCCACATCGCGACCTGATTGCCGAGCGCGCCTCTCTGATCCGCACTTCGTGTGGATACCGGGTTCATCACTCTGAACTCCGCCCCGGTCACGTCGTAGGCACGTTCCTCGATCAGGAAGCGGCGAACCGCTCCGGCGGTGATGGCCAGGACCACGTCGTTGACCGAGCCTCCGAGTTGGTTCTTGACCGACTTGATGCCATCGAGCGGGATGTCGGTCCAGTCGAACCTCCGGTTGGGGCCGATGTCCGGGTTGAGCGGGGTGCGATCGGCGGCCCGGAGCCATCCCGAACGCAACGATGACAGGGCAGCCGTCGACTTGTCACGGGTTCGATCGCTCAGGGTGATGCCGTCTCGCACCGCTTCGGAGAAATTGGTCAGCCGGTCGACTATGCGCCCGGTGATCCGTGCCGCCTCGGCGACTGCTAGCTGGGTGGGGGTGGGACCGGGCCGGGCGACCCAGTCATCGGGTCCCTCGACCTCAGAAGTCGGGGTGATGTTGAGCAGGATCGTGGTCAGGTCCACCCCGGAGATGCCGTCGATCATGCAGTGGTGGATCTTGGCCACCAGGGCGAAACGGTCGTCGTCGATCCCTTCGATCACCCAGAGCTCCCACAGTGGCTTGCTCCGGTCGAGGGGTGCCGAGACGATGCGGCCGGCCAGCTCTTTGAGCTGAGTCTCGGTGCCGGGTCGGGGCAGCGAGCTGTGCCGGAGGTGATAGTCGATGGAGAAGTGCTCGTCGTCGACCCAGACCGGGCGCCGGTCGAATGGGACCCAATCGAGCCGCTGTCGGTAGCGGGGGATGTAGCGCAGCTTCGACTCGACGTGCGACCTGATCCGGGCAATGTCTATGCCTCCGTCGTCCCCTTTCAGCGGGGCCGCGTCGAACAGGGCCAAACCCGCGACGTGCATGTGGCTGGTCTTGCTCTCCAAGGCGAGGAACGAGGCGTCGAGATAGCTCAGCGGCTCGTAGTGGAACCCGTTCATCAGCTCCTCTCGTGACCCCACAACCTAATGGAGTCAGAGACCTGGGAGGCATGCCGGGGTGAATTGCATAGAGTCGACGGATGCCATGGTGGGTGGAGACCTGGTGCCTGAGAGCAGGAGCGTGAGCCCCGCGGTCGGTCTGATCGGTGATCTTGGTGAGGCTGTCGGCCCGGATCAGGTGCTCACCGAACCTGACCTGAAGGCCGGGTATGTCCGGGACTGGACGGGGAGATGGATCGGCAACGCCGCCGCCGTGGTCAGGCCGGGCTCGGTCGAAGAGGTGCAGAGGGTGGTTCGCATCTGCCAGGAGGCGGGGGCACCCCTGGTGCCACAGGGCGGCAACACCGGCCTGGTCGGGGGATCGATCCCGCACCGCGGCGAGGTGCTGGTCTCCCTTCGCCGTCTCGATCGGCTCGGGCCTGTCGACCACGGCACCCGATCGGTGATCGCCGGCGCCGGTGTCACCCTTGGAAGGCTGCAGGCTCATGCCCGTGAGGAGGATCTGGCTTATGCGGTGGACCTGGCGTCCAGGGACTCGGCGACCGTCGCCGGCACCATCGCCACCAACGCCGGCGGGGCATATGTGGTCTCACGTGGCGACACCCGGCGCCAGGTGCTCGGGCTCGAGGTGGTGCTCGCCGACGGGAGCCTCGTCTCCAGCCTCGAGACTCTGCCCAAGGTGAGCACGGGCCCCGATGTCATCCAGACGATGATCGGCAGCGAAGGAACCCTCGGGGTGATCACCTCGGCCCGCCTGCGTCTGTCGACCCCGAGCGAGTCGGAGCTGATGGTGGTGCTCGTCGGGATGGACACCCTCACCGACGGGCTCCGGCTGATGGGGCCGGGACTGCGCGCCATCGAGTTCTTCGATCGTGCCTGTCTCGAGGCGGTGATCGAGCACCGCGGTCTCGCCCGTCCGATCCCGGGCGATTTCCTCTTTTACGTCCTGGTCGAGACAACGGGCAACCTCGCCCTCGACGAAAGCTCGTCGGCAGTGGTGGATCGATCCCTTTGGGTCTATCGGGAATCGATCACCGAGACGATCAACGGCCTCGGCGTGCCGCTCAAGCTGGACGTGGCGGTGCCGCTCGATCGGATCGACGGGTTCGCCGCTGTCGTCCGGGCCCTCGACACGTCTGGTGAGGTCTTCCTCTACGGGCACCTTGCCGAGGGCAATTTCCACGTCAACGTGGTCGGCAGCCCCGATCCTGATCGGGCCTCCGAGGAGATCCTCGGGCTGGTCGTGTCGATGGGTGGGGCCATCGCCAGCGAGCACGGCATCGGGGTGGCCAAGACCGATCGGTGGCGACGGACAACCGATCCAGGGTCGATCGAGCTCGCCCGGCGGGTGAAGGAGGCGCTCGACCCGAACCGGATCCTGAATCCAGGCGTGTTCTGGGGTTGACCCCCGCCCGCGGTCACTGACAGCGAGGCAGCCGTCGATCGTCACGCTGTAGAGGAGGGACGTTTTCGCGGTGAGCAGCGCTAAGTCCCAAGAGCCCACCCCCGTGAGGGGGGTGGGCTCTGTCCAGTTCGCCGACCGGAGACCGTGCAGTGGTTACGTCCTCACCGCCGGAAGTGGGCGCCCTGTCTCTCGCTTCCGGTAGTCATAGCCTGCTCCGAGGCGGTCGCCGTGCCGCTGACTGAGCCGGTCGACATGGCGTAGAGCAGAACGGCATGGGCCACCGCGTCGGACATCTCCTCGAGTGCCACGGTGTTGAGGTTGCTGATCACACCGTTGTACTCCAGAGCGCCTTCGTAGGCTTCGTTGAGGGCTTGGTAAAGCCCCGCCGAGGCACCATCCGCGATCGGGTCGAGGCTGTCACACGCCTGGTGGTAGCACGGATCGTAGGCCACGGCCTCGTCGTCGAAGGTCGAAAGGCCACCATAGAGGGCCACCTGATCGGCGGTCTTGTTGTCCTCTGCCCCGGTGAACAACCCACCGGCTGGAATCCCAGCGGTGATGAACGCGTCGTAGTCCGACCGCCCATCGAACGCCGTCGGCTCGGATGCGAGGCCCTGCGAGGCGAAGAAATCCTCGAAGACCTCTTCGATGGAACCACTACCAGTCGGGCCCTTGATCCCGAATGCCGAGCCGTCTCCGTCGTACACGAAGCGGGCATAGTTCGGAGAGCCGATCATGTCGAAGTTGAGATACAGCTCGATGTCCTTCGCCTCGGCCTTGGTCAGGCTGTCGACGTAGAACTGCGACCCGACCAAGCCAGCCTCCTCCGCGCCCCACCAGGCGAAGCGGACCTTGTTACGTGGCTCGATACCGAGATCGGCGATCTGAAGGGCGACTTCCAGCAGGGTGGCCGAGCCTGAGCCATTGTCATGGATGCCCGGACCAGCAGGCACTGAGTCGAGGTGGGCGCCGGCCATCACGACCCGGTTGTCCCGGCCGGTCGACGTCTCCGCGATCAGGTTCTGGGTGGCAACGTCCAGCTCGATCAGCGTTTCGGTGGCGAGGTGGATGGTGACATCGCCCCCGCCGAGCAACGCGGCGAGGTCGTTACCGATCTCGAATGACGTGCCGATGACTGGAAGGGGGTCGGAGAAGGCGTCACCGAGCGTGGCAGCCAGTGTTTCGGTGCGACCCTCTTGACCCTCGTTGAAGATGATGACGCCCACCGCCCCTGCCACGAAGGCATTGTGCGCCTTGACCGAGAAGTCGCAGGTACCGCGCTGAACCAGTGCGATGTTGCCCGCGACGAAATCGGCGAAGTCCTCTGTCTCGCAGCCGCTGTTCGAGGTGCTCGCCTCCTCACCCGGCGGCAGAACGAGGTCGACGGCCTGCAGAAGAGCCGTTACATCGCCACTGCCCGAGTATTCCGCCGTGATGAAGTCCACGTTGGGCTCGTAGGTCACCGCGTTCGGCGCCACCTGTTCGAAAACCGGCTCGGACAGCTCACGGAACGAGTTGAACAGGAAGTTCTGCCGGGTCACCTCGTAGCCTGCGGAGACAAGCAGGTCCTCTATGTAGTCGAGCGACGCGTCGTAGCCGGGTGTGCCGCTCGCTCGTGTATCGCCGTTGTTGTCGGCGATCTTCTGCAGTTCAGCAAGATGGTCCATTATCGCGTCGGCAGACACTGCCTCCCGCAATCCGCTCGTATCCGTCGGCACAGCTGCGTTCGCGGTGACGACCGTGCCGAGAAGCATGGTTGTCAGGGTGGCGACCGCTACGGCCGTCCTCAGTGATTTGCGCACCTTCGCCCTCCTTGCGCTAATGACGGCCACCGAGCAGGGCGGGCCGTCCACCGGCATGTCGGACCATCTTTGCCCCTTCATGACGGAAATCAAACGCGTGAGTTCGATGTCACCGGGTCTTGTGGGGCTGAACAGCGTCATTTGGGACGTTGTGCCCTAACTCGGCTACGTCGGCCCCGATATCTACGAGGTCGCGGCTCTGAAAGGAGATCTCATGAGAGCCATGGTCTATCACGGACCGACCAAGAAGTCGTGGGACGAGGTACCCAAGCCCGTCGTCATCGACGACACGGACGCCATAGTCCGGGTGGACGCAGTCACCATCTGCGGGACCGACCTCCACATCCTCAAAGGCGACGTGCCCACCGTGGAGGAGGGCCGAATCCTCGGTCACGAAGCCATTGGGACCGTCGAGGAAATCGGACCCGGCGTCAAGAACGTGAAGCCCGGTGACAGGGTCCTCATCTCCTGCATCACCGCCTGTGGCGCCTGCCGGTTCTGCCGGGAGGGAAGTTACGGGCAGTGTCTGGGCGGCGGGGGATGGATCCTGGGCCACCGAATCGACGGCACCCAGGCCGAGTTCGTCCGTGTGCCCTTCGCCGACACATCGACATACGCGGTCCCCGATGGGGTGACCGACGAGCAGATGCTGATGCTGGCTGACATTCTCCCCACCGGGTACGAGGTGGGCGTGCTCAATGGCAACGTAGGGCCCGGCGATGTCGTGGCAGTGGTGGGGGCGGGCCCGATCGGCCTGGCCGCCATCCTCGGCGCAAAGCTCTACAGCCCGGGTCACATCGTCGCCATCGACCTGGCCGAAAGCAGGCTCGACGCCGCCAAGCAGTTCGGCGCCGATCTGACCATCAACAACGGGACAGACGACGCGAAGGCGATGGTCGCCGAGCTGACTGGAGGCCTCGGGGCGGACGTCGCCATCGAGGCGGTCGGGGTGCCGGCCACCTTCGAATTGGCGGCTTCATTGATCCGGCCTGGAGGCCGCGTCGCCAATGTCGGAGTCCATGGTGAACCGGTCACACTCCATCTGGAGGAGCTGTGGATTCGAAACGTCACCATCACCACAGGGCTGGTCGACACCTACTCGACCCCGACACTCATCCGCCTCATCCAGGGCGGGTCGATCAACCCGGCGCGGTTGGTGACCCACACCTTTGACATGGATCAGTTCGAAGAGGCTTACGACGTGTTCAGCCGGGCCGGGGAGACGGGGGCCCTCAAGGTCCTGGTCAGCAGCTGATCGCGAGCTTCGTCGAGGGGCCCTCGACCCAGGTCGGGGCCCCTCGTCGGGGCAATTTGAAATTCGGATAGCTCGAGCTGGGCGCCTGCCGGCCTGGCACGAGTAGGAGGGAGGTCCCGTGCGAGCCTTCATTGTGCACGAGTCCCTTTTTGGAAATACCGCCCGGGTCGCCCAGGCCGTTGCCGACGGCATGGGGGGACATCTCGATGTCGAGTTGCACACCGTCGTCGACGGGGCACGGCCCGAAGGCGTCGATCTGCTCGTGGTAGGAGGGCCGACACATGCCTTCTCGATGTCACGGGCCACGACGCGCGCCGATGCCGTGAGCCAGGGGGCCGGTGCAGATCCGACGATCGGACTGCGAGAGTGGCTCGATCAGCTGCCTGAGGGAAACGACACCCCGTTCGCAGCGTTCGACACCCGTGTCGACATCGTTCGCCGGCTGCCCGGGTCGGCGGCTAAGTCAGCCGCGAAGGTCGCTCGAAAGCGCGGCTACCGGCTGGTCACCCGGCCCGAGAGCTTCTATGTCGAAGACACGCCGGGCCCGCTGCTCGAGGGCGAAGTTCAGCGCGCCGAGGTGTGGGGCGCCCAACTCGTCGAGATCCTGACCGGGACGCTGCGGGACTGGGGCTGAGCCCGACTCCGATCAGGCGAGCAAACCGACGATGAGCGAGAAGATCGCGGTCGAGGCGGTATCGACCTCGTGGGTCGACAGCGATTAGACGACGCAAACACCGGGTACGAGCGGCGCCGGGAGTAGCCCATCCACCAAGGAGGCTCCATGGAGACCGACCAGAGGAATGCCCGGATCTTCGGGGTGCTGTTCATCCTCACGTTCCTCACATCGATCCCGGCTGCCCTTCTCTTTCAGTCAGTTATCGACGACCCGGCCGGTTTCATCGCAGGTAGCGGGAATGTCAACCAGATCTATCTGGCAGTCCTCTTGGAGTTCGGCCTCATCCTCGCAAACGTCGGAACGGCCGTCGTTCTCTACCCGATCGCATGGCGACAGGACAGGGTTCTCGCACTCGGCTACGTCGCCGCTCGAATCATGGAATGCGTCTTCATCGCTGCCGGAATCATCTTTGTCCTAGGGATAGTGAGCCTGCGCCTGACCTCTTCGGATGCAGCCGACCTCGCCGTATCGCTTGCAGCGCTCAAGGATTGGACGGCCCTGTTTGGCCCTGGGTTCGTCGTCCCCTTTGGGAATGGGCTGATACTCGGCTACCTGATGTACAAGTCCGGCCTCGTGCCGCGGGGCATGACCTGGTTCGGTCTGATCGGTGGGCCCATCCTTCTGATTGGGAGCATCGTCAGCCTCGTCGACGGGTGGGGAGAAGACAGCGCGCTTCCAGCCCTCCTGGTAGCCCCGGAGTTCATCTGGGAGGCGTTCCTGGGCATCTACTGCACGATCTGGGGCTTCCGGCGCTCCTCCCCGATTCTTCAGGAGAGCGCTCGTTGACTTCCGTGGCGCCCTCGGCAGGATTCGAACCTGCGACACCCGGTTTAGGAATAGTGCTCTGTATTCGGGGGCTCTGAAGCCCGAAAACGCCAATGGATATGCGGTTTTCGCGTTCTCTAGGTTGAGCGCGATCCGGTGCTCAATTTCGCGGCTCGATGCGGGGGTGTCGAACGACTGACGACGGCCACGGGAGTTCGACCATGGACTCTGATCGGGCGCGAAAAGAGGGTGTGGTGTAAACCTCTCAGTCGGCGTCTTATGTCTATGACATGGTGAGGGCTGCTCCTGACGAGGTGGTTGTCGGTCCGGGCTTCGTTGCGTTCGTCCGGGACGTTGAACCGCAGTTGCGCCGGGCGCTTGTCGCCGGTTTTGGTGTGGACATTGGGCGGGAGGCCGCTGCTGAGGCGCTGGCTTATGGGTGGGAGCACTGGGAGAGAGTGCGTCAATTGGAGAATCCGGCTGGCTATTTGTATCGCGTTGGTCAGGGTTGGGCTCGACGTCGACCGCTGCGTCGTGTCGTCTTTCCGGATTCGCCTGTCGGGAACGAACCATGGGTGGAACCTGGTCTGGCCCCGGCATTGCGGGCCTTGAGCCTGAGACAGCGTCAGGTGGTGATCTTGGTCCACGCGATGGGCCTGAGTCAGGCCGAGGCCGCCACGATGCTCGGCCTGAAGCCGACTTCGGTTCAGAACCACCTGCAGCGGGGCCTGTCACGGCTTCGGATAGCTCTGGGGGTTGACGATGAGACTTGAAACACGACTTCTCGACTACATCGACGAGATGGCTCCCCCGGTCACCGCTGAGGAGGCGATTGCTCGACGGCAGTCTCCGAACCGTTCAGGGCGAAGTCTGGCCTGGGCGGTGGCGGCGTTCGTAGTCGTCGTTTTCGCCATAGGCGGGCTGTATTTCGCCTTCCGGGGAAATGATGGCCAGGTGGTCGATCAAACGACCCTGCCAACCTCGACGACGATCCTCGCGCCGGAACCCGACTTCCCGATCTCAGGCTCGATGTGGCCACAGTCGAATTTGGAGGAGGTGCGTGAGGCACAGGAACGAGCCGACGCCGGGGACGCTGACTACACCTGGCAGCTCGACCCGGAGATCGAGAACGGGGACGCCGCGGATCCGGAGATCATCGCCCGTTTCCTCCGGGAGGAGTTGGGATGGGAAGAGTTTCTCTTCAACCCAGAAGTGGGGCACGAAACGACCGACAGCAACATCAACTTCGTCCGGTGCGCGCCCGGCGAGACCAACCCCATCTACCCGGAAGATGAATATGCAGGCCAGTGCGCTCCGACGATCAGTGAGTTCCAGTACGAGACGGTGAGTATTGACCTGGCCCAGCCCATCAGGAGCGAACCCACCGGGATCTGGGTAGTGACCGCGTGGAGGAGAGGTGCCCCCTTCTCGCAGGGGGTGCCGATGACGGATGAGGCTACGGCTCTCGTGGAGGACTTCC
>JAICNB010000064.1 GCA_025928935.1 Acidimicrobiia bacterium
CGTCGATAACACGGCCACCGGAGAGACCCTCGCCGCCAACGGGCTCGCCATAGTCGACGACCTGATGATCTCGTCGACCCGCCTCTACGCCAGCCAGGCGGCGGTTTCGGAGTCGGACAAGAAGGCAGCCATCGACGGACTGGTGCTCAGCCTCCGATCGGTGCTCGATGCCCGGAAGAGGGCCATGCTCGAGCTCAACGTCGCCCTGGCCGACCTCGATGCGGTCATCGACGCCCTGCCTGCGATGAGGGAGCCGACCGTGGCCATGCTCCACGGGGGGGCGGGCATGGCCGTCAAGGCGGCGGTGCCCCGCGGCGACCTCCCTCGCCTCATCCCGCGGCTCCGCCGGCTGGGTGCGACCGATATCGCAGTGTCGAGGCTGGAGCAGATCGTGCCATGAGCGGCCCCACCGCTTATGCACCCCAGGGCTTCGATGTGCCCATAGATCTCGACCTCTCCAAGAACGAGGGGCGAAGCAGGGCAGAGGCGCTGGTGGCCTCCATCGAAGACCCGCAACGCCTGGTCGCCCACTATCCCGACACCTCGGCTCTCCGGGCCCGGCTCGCCGCCTTGCACGGCGTCGGCATGGACCGGGTCCTGGTCACAGCGGGTGGAGACGACGCCCTTGCTCGGTGCTTCATGGCCCGGGTGGGTCCGGGAAGCCAGGTCGTGACCACCTACCCCACCTTCGAGATGATCCCCCGGTACGCCGAGCAGCGCCGCGCCGAGTTGGTCGAGGTGCCGTGGTGGACGGGCCCTCTGCCGGTGCCGAATTTGGTCGAGGCGATCGGCGAGCAGACCGACGCCGTATTCATCGTGTCACCCAACAACCCGACCGGTGGCACGGCAACCGAGGTGGAGCTGCTCAAGCTGGCCGAAGAGTCACCACTGCTCGTCCTCGACGGCGCTTACGTCGAGTTCGCCGACATCGACCCGACGCCCGCCCTGCTCGAACTGCCCAATGTCGTCGTGGCCCGGACTCTCTCCAAGGCCTACGGGCTGGCTGGACTGCGGGTGGGGTACCTGCTGGGGCCAGCTGAGCTGGTGGCGTCGATCGGCGCCTACGGCAACCCGTATCCGGTGTCGGCCCTCTCCTCTGCGATCGCCACGATCAGGCTCGACCGACCCGAAGAGGAGCTCACATCTTTCGTGGAAGAGGTGAGGGCGGAACGGGTGCAGCTGACCGGCGTCCTCGCCGGTCTCGGCGCCAGGCCCCTGCCATCGGAAGGCAACTTCGTCCTGGCCGAAACGGACGAGGCCTCGTGGGTGGTGGCGGCGGCAGCCTCTCTCGGCGTCGGTCTGCGGCGTTTCGCCGATCGCCCGGGGCTGGAGGGAGCGGTCAGGATCACCGTGCCGGGAGGCCGGGATGACTTCGACCGGCTGGTTGCCACTCTCGGCGCCGCCCTGGCCCCGGAGGCGATCATCTTCGATCTCGATGGGGTGATCGCAGATGTGAGCCGGTCTCAAATCCTCGCCATCATCGAGACGGCCCGAAGTTTCGGCGTCGACATAGGCCCGGACGACATCGAGACGGCGAAGGGCGAGGGAGAAACCAGCGACGACTGGGCGCTGACCAGAGCCCTATGCCGTCGAGGCGGCGTCGAGACCGACCTGACGGAGGTGACTGCCCGTTTCGAGACCCTATATCAGGGCGACGGGCGGACCCCGGGTCTCAAGGTGGCCGAGACTTCCCTGGTCGACCAGGAGAGGTGGCAACGTTGGGCATCACGGTTCCCACTTGCCGTGGTGACCGGGCGGCCCCGCATCGACGCCGAGGAGTTTCTGGAGCGCTTTGGGCTGGCGGAGTCCCTCGCCGCACTGGTGACACGGGACGAGGCCCCGCTCAAGCCCGACCCGACTCCGGTCAGGCTGGCCCTCGAGACCATGGGTGTCACCCGGGCCTGGATGCTCGGCGACACACCTGACGACGTGACCGCGGCGAGGGCAGCGGGTGTGGTCCCGATCGGGGTGATCGCCCCCGGAGACGACTCCGCGAAGGCCCGTAATCGGCTACGAGCCGCGGCACGGATCCTGGACAGAACGACCGACCTGGAGGCGATGTTGAGATGACACGAAGAGCCGAGATCGAGCGTGAGACGTCCGAGGTCGCCATCCGGGGCCACCTGGAGCTCGACGGGTCCGGGACATCGGACATCAAGACCGGGCTGGGCTTTCTCGACCACATGCTGGCGACCCTGGCCAAGCACGGAAGATTCGACCTCGCCCTGACTGCCACCGGCGACACCCGGGTGGACGATCACCACACCGTGGAGGACTGCGCCATCGTCCTGGGTCGAGCCTTCGACGAGGCCCTCGGGGATCGCAAAGGGATAGGCCGATTCGGGTATGCCTACGCCCCGCTCGACGAGTCGTTGAGCAGGGCGGTGGTGGATCTGTCCGGCAGGCCCTGGCCCGAGATCTCAATCGGCTTCGCCCGAGAGACCATCGGTGAGGTGGCAACGGAGAACCTCGTCCACTTCCTCAGGTCCTTCGCCATCGAAGGGCGTATGGCCCTCCACATCGACCTGATCCGCGGTGACAACGATCACCACAAGGCAGAGTCGGCGTTCAAGGCTCTTGCGGTCGCACTCAGGTCGGCGGTTGCCGCCGACGGTGACGGAGTGCCCAGCACGAAAGGGACCCTGACGTGAAGACAGTGACGATCGTCCCGACCGGGACGGCCAACACCGCTTCAGTCGTTGCCGGCCTCACTCGACTGGGGGCCGCGGTCGAGGTGATTTCCACCGCCGGCGACGTCCAATCCGCGGCCGGGGTCGTCCTCCCCGGGGTGGGCTCATTCGGTGCCGCCATGGGCAGGATCGAATCGCTGGGCCTGACCGCGGCACTTCGGGAACGGATCGAGGCGGGTCGCCCGACCCTCGCGGTGTGCGTCGGTATGCAGCTCCTCGGCCGGGGCAGCGAAGAGAGCCCGAGCTCCACCGGCCTGCATGTGCTCGAAGAGACGGTCAGCCGCTTCGGGGACGGGGTCATCGTGCCCCAGATGGGTTGGAACCGGGTCGAGCCCGACCCCGGCTCCCGGTTCGTGGAGGCCGGATGGGCCTATTTCGCCAACTCATACCGGCTCGACCGGGTTCCCGAAGGATGGGTGGGGAGCAGCACCGACCACGGCGGGAGTTTCCCGTCCGCGCTGGAGAGAGGTGACGTGCTCGCTTGTCAATTCCACCCCGAGCTCTCCGGCCAATGGGGGGCTCGGCTCCTCGACCGCTGGCTGCAGAGAGTGGAGGAGGCGGCATGACTCTGGCATCACGAGTCATACCCTGTCTCGACATCAAGGATGGGCGTGTCGTCAAGGGGATCAGGTTCCAGGGTCTGCGGGACGCAGGCGATCCCGTCGAATGCGCCGCCCTATACGAGCAACAGGGCGCCGACGAGATAGTGCTCCTCGACGTGTCGGCCACCCCGGAGGGCCGGGGTCATGCTTTGAACACAGTGGGGGCAGTTCGCACCGTGCTCTCCATTCCCCTTTCCGTAGGCGGAGGGGTGAGGTCGGCCGACGATGCCGGGCGACTCCTCGAGGCAGGCGCCGACAAGGTGGGGATCAACACCGCGGCCGTATCCCGCCCTGTACTCATCGCTGAGATCGCGGAGAGATTCGGGACGCAATGCACCGTCCTGGCGGTCGACGGCGCGGCCGGCCCGACGGGCTGGGCGGTTGTGGTGGAGAGCGGGATGAAGAGAACCGGGCTCGACGTCGTGGAATGGTGTCGAAAGGCGGTAGCCGTCGGCGCGGGCGAGATCCTCCTCACCAGCTGGGACCGCGATGGGACGAGGTCGGGCTACGACCTCGACCTGATCAGGTCGGTCTCGGCGGCGGTGACGGTCCCCGTGATCGCCTCGGGCGGCGCCGACCGGGCCGGTCATCTGGTGGAAGCGATCGGAGCGGGGGCCTCGGCGGCCCTCATCGCCTCGATCCTCCACGATGGGGACACGACAGTGGGCGATTTGAAACAGGCGCTGACCGCGGCCGGGATCGTGGTCCGGCCATGATCATCCCCTCGATCGACATATCCGGTGGGCAGGCCGTCCAGTTGGTGGGTGGTGAGAGGCTGGCCATCGAGGCCGGTGACCCTTTCCCCATCCTGGAGCGGTTCGGCCTGGTCGGCGAAGTGGCCGTGGTGGACATCGACGCCGCCCGCGGCGAGGGCGACAACAAGGACCTGATCGCTGAGCTCTGTCGCCGGGGTCGGGTCCGGGTCGGGGGCGGGATACGGGACCTCGCCACCGCGTGGCGCTGGCTCGACCTCGGCGCTGAGAAGGTAGTGATCGGGACCGCAGCCACACCGGAGTTGCTGACCGAGCTCCCATCGGACCGGGTGATCGTGGCCCTCGACTCGCGCGATGGCGAGGTGTTGACCCATGGCTGGCGCCAGGGCACCGGGACCGGTGTCCTGGAACGGGTCCAACAGCTCCGTGGCCTATGCGGCGGGTTCCTGATCACCTTCATCGAGCGCGAAGGCCGACTGAGCGGCACCGACCTCGAGCGGGCAGCCATGGTGATCGAGGTGGCGTCACCGGCTCGTGTAACGGTCGCCGGAGGCATCACCACCGCCGCAGAGGTGGCCGAGCTCGACCGCCTGGGCGCCGACGCTCAGGTGGGGATGGCTCTGTACGGCGGACAGCTCACGCTGGCCGAATCACTCGCCTCGATGATTCGATCCGACCGACCCGACGGGCTGTGGCCGACTGTGGTGGTCGATGAGTCGGGTACGGCCCTCGGGCTCGTCTACTCCAGCGCGGAGAGCCTGGGTAGGGCGATGGAGGAGCGACGGGGCATCTATCAGAGCCGCACGCGTGGGATCTGGGTGAAGGGTGAGACATCGGGGGCCTCTCAGGAGCTTCTGTCGGTGGATGTCGACTGCGATCGCGACACCTTGCGCTTCACGGTCCGTCAGCACGGCAGAGGGTTCTGTCATGAGGGGACATGGCAATGCTGGGGGGACGACCGGGGGCTCGGGCGTCTCGAGCGACGTGTGGGCAGCATCGCCGGGGCGCCGGATCCTGAGTCGAACACATATCGGCTGCTCCAGGACCCGGAGCTGCTCGCAGCCAAGCTCATCGAAGAGGCCACCGAGCTGGCAGCGGCGGAGAGCAAGGAAGACGTGATCCACGAGTCGGCTGACCTCATCTACTTCCTACTGGTGAGGGCGCGGTCCGCCGGGGTCGACCTCGACGAGGTGGCAAGAGAGCTCGACCGGCGGGAGCGCCGCGTCACTCGCCGGCCGATGACACCCAAGGAGAGTCTGCGATGAGGTCGCTACCCCGGATCGAAATGCTGCCCAAGGTGGTGAGCCGACCGGCCGACCTCGGTGCGATCACCTTCGCCGCCGAGATCCTCGAGGACGTCAGGGCGAACGGCGAGGGGGCGATACGCCGCTTCTCCGAGCATTACGGCGACCTCTCTCCCGGAGACCAGATCGTTCACGGACGAGGGGAGCTGGAGCAGGCCCTGGAACGGATCGGCCCCGACGTGCGTCAGGTCTTGGAGAACGTCGCGGGCCGTATCCGGCACTTCGCCGAGGCTCAACGAGAGGCCCTGGTCGACGTCGACGTCGAGGTGACCGGGGGCAGGGCCGGGCATCGTTGGACGCCGGTGTCGACCGTCGGGGCATACGCACCTGGCGGCCGGCATCCGCTTCCCTCGTCCGTGTTGATGACTGTGATTCCGGCCTGGGTCGCCGGAGTGAAGACCGTCTGGGTCGCCTCGCCCCGCCCAACCGACGTGACCATGGCTGCGGCTGCGGTCGCCGGAGCCG
Organism: Acidimicrobiia bacterium; assembly: GCA_025928935.1. Classification (GTDB taxonomy): domain Bacteria; phylum Actinomycetota; class Acidimicrobiia; order Spongiisociales; family ZC4RG35; genus JARDZU01. Next base: position 5,775 of record JAICNB010000064.1, read on the forward strand.
ACGGGCTGCTGGCACTGGGCGGGGCCCAGGCCATCGCCGCCCTCGCCTACGGCAGTCTCTCCCCTGCGTGCGATCTCGTCGTCGGCCCGGGGAACAAGTACGTCACGGCAGCCAAGAAGCTCTTATTCGGTGAGGTCGGGATCGATGGCCTGGCCGGGCCTTCCGAGATCCTGGTGATCGCCGACGACCAGGCAGATCCCACCCTGGTCGCCGCCGACCTCCTCGCCCAGGCGGAGCACGACATCGATGCCCTCCCGATGCTGGTGACCACCAGCCGGCGTCTGGACAACGACGTCGATTATCAGATCGCCCTGCAGCTGGCTGACCTCCCCACCTCGGCGGTGGCCCGGCAGGCCCTGACCAATGGGTTCGCCCTGGTGGTCGGCTCGCTGGAGGAGGCCGTGGCCGCCGCAGAGAGGATTGCCCCCGAGCACCTGGCGCTACATGTCGAACGACCCGAGGACCTGCTCACGGATCTCAGCTCGTACGGCTCGGTGTTCCTGGGTGGGCAGAGCGCCGAAGCATTCGCCGACTACGGCGTCGGCCCCAATCATGTCCTTCCCACCGGGGGCGGGGCCAGATTCCAGTCCGGGCTGTCGGTGTTGACCTTCCTCAAGGCCCCAACCTGGTCCAGGGTGGATGACCCGGCGCAGCTGGTCGAGGACACCGTCCTCCTCTCCCGGCTCGAGGGTCTGGAAGCCCATGCCCGAGCAGCCCAGGTCCGGATCTGGGAATGATCGACCGATTGGCCCGACGCGGTCCCGCGTAGGTGACGAATTCGCGTATCGAGGAGATCCCATGGATCCACGGCGGGGACCGGGGAGCCACGCCTCGGTGTTCTTCCGTGTCGACGATATCGACGCCGCGGTGGCCAAGGTAGAGGTGCTCGGCGGCTCGGTGGACGAAATCGATGTAGAGGGTGACGATGATTCCATGACCCGTATTGGCGGCTTCAAGCTGTGCAGGGGACGATCAGGGGTTCCCGTTCGGGCTCCATCAGCCACCCATCCCGATGTAGCTACATGTTCCTCCGATACTGACCGCCCACCTCATAGAGAGCGTGGCTCATCTGTCCCAGAGTGGCCACCTTCGCCGTCTCCATGAGCTGCCCGAAGATGTTGCCTCCGGAGACGGCAGTCTTCTGAAGCTGTTCCAGGGCCGACCCCGCCACTTCGGCGTTCCTCTCCTTGAAGGCTCGGACATTGGCGATCTGACGTTCCTTGTCCTGGTCCGTCGACCGGATCAGGGCATGGGGCACCACGAAGGGAGAGCCTTCTTTGGAGAGGAAAGTGTTGACTCCCACCACCGGGTAGAGACCGGCTTCCTTCTGTTGCTCGTAGTGGAGCGACTCCTCCTGGATCTTGGTTCGTTGGTATTGCCGCTCCATCGCGCCAAGGACCCCACCGCGGCTGTTCAGCCGATCGAACTCGGCGAGGACCGCTTCCTCCACCAGGTCGGTGAGCTCCTCGATTACGAAGCTGCCCTGGAGCGGGTTCTGGTTCTTGGCCAGCCCCAGCTCCTGGTTGATGATCAGCTGGATGGCCAGAGCTCGGCGCACCGATTCCTCGGTCGGGGTGGTTATGGCCTCGTCGTAGGCATTGGTGTGGAGGCTGTTGGTGTTGTCGTAGATGGCATAGAGAGCCTGCAGGGTGGTCCGGATATCGTTGAACGAGATCTCCTGGGCGTGCAGCGACCGGCCCGACGTCTGGACGTGGTACTTGAGCTTTTGTGACCGCTCATTGCCCCCGTAGCGGTGTTTGATCGCCTTGGCCCAGATTCGCCGGGCCACCCGCCCGATCACCGCGTATTCCGCGTCTATCCCGTTGGAGAAGAAGAAGGAAAGATTGGGGGCGAAGTCGTCGATCGCCATCCCCCTGGCCAGGTAGTTTTCGACGTAGGTGAAGCCGTTGGCCAGGGTGAAAGCAAGCTGTGTGATCGCGTTGGCCCCTGCCTCGGCCATGTGATAGCCGCTGATCGACACCGAGTAGAAGTTGCGGACGTCGTTGTCGACGAACCACTGCTGGATGTCCCCCATCATGCCAAGGGCGAACTCGGTGGAGAAGATGCAGGTGTTCTGGGCCTGGTCCTCCTTGAGGATGTCTGCCTGCACGGTTCCCCTCACCCGTGACACCGTCTCGGCCCGTATCCGCTCGTAGACATCGCCGGGCAGCACCTGATCGCCGGTGACGCCGAGAAGACGCAGGCCCAAGCCGTCGTGGCCGTCGGGAAGATCACCCGAGTACCTCGGTCGAGACCGGTCGGCGTAGATGCCGTCGATGCGGGCCGCCACCTCGTCCCAGAGGCCGTTCTCCGTGATGTGCCGCTCGCAGGCCTGATCGACGGCGGCGTTCATGAAGAAGGCCAGAATCATGGGAGCGGGTCCGTTGATAGTCATCGAGACCGAGGTGGCGGGGTCGGAGAGGTCGAAGCCGGAGTACAGCTTCTTGGCGTCGTCCAGAGTGGCGATCGACACCCCCGAGTTGCCCACCTTCCCATAGATATCGGGTCGCTCGTGGGGATCTTCCCCGTAGAGCGTCACCGAGTCGAAGGCCGTGGAGAGCCGCTTGGCGGGCATCCCGGCGGCCAGGTAGTGGAAGCGCCGATTCGTCTGCTCCGGCGGTCCTTCACCGGCGAACATCCGGGCCGGGTCCTCCTCGGCCCGCTTGAACGGGTAGACGCCGGCCGTGTACGGGAACTCGCCGGGGACGTTCTCCTGGAGCAGCCAGCGCAATCGGTCCCCCCAGGAGCGGTAGCGGGGCATCGCCACCCTGGGGACCCGTGTATGGCTGAGCGTCTCCTCGTGGAGAGGGACCCGAATCTCCCTTCCCCTGACGTGGTAGACGAACTCGGTCCCCGAGTATTCGGCGATCATCCCTTCCCAGTGCTCGAGAGCATGCCGGTTCTCCGGATCGAGCCTCTCCTCTGCATCAGCGAGCATCTCCGCGACGTCGGCTCCCTCCTGACGTGCCCCCTCGAGCCGATACAGGTTGTCGGCGAGCTCAGCCTGCTCCGCGGCCCGGAGGTCATAGCCGCGATTCGACTCGATGATCTCCGCCAGATACCGGGTCCGCTCGGGTGGCACCACGTGTTGCTTCGAGGCGTCGCTGAGGGGCAGGTCCAACTTCGACTCCAGCTTCAGGCCGTGCTCGCCCAGGGCCTGGAGGAACGCCAGATAGAAGCGGTTGGTGCCTGGGTCGTTGAAGTCGGAGGCAACGGTGAGATGGACCGGCAGATCCTCGTCGTCGGCGGTGAAGGCGAGACGGTTGCGCTTCCACTGCTTGCGCACATCCCGAAGGGCGTCACGGGCGCCTTCCTTGTCGGCCTTGTTGACCGCCACCAGGTCGGCGAAGTCGAGCATGTCGATCTTCTCTAGCTGGGTCGCCGCCCCGTAGTCAGGGGTCATCACGTAGATGGCAAGATCGGAGAAGTCGACGATCTCGGTGTCCGACTGGCCGATCCCGGAAGTCTCGAGGAGGACGAGATCGAAACCGGCCGCGCTGACCACGTCGAGGGCGCGACGGACATGCGGGGACAGGGCGAGGTTGGCCTGTCGGGTGGCCAGCGAGCGCATGTATGCCCGAGGATGGGGTAAGGAGTTCATGCGGATGCGATCCCCGAGCAGTGCCCCGCCCGATCGACGCTTGGAGGGATCCACCGACAGAACGGCCACCCTCAGCTCGTCGAAATCGTTCAGGAACCTGCGGAGCAACTCGTCGACCAGGCTCGACTTCCCCGAGCCACCCGTTCCCGTGATCCCGACCACCGGGGCGCCCGAGGTGGCGGCCCTTGCCTCGACCTGTTCGAAGACATCCTGATACTTCTCCGGGAAGTTCTCCGCCGCCGAGATCAACGTCGCCAGCATCCTCGTGTTGCCCGGGTCGAGCTGCTCCAGGTCGAAGTCGGAGCCGAGCTCCCCGGTGGCGAAATCGGAGCGAGCGAGCATGTCGCTGACCATCCCCTGCATGCCCAGCTGACGGCCATCGTCAGGTGAGTAGATCCTGGTGATGCCATAGGCGGCCAGCTCCTCACCCTCGCCGGGCAGGATCGTGCCGCCGCCACCCCCGAACAGACGGATGTGCCCCGCTTCCCGCTCCACCAGCAGGTCGCGCAGATAGCGGTAGAACTCCATATGGCCGCCCTGGTAGGAGGTGACTGCGATGGCGTGGGCGTCTTCCTCGATCGCCGTCTCCACGATGTCGAGGCCGGTACGGTTGTGGCCGAGATGTACGACCTCGGCACCCGATGCCTGAAGGATGCGCCGGAAGATATTGATGGAGGCGTCGTGCCCGTCGAACAAGGTCGTGGCGGTCACGAACCGAACCTTGTTGGCCAGATGGGGCCTGTCCGGAGCGTCCTCCGTCATTCATCCCTTCCCTTGGACTAGTCCAAACTGTACCCACGATTTGGGCGTTGCTTCTCTTGTTCGAGCTCAACGCCGACGAGTAGATTGACCGGCGGGGATGAGCTATTACACGGGGCGGTTGAAGGCAATGCGGCTGGAGCCGACGGCGGTGAGCATCGAGATAGCCGATGGTCGATTTCGCGTAGTCGCCGGGAAACGGCATCTGGGGTCCTGGCCGATGGACACGATGGAGATCCACCGCACCTCCGTGTATCGCTTCGCCTTCGAGATCGAAGGCGACGCCTTCGAGTTTTTCCCCGAGGACCCTTCCGCCTTCTCCAACGCGGTCGGGGCCGTCGTCGATCTCACCGAGTCCAAGGGCCGCTTCGGGTTGAAGGCTCGGATCGAAGACGCCAGCAACGCCTGAGCTCGTTCCTGGCAGAATCATGGGATGGTCCCCCGTCTCTTGATCCGAGGCGCAACGGCCGGCGCCGTCGTGCTTGGTGCCGAGGCCCTCTACGCAATCCTCCACCCCGCCCCCCGTCAGGAGGAGTTCGACCCTTCGGGAGCTTTCGGCGACCCGTCCAACCCTCCCTATCGGGTCACCGTCCTCGGCGACTCGTCTGTCACGGCACCCGGTGTCGCCGGGCCTGAGCAGATCTGGGTGAGCCTGGTCTGCTCCCGGATGGCTGAGGATCATTACGTGACGCTGAAGTCCTTCGCCGTCTCCGGTTCCCGGGCCGAGGATCTCCTGCGGGATCAACTCGAGCCCGCCATTGCGACCCGGCCCGACATGATGCTGGTCTCCGTGGGCGCCAACGACTGCATCCACGGTGTGCCTCTGCGCATCTTCGAGGCACGACTCGACGAGCTGGTGGGGAAACTGATGGAGACCGGGGCCCTGGTGGTATTGAGCGGGGTCGGCGACATCGGGCCCATCCCGCGGCTCAAGCCGCCATTGCGCAATTTGATGAGCCGCCGATCGGAGCGCTTCAACCGTGCCCATGAGAGGGTGGCGGAGCGGCACGGCGCCCACGTGGTGCCACATCGCCGGGACGACCCCGCCATCTGGTACTCCGACCCAGGGTTGTGGTCGGCCGACCAGTTCCACGTCAGCGCGGCCGGCCACAAGAGGTGGGCCGATTCGACCTGGCGCACCCTCCAGCCCCTGCTCGATGGATCGGGCTGACGCCCTCGAGCGGCTGGCATTGGCCCGGGTGGGCCACTTCGCCTCGATCACACCGGAAGGAATGCCCCACGTGGTAGCAGTCACCTTCGTGGTGATCGGGCTCAACGTGGTCCATATGATCGACGACAAGCCGAAGACCACCCAGCGCCTCCAACGGCTGCTCAACGTCGAGACGACACCGACGGCCTCGCTGCTTGCCGACAACTACGACGAGGACTGGGCGTCTCTCTGGTGGGTGCGCGTCGATGGCGAGGTGACCGTCGAGAAGGACACCGAGAATTGGTGGGAGGCGCGCGCCCGTCTCAAGGGCAAATACCGTCAATACCGCAACTCGCCACCGAGCGGGCCGGCCATCTTTCTCTCCATCGACCGGCTCAACGCTTGGGAAGGGGGCTGATCACCCCCTCCTCGGTGGCCAGCCATCTCACCAGGACGTCGTGGTCTTCGACCGGGACCTCTTCGACGATTCGGAGGTGGGGGGCGATACCCACCGTGGCGGCGTCCGGTCGGGCCGATGCCAGGATCCGGTCATAGTGGCCTGCACCGTTGCCCAGACGTCGGCCGGTGCGATCGAAGGCGAGCCCGGGCACCAGGAAGACGTCGATCTCGTGGATGGGGATCACGAGGCCCTTGTCCGAGGGTTGCTCCATACCGAACGGATGCGTCTCCCGTGGCACGTCCACGTCCCGGAAGGTGACGGAGCGATCCGGCTCGACCCGGGGCAGTGCCCACCGCCAGCCGGGAAGCCGCCCGAACAGGGACCTCAGGTCGACCTCCCCCTCCATGGGGAGGAAGGCAGTGATCGTGCCCGGTAGTCGTGACGACAGCCAGGTGAACAGGCCGGCGACTACCCGATCGCTCACGCCAGGAGGAAGGGGCCCGGTCGTCCGCATCCGGGCCCGAAGCGATGCCTTGTCCATGGGCGATCAGGGTAAGGGGCCGATCGGTACTCTCAGACGATGCGGCTCCTGATCGACATCCCACGGACGATCATCACCGTCGTGGCCGGCGTCGTCGCCACCATCGTCGCCGTCGCCGCGATCGCGGTAATCGTCCCCTTCAACAACACCTCGCCCCTGATCGACCGGGTCATCAGGACGTGGAGCCGGGTCTGGCTGGCGGCTTCGGGGACACGACTGGAGGTGGAAGGCGAAGACAACATCGACCCGGGCCGCTCCTACGTCGTGGTGGCCAACCATCTCTCCGCCCTCGACATCATGGCCTGTCTCCTGGCCGTGCCCCTTCCGATCAGGTTCCTCGCCAAGAAGGAGCTTTTCCGGGTCCCGGTGCTGGCCCAAGGGATGCGGATGGTCGGGATCATCGAGGTTGACCGCGAGGCTCGGGGAGCGATACACAGCGAGGTGAACAGACAGTCGCGCGAGCTCATCGAGAACGGTCGCAGCCTCATCATCTATGCGGAGGGGACCAGGCCGCGGAACGGCGTGATGAAGCCTTTCAAGAAAGGTGCCTTCACCATGGCGATCAGTGCCGGGTTGCCCGTGCTGCCGATGTCGATTCACGGGTCCTACGAGGCCTGGCCCCCGGGCCGGCTGATCGTCAGGGGCGGTCTGATCCGGGTCGTCATCGACAAGCCAGTCGAGACCGAGGGCCTCAACGGAGCCGACACCGGCGAGCTACGCGACCAGGTACGAGAGATCATCGCCGACAGGGTCGGGGCGATGGGTGGGAAGACCTGAGGGCTAGGAGCCAGCCGCTCAGTAGAGGAACATCGGCTTGCCGAGGACGTGGCGCACCTTGGGCAGATACGTCTCGGTGTCGTACAGCTCGTCGACGTCGACCCGTTTCACGCCTTCCTTGGTCACCCCGAGCGGCACGTGGGTGTAGGTGCCGCCACGCAACGCCACCATCCGGCCGTGGCTGGTCTCGACCGCCAGATCGGCCGCCATCACCGCGTAGTTGGTCGCCACCATGAGGTCCAGGGAGTCCGGCGCCCCCGAGCGCATCAGATAGGCCACCTGCTGGTAGAGGACCGGCTCACCGGTCCGCTCCTTGAGGAGCTCCCCGGTCAGGGCCCCGATCCCGCCCAGCTTGCGATGACCATACGCGTCCTCCTCGCCCGCCAGCATCATGTCCCCCTCCTGGAGCCGGGCGCCTTCGGAGATGGTCATCATGGCGTAGTTGGAGGGGTTGGATCTCCGATCCGACTGGAGCATGCCGGCCAGTCTTTCGACGTCGAAGGGGACCTCGGAGATGATGGCCCGGTCGACGCCGGACAGATATGCGGTGACCAATGAGGTCTCGCCGCTGTAGCGGCCGAACAGCTCGACGACGGCGATCCGCTCGTGTGAACCTGCCGCCGTGCGCAGGCTGTGGATGAACTGGACGCCACGGGTGACCGCGGTGGAGAAGCCAATGCAGTAGTCGGTCCCGTGGACGTCGTTGTCCATCGTCTTGGGGATGGCGACCACCGGCACGCCTTCCTCATGGAGCCGAAGACCGTAAGACAGGGTGTCGTCGCCCCCGATCGGAATCAGGACGTCGATCCCGCGGTGCTCGAGCACGCGCAGGACATGAGAGGTGAGATCGGCATAGCCCTGCTCCCCCGCGGTCACGTCGAGGAAATCCGGGATCTCCTCAGGGCGCACCTTGCTCGGGTTGGTTCGCGAGGTGTGGAGGAAAGTGCCGCCGGTGCGGTCGATGGTGCGAACCACGCTCGGGTCCAGTGTGATCAGGTCTTTGCCGGTGGCCTCCGGGTCGTCCGGGTTGTAATAGGCGAGCCCGCCCCACCCGCGCCGGACACCAACCACCTCATGACCCTCTTCGGCGACACGATTGACCACCGCCTTGATGCAGGCGTTGAGCCCGGGCACGTCGCCACCACCAGTCAAGATCCCGATTCGCATCTCACCCTTTCGCCTCGTGATGGGGGCGCCATATTGCCCGCTATTCGGTCACCCGGCACGCTGAAAGCGAAGGTAGACAGTGCCTGAGGGGAATCTGCGTTCCTCGACCAGTTCCAGGTCGACTTGCCTTCCGGCTGGGAAGTACGACTTCCCTCCTCCGAGGAGGACCGGCACCACGTTGAGCCTGAACTCGTCGATGAAGTCGAACAGCGACGCGGCCAGAGTCGGGCCCCCGATGCCCAGAAGGCCCTCCGATTTTTCCTTGAGACTCCGGACCACCGACTCGGACTCGGACCTGCGAACCAGATGGACGCCCTCGGGCACGCTCTCGAGAGTATCTGAGAACACGAAACGGGGCGTCTCCATGTAGATCCGGGCGAATTCCGCCGGGATATCGGGGAGATCGTCCTGGGCGGCCATGACACGCCATGGCTCCTCCATCACCTCATAGAGTCGTCGTCCGAAGAGAAACGCCGAGGTCTCCCGAGTCTCATCATTGGCGCGCTGATGGACCTCGTCGTCCGGTGCGCTGAAAGAGATGCTGCCTGTTGCGTCCTCGACGAACCCGTCGAGCGAGACGCTCATGGAGTAGATGACCTTGGCCATGCGGTCATCCAGTCAACGCCCTCACGACATAGAACGCAACCGCCCCGAGCCCGAGCACACCCCATAGGTTGCGTCTGAAGATGATCGCTCCGAACACTCCCCCGGCTGCTGCGGCGAGGGCCGGGGTGACCTCCGGTGTTCCCCCCGGTGCGGCCAACCCAGATGTGGCGATCGCGATGAACAAGGCGAGCGGGAAGACGTCGAGGAAGCGTCCCACCCGCCCTCCGAGCGCAGGTCGGGACCGCAACATGAACGAGAGCCTCGTGGCATAGGTGATTGCTGCCACCGTCACGACGAGGGCGAGATCACTCATTCCAGCCCATCCCGACGAGGGAGGCGGCCACCGCCGCGGTGGTGATCTGCCAGGCCGCGGGCAGGAACAGCGTGGCAGCGAGGGTGGCGACCACCGACGCTGCGGCCACGATCCAGTCACGTTGTCGATGGATCATCGGGGCGGCCAGGCCGAGAAACAGCAGAGGGAAGAGCACCGCGATGCCGACCGCCTCGGGATCGATGGCGCCTCCGAACCAGGCCCCGATGACCGTCCCTGACACGAAACCCGAGTAGAGCATGATGTCGGCGGCCGACTTGTAGGCCACGATGTCGTCGACCCCCGAGTTTGCAGCCCGCACGGTCAGGCCGAAGGTCTCGTCGACCAGGATGAAGGCGAGACGGAGTCGGGTCCCCAGGGGCTGTGGGCCGATCATTCCGGCCAGTGCGGCGGACATCGGGAGATGTCGCAGCCCGAGCCCGACTGCTGCGACCAGGACCGGGATTGGCCCGGCCGGGAGCAGGCCGATCATGGCGAACTGGGCTGCTCCGGACACGATGATGATCGAGGAGAAGGTGGCCAACCAGGGTGAGAAGCCGGCTGTGACGGCGAGGACCCCGTATGCCACCCCGAAGAAGGCAACGGCCAGAAGTATCAACGCGGAGTCGCGGATACCTGCCCTGAACGACGGGTTGCCTGGCACCGGACGACGGTAATGGCGCGGATCCCGAGGCTAAATCCGGAGGTCGTCAGGTAGGAGCGCCATCCCTGCCGGCGTCATACGCTCCTCCTCGATCAGACGTCTGACCACGTCACGATTCTTCGCCGACCAATTGGATCCGGGTCGACGCGGGACGAACCTGATCGCCCAACGCTCGTCGTCGATGCGTTGACCCAGATTGTCGATCCAGCCGTGAGTGATTGCAGTGGCCTGGAGCTCATCGAGCGTCATCTGCTTCCCCGAGGTCTTCTTGTAGATGGCGACGATGATTTCCTCGTCGCTCGTCGAACTCGGCGTCGGTGGAGATCGGGATCGATCGTGAGGTGTCCAGTGAGGCGATGCTAGGGATCAGTCGGGGCGGGGGAAGACGCCCCTATCGCGGTCGTTTCATCCAATCCACAATCGACCGGTAGCCATCAGCCAGATGAGACCCCCGCCGCTTCTTCTCGGCAATCGCACCCATCTGCATCATCCTGATCGAAGCCATGTCCCGCTCCCCCAGCGACGATCTGATCGAGATGATCCTCGGTGAAACTCCCCCAATCCATGGTGGCCAACGTACGAGGGGGGTGTGATGTTTTTTCCTTTTCCGGCGAGAAACGGGAGATTTTTTTTCGTCCCCCCGGTCGTGATTTGGACGGGGGGGAAAAACGGCCGCTCAGTCGTAGACCCCCGCCAGGAAAGCCCCGTCTCGGGTGACCACACAGAGGAAGGCGCCGACCGAGGTGACCAGCTGATAGCGATCGGCGTCCTCCTCCCCCACCCACCAACGCCCGCCGAGCCGCCAGGGACCGCTCCAGGTGAGCACCGGCTCCCAGCGAGTCCCCAGCCGGACCCGGGTCGGCATTCCCCCCTCCCATTCCACCTCCAGCGGCCGGGGCTCGGGTGGGACCAACGCAGGGCTCGGAGCGGGGGTGGCCCCGGGCCAGGGAGCTTCGCCGTCACGCTCCTGATCGGGCTGCGTCTCTCCCCAGCGGGACCACGACACTCTCTCCCCTGGCAGCCGCCCACCCTGGGCGCGGCCCTGGAGGACCCCGTCTGGCCCGAGCAACGCCTGGGCCCGGGCCAGGGCCCGCTCCGCCTCGATCCTCGAGGACTCGTCCTGAAGCAGACCGAGCTGTCGGCCCTCGTCGGAGAGGTCGGCAGGGGCGATCCTGATCCGTGAGATCCCACCCGGGATGCCACCCGATTCGACCCACGCCCGAAGCTGCCACCACACCCGGTCGGACAGCGCCTTCTCGGTGAAGGGATCGGCCGATCTCCAGATCCTTTCCCGCGACCGGCCAGCTGCGGACTCGGTCAGGATCGAGACCCGGTGCGGCGCAACGCCGGACCTTCGCAAGCCCCGCAGCAGACGCTCCACCAGGGCACGGGAGGCGAAGGCCACCGCGTCCAGGCTCTCCAGGGGCTCCTCGAAATTGGCGTCGACAGCGAGGTCTTGCGGGATCTCCCGGGGATCGACGAAACGGTCGTCCCCGGCCGCCAGCCGATGAGCGAGCAGGCCTGGGCTGCCGAAACGGGTGGCCAGGGCATCACGGGGAAGCCGGGCCAGATCGCCCAGAGTGGACACCCCCAGCCAGCGGAAGGTGTCGATCAGCTCTTCGGCGTCGAGACCTTCCCTGAGGGCAGCCAGATCGAGCCGGGAGAGGAAATCGATGGTGTCACCGACGACCAGGGGTCTCCCCACATCCGCCCCGGCGGCGGCCCAGCGGGCGGCGAAGGGACCGTCGGCGACGCCGACCAGTGACTGACCGCCCCTTACCTGGCCCACCATCCGGTCCAACTCCTTGGCCACACGCTCGGCCAGCATCTCCTCCCCTCCGTAGAAGCGCACCGCCCCGGCTATGGGGACGAAGACGAGCCCGGGCGCCACCACCTCGACCCGTGGGATCAGGTCCTCGATCGTCTCCACCACCGGCTCGAATCGACGCGACTCCTCTCCCGGGTCACGGACCAGGAC
>JAICNB010000104.1 GCA_025928935.1 Acidimicrobiia bacterium
GGCAAAGCCCTCCGCTCCCAGCGCCCTGCCCCCGATGATCTGGAAGACATAGGCGCCGAAGGCGGCGACCAGGCTGCCACCGACCATGAGCCCGGTCCCCGGGGCACGGAAGCCATTGCCCGGGGGCCGTAGCTCGTCGCCGACGGTCATGTGACTCCGACTGCGACCTCGACCGGCTTTCGGGTGCTGCTGGACGCGAGCCAGAGCCCGAGGATGAACCAGAGAACCGGCTCGAAGAGCACTGTCTGGGTCAGCGATGCCGCAGCCACGACGACCAGTGCCGGGCCTGCGACCCACCCACCACCCCGTCCCAGGGAGACGACCAACACCACGAAACCCAGGAATCCGATGATCCCGGACTCCGCCAGCAGTTGCAGGACGAGGTTGTGGGGCTCCTGGAAGCCGACCTCGTTCCAGCCGGTGCCCAGGCCTATCCCGCGTATCGGTTGCTCGGCGAACCTCTCCAAGTACTCGGTCCAGACGGCGAGACGATTGTCCTCCGCGGTCAGGTCGGGCTGATCTGCCCCACCAGGGACCTGAATGTCGCCAAGCGCCAGCAAGTGAGTCCACCGGAACCCCATCGCCTCGGCAACGTCACCCCCGACGCCCTCCGGGTCGGTGATGACATGGAATCCGAGGAGGAGGGCGGCGACCAATGCCCCGGCTCCGACAACACGCAGCCCTTTGGCCAGCGAGGGCCGGCCGTAATGCCACAAGGCGAACAGGCCGGCGGCGACGGCGAGACCGAGACCGAGCCACCCGGTCCGGGCATAGGTGAGTATCGAGGCGGCGCCAAGACCGCCCAGTACCAGCGGTGGCGCCCAAGGTGGCGCCTGGACCAGGCCACGGCCCACGCCCACGATCGACAGGGTGATCCAAACGTTGGTCCACAGCGCCGAATAGCCCGGGTCTTGATGCCAGTTGGTCAAGGCCAGGAACCCGGAATCGAGATAGGCGGCCTTGTTGACCCGATCGATCAGGAAGAAGTCGTTGACGCCGTCGATGGCCCCGGCACCGAAGGCGCCGTTGGTGACCATGGCGAGGACAAGTCCCGTTGTCGCCATGGCCGCCCCCGACCAGAAGACGACCGTGAGCACGTCTTCAGTTGGATGGGCGTGCTTGCCGGTCACCAACATGAGCAGGCACCCGGCGACCAGGGCGAGGAACAGACGCCAGAAGCCTGCGCCGGCCGAGGGGCCCGGCCAGGAGACCAGCACCGCGGCGAGGAAGATCAGCACGCCTACCCCGACTTGTTTCGACCAGGGGTACCGCCGCTCGTGCCACAGGTCCAGGGCCGCGACGATCACCACCAGCACCAGCCACGGCTTCAAGGCGACTTCGACCCTGAGGAAGACGGTGTGGAGGGGCAGAAGGGCCACCAGCGCCAGGAACAAGCGCCGGGACAGTGGGTGCGGTGTGGATAGCACGGGGAAGACCGGGAAGGCTACCGATCGGCGGTGTTACTGCGAGATCCCCCCTCCCCGGCTTCGCCGGTAATACCTCCCTACCGGGGGGAGAGATGAAATCCCGTTTCCTCCCCCGCAGGGGGAGGTGGCCCGGAGGGCCGGAGGGGGGTTTTCAGGGCGCCACCGGATTCATCCAACGCACCTCCGGAAAACGGGCGAAGTCGGAGTCGGCGGAGACGATTGCCAACCCGTGTTCCACGGCCAAGGCGGCCAGCACCGCATCGCTCACCAGGTTTCCTCGCGTGTCGCCCGATGTGATCAACCGGCCCAGTACCTCTCGATGCTGCCTTCCGGGCTGTGGAATCCAGGAAGCAGGCGCCGAAAGCCAGCCGTCGACGAGATCCCACGCGTCACCTGCTGACAGAGGGTTGGCCAACGCACGTGGGTTGGTGACGATACGGAGGAACGCCCATACTGATTGCCAGGGGATCCCGACCCGCTGTGGGCCATTTAGGACTTCCTCGAGCCAGGTGCGCGCCACCATGTGTCGCGAGCTCGTCTCATCGACCGCGTACAACAAGATGTTGGCATCGAGCAACATCACTCGCTACCGGTAATCGGGTCCCTCGATGATGTCCAGAGCCTCAGATACGTTGGTCACGTCGATCTTCAGCCCTAGCTGGTAGGTCCGTTGCTCGAAGTGGGGGCGACTGTCCTCGACCATGAGGCCCTTGCGGATCAACTGATTGACAGCCTCCGATACCCCCATACCGGCTTCACGCCGAAGCTGATCGATCGCCGCCGCCGTGTCCGGATCGAATTCCACCGTCGTGCGCATGCGCGAATCTTATCACGGGTGTGCGCCCACACTTGCACGGACATGTAAGAGGATCCTTCCCCGGACGGGGAGCACGCCCGGAGGACCGGAGGAGAAAACACCCAGCGCCAGGACACTCCATAATTGAACACAGACATGTCCGACCGCCGCATCGTCTTCGTCACCACCGAGCTCTACCCCGAGACCCAGGGTGGCGCAGGGGTGGTTGTCGATGCCCTGGCCCGCCATCTCGCCGGCACTCAGCCAGTGCTTGTCGTTCTCGCCAGCCCGGATCCCGTCGAGGTGAGGGAAAGGGATGGCGTCGAGATCGAAGTGGCGCTGATCCCGGCCACCGGCTTCGTCGAGCGCTCAGAGATGACAGCGGAGGCGGTCGCCGGGCTGGCAAGACCCGGTGACCGCATCGACGTCCAGGACTTCGAAGGGGTCGGATACACCCTCCTGCTCGACCGTGCCCGGCTTGGTTTGGAGCAGACCCCGATCACGGTCCGGTTCCACGGTCCCTACGACCAGTTGCGCGACGCAATGGAGAGCGAGCCCGACGACTGGTGGCTGCCCGCGGCAATGGAGCGAGGCGTGTTCCGGATGGCCGACCAGGTGCTTATCCCGGTCGAAGGGCACCGTTTGGTGATGGTCGATCGGTATGGGGTCGAGTCGGACCGGATCGTGGTGAGCCCGCCCCCGATCCCGCCTCTGGAAGGGGAGATATCCAGGGGTAGAGGGACACCGGTCTTCGTCGCCCTGGGCCGGCTGGGCGAGATGAAGGGCTCGCAAGACCTGGTCCGGGCGGCGCTCGCGCTTCTCGATGAAGACATCCGTCTGAAGGTGAGATTCGTCGGAGGTGAAGGCTGGAGCCCGACCGCGGGAACACCGATGACCGAGTGGCTGCAGACCATGATCCCCGACCGCCACCGTCCGGCGTTCGAGTTCGCCGGGATCCGGCCCAGAGAGCACATCTCCGACCTCCTCGACAATGTCACCGCCGTGGTGGTGGCCAGCCGCTTCGAGAGCTTCTGTCTGGCCGCCCACGAGGCGAGACGTCTCGGGCTTCCCGTGGTGGTCCCCGACCTGCCCGCCTTCCGGGGGCAGTTCCACGAGTCGACCGGTGCTCTGGTCTACGACGGGACGGTCGGTGGCCTGTCGCGGACCCTCCGCCGCCTGGCAACCGATGACGCGTTGGCCTCCGACCTGGGGGGAAGGCCGGTCCCCCAGCCAGGAGATCCCTGGGCGGCGTATCGCTCCGACCCGCCCCCCCGCCACCCCCGGGCCCAGGCCGGCCTGGCCACGGAGGCCTCGCAGCATCTGGAGAAGTCGACCCCTGCCCCCGTCATCCGGCGCAGCCCGGCCCTGCGGCGGGTGTACCGGTACGTGCCGGGCCCGGTGGCCCGGGTGGCGGCGCGACTCGCCCCCGAAGGGGTCAAGGACCGGCTGCGGGTACACGCCTCCTGGCCCGAGGAGCAGGAGCGCAAGGATCGGGAGAACCGGCTCCGTGAGGCCTACCGGAGGATGGATGCCGGCGAGTTCCCGGAACTGGAGGCACCCGATGTCACCGTGGTCATACCGGTCCATGACAACGCCGACTTCCTCGAGGACGCCTTGGTCTCCGTTTACGAACAGACCCACCCCTCCTGGGAGATCGTCGTCGTCGACGACGGGTCGTCCGATCCCGCTGTGGTCTCGCTCCTCGACTCTCTGGAGCGGCCCCGGCTGCGTCTGCACCGTCAGGAGAACTCGGGGCTGCCCGGTGCCCGTAATGCGGGGATGAAGCTGGGCCGTGGCGAGTTCTTCATCCCGCTCGATTCCGACGACGAGCTGGCGCCCGAGTTCATGGCCAAGCTCCTCGCCGTGCTGCGTCAGGACCCGGAGGCTGGGTTCGCCCATTGCCTGGCCCGTCTCCAGGGAGACATCGACGCGGTATGGATCCCCCGCCCCTACAACCCGTACTGGCAGCTCTTCGAGAACGCGGTGGTCGGCTGTGTCCTGATGAGGGCCGCAGCGTGGGAGTCGGTGGGGGGCTACGACGAGACGATGACCTCGGGCAACGAGGACTGGGAGCTCTGGCTCCGTCTCACCGGGGCCGGCTGGGGTCAGACACGGGTCGAGGAGCCCCTGTTCTGGTATCGCAAGCACGGCGTGTCGATGAGCGTCACCACCGAGTCCCGCTTCGAGCAGGGGCGCAGGATGGTCCGGGACCGCAATCAGGCGCTGTACGAGAAGGAGACGATGAAGAAGGCCCGTCTCGAGTGGTATCCGTTGCTCACCATCATCGGTGACACCAACCCCCTCCCCGAGAACGCCGAGTTGGTGGGCGACGCCGAGGGTCTGGCCCGGACCTGGGGCAAGTACGTGGTCGACATCAGGGGCGTCGAGAAGCAGACGACCTGGTCGACCCTGATCGAGATGGCCGACACACTGGAGGCGAACGGGCAGGCTGCCATCGTTCGGACCAGCGGGGAGCCGCCTCTGACCATGATCCGTCGCTGGAGTCTGCACGACCCCGATGCCGAGCCGGCCGGTGAGGTCACACTCGACGACATGAGCGCCGGGCCCGTCAGTGCCCTGGCGCCGGGGTCGGTGCCCAGACCGGGTTGGGTGGTGCCCGACGAGGTTCGGGCCACTGAGGTGCCGGTGCAACGACAGCGTCCCGAGGAGAGCGCCGCCCTCCCCGACCCGAGCCATTGGTGACCCGATGCCTCTCTGGCTCAAACGTCTCCTCCGGCCGCTGATACCGAACCGGGTGATGGCGCGCTATCGCCTGGTCCAGCACTCGAGACACTCCCGGGCCAATGTCGATGTGTTCCTCGATGACCCCGGTCAGGCGAAGAGATGGCTCGACGCCACCCCCGACACCTACCGGGTGAGGCTGACCGCTCCCAGCAGCGGTGAGACCACCGAGTTCCTCACCATCACCGACCCGGACCTGCCCGTCGCCCAGCACCTGTCCAACCGGGCGGTGGTGGCCCTCGGAGACGCGACCATCGGGGCCGGAGTGGTCGGAGAGGTCGACGGCCCCCGTCTCGCCGGACGGCTGCGGGTCGAGCCGAGAGTAGGGCCACGGTTGATCGCGGTACGGAGCAACATCCTCGACGAGGTCGGTGGGATCCCCGCTGGCGACCATCCCCTCCCCGGCCTGCTGGCCCGGATCCGTGATGCCGGACATCGGATCGGCCTGGTGCCGCTTGCGCCGGGCGACGCCCCGACCGGGCGGTCCGATCCGGTCACGAGGAGCCCGGTGGTCATCCTGGCGGCGGTCCCGGTCCATGACATCGGCGGTGGGTCACGGAGCACCCAGTTGGCGCTGGAGATGTTGCATCAGGGCTATCACGTCACGCTGGTCCCGCTCTTCGAGGCACAGGAGTCGGTGGACCTCGGATTGCGCTTCATCCATCCCAACCTGGAGCAGGTCAGGGTGGAGCGCTTCGACCCCCACTCGTTGAAGGGTCGTGTCCCGACGCCCGGCCTGGTCTTGGTCGAGGCCCCGGCCCCACCTCTCATCACCCATGCGAGGTCCCTCAAGGAGGATGGCTGGGAGTTGGTCTACGACGTTATCGACGACTGGTCGGACCCCGCCCTGGGGGGTGAGTGGTTCCGACCCGAGGTCGAGAGCGAGCTGGTCCGTATGGCCGATCGGGTGACCGCCTCGGCCCCGGACCTGGCGACGAGGGTGGAAGCCTTCGGTGTGAACGCCGCTCTGGTCCCGAACGCGGTCAATGTGGGGATCTTCGGCGGGGACCTCCCCGCCCGACCGGGTGACCTCCCCGACGCCAGGACGATCATCGGCTATCACGGGTCGCTCTATGGCGACTGGTTCGACTGGGACTCGGTGCGCCGGGTCGCCGAGGCCGACCCTCAGGCGGCGGTGGTCCTGATCGGCGACGACAAGGATCCCCGTCCGCCCATGCCATCAAATGTCTTCTCCCTCGGTTTGAAGGCTCAGGCCGATCTGCCCGGCTATGTGCAACGATTCGACGTCGGACTGGTCCCGTTCAAGATCAACGACACCACCCACGCAGTGAGCCCGCTCAAGGCGTATGAGTACCTGGCCTCGGGGGTCCCCATCGCCGCTCCCCCGCTGCGGGCACTGGCCGGCCTCGAGGGTGTGCACACCAACACCGACCTGATCCGCGCCGTCGCCGCGGCCCTCTCCGCCGACCCACCGGACCGGGCCCGGGCCCTGAAAGAACA
>JAICNB010000137.1 GCA_025928935.1 Acidimicrobiia bacterium
CGCTACCGCGGTGACTTCGAGGAGCGCCTGAAGAAGGTCCTCAAGGAGATCCGCACCCGCGGCGACATCGTGCTGTTCATCGACGAGCTCCACACCCTGGTGGGTGCCGGCGCCGCCGAGGGAGCAATCGACGCGGCATCGATCCTCAAGCCCATGCTGGCCCGAGGCGAGCTGCAGACCATCGGTGCAACCACCCTGGACGAGTACCGCAAACACCTCGAGAAGGACGCAGCACTTGAGCGGCGTTTCCAGCCGATCGTGGTGAACGAGCCCACCGTGGCCCACACCATCGAGATCCTCAAGGGCCTGCGGGACCGCTACGAGGCCCACCACCGCATCCAGATCACCGACCAGGCGCTGGTGGCTGCGGCCAACCTCGCCGACCGGTACATCTCGGACCGGTTCCTGCCGGACAAGGCAATCGACCTCATCGATGAGGCCGGTTCCCGCCTGCACATCCGGCGTGAGACTGCTCCTCCCGACCTTCGTGAGATGGACGAGGAGATCAGCAAGATCAAGCACCAGAAGGAAGAGGCTGTCGAGGCTCAGGACTACGAGAAGGCTGCCCGCCTGCGTGAGGAAGAGAAGCGCATGCAGGGCGAGCGTGTGGTCATGCAGGCTAAGTGGCAGGACACCGAGAGCCAGGTTCTGGCCGAGGTGGGCGAGGAGGAGATCGCCGAGGTTCTCTCCATGTGGACCGGCATCCCGGTCTACAAGCTCACCGAGGAAGAGACCGCCAAGCTCATCCGGATGGAGGACGAGCTGCACAAGCGGATCGTCGACCAGACCGATGCGGTCCGGGCAGTCTCCCAGGCCATCCGGAGGACCCGTGCGGGTCTGAAGGACCCCAAGAGGCCGTCGGGTTCGTTCATCTTCCTGGGGCCGTCCGGTGTCGGTAAGACCGAGCTCTCCAAGACGCTGGCCGAGTTCCTGTTCGGAGACGAAGAGGCGCTCATCCAGCTGGACATGTCCGAGTACATGGAGAAGCACACGGTCAGCCGCCTGATTGGTTCGCCACCCGGTTACGTCGGGTTCGAGGAGGGTGGTCAGCTGACCGAGGCGGTCCGCCGCCGGCCGTTCAGCGTGGTTCTGTTCGACGAGATCGAGAAGGCTCACAACGACGTCTTCAACACTCTTCTGCAGATCCTCGAGGATGGGCGTCTGACCGACTCCCAGGGTCACACCGTGGACTTCAAGAACACGGTGATCATCATGACCTCCAACCTCGGTACCCAGAACCTGCGCAAGACGAGCCTGGGCTTCGCGTCGGACTCCTCCGAGGTGACCTACGAGAAGATGAAGGAAAAGCTCATGCAGGAGCTGAAGCACGGCTTCCGGCCCGAGTTCCTGAACCGTGTCGACGACATCATCGTCTTCAAGGAGCTCAGCAAGGAGAACGTGCGGGAGATCGTGGACCTGATGTTCAAGCGGGTCAAGGAGCAGCTGAAGTCGCTCGACGTCACCATCGAGCTGACCGACGCCGCCAAGGACATGCTCGCCGACCAGGGTTACGACGCTCAGCTGGGCGCCCGGCCGCTGCGCCGTGCGATCCAGCGGCTGGTGGAGGACCCCCTCTCAGAGAAGATCCTCTGGAAGGAGTTCACCGCAGGCCAGCAGATCCTGGCCGACGCCATCGACGACCCGGAGAACCCCGGGAAGAAGAAGATGGTGTTCAACACGCCGGACGGCGGGAGCATTCCCCCCGAGCCGGAGTTGGCGGCAGCGGCTCCCGAGAGCTAAGCCTCACTACAAACTGAATCGGCCGGTCCCGAAAGGGGCCGGCCGATTGTTTGTTCACAAAAGGTGCTGGCGGAACTACGAACCCAGTTCCCAAGCTTCCTTCAGCCACGCGGCGACCTCGCCGTCGACCTCATTCACTGAACTCAGCTCCAGGTGGTGGGTGAACCGGCCGGGTTTGGGCTCGACGACCTCTTTCCATCGGGGAGAAGGGTCTCTACGGCGCAGTCCGACGGTCAGGACCAGAGGCGCAGCCTCGCGCTTCAGGTACTTCTCCGGCATCCAGGCCCACGCGAAGGGGTGGTTTCTCCAAAACGCCACCTGGCTCCTGGTGACCCGAACGCTGCTGGGTCCTATGGCCTTCACGGCTTCCGCCAGGGCGTCGAAAATCTGTCGCGACTCATGAAGCTCGCCGAAGAACCGATCCA
>JAICNB010000100.1 GCA_025928935.1 Acidimicrobiia bacterium
GAACACCAGGATGGCAACCACCACCAGCACGATGATCCAAATGAGGTCCATGAGCGGGCAGTGTAGGTCCAACGATTTTGCCGCCACAATGGAGGTCATGAC
Organism: Acidimicrobiia bacterium; assembly: GCA_025928935.1. Taxonomy (GTDB): domain Bacteria; phylum Actinomycetota; class Acidimicrobiia; order Spongiisociales; family ZC4RG35; genus JARDZU01. Next base: position 103 of record JAICNB010000100.1, read on the forward strand.
ACCCGAAGGGCGGTTCGGAGCGGCGATCACCTGCATGGACGGGAGGATTCAGACCCGGACCATCGACCAGGTGATGACCCGCTTCGGGGTTCGGTATGTGGACAACATCACCGCCACCGGGGCGGTGCAGCATCTGGACGGATCGGTGACCGCCACCGGGGAGGGCCTCCTCCAGAGTCTGACGGTGTCCCAACAAGCCCATGGCACCGATCAGGTCGCGCTGGTTGCGCACGCCGGATGCGCCGGAAACCCGGTGACCGACGACAAGCAGAAGGAGCAGTTGCGAAAAGCCAGAGGTGTAGTGGCGGAGCGATTCCCCGGGATGGAGGTCATCGCCCTCTTCTTCGACCCGAGAATCGGATTCGAGAAGATCAGCTAGCGTCGCCTGAGCCACCCAGTAGAGAGAACCATGAGCTACGCCACCATGTCCGACTCCCTGACCGGTCTTCTCGGCCTCGAGCACGCCCCGATCGCGATCACCTTTCTGGACACCGTGCCCGACGACGGAACTCCCCTCTTCAACGAGCCGATGTCCGAGCCGACCGACGATGGCAGATCGGGTCGGGCCGCTGCCCCGTGTGTGTTCTGGATGCACGCCCACGAGCGGACTTTCGACACCCTGGCCGAAGACCACGGGAACTGCTCGGTGGGACGCTTCACCCATGGGTTCGCCGATGCCGCCGACATCCTGGACAAGAGCGATGTGGCAGCCCTACTCGACGTCGGCTGGGTGACCATGGAAGCGTTCACCGGGGTCGCCACTCTGTCCCGCCGGCCAGAAGGCGTCCGATACGGACCGCTGTCCGGGGCAGTGAGCGAGCCCGACGTCGTGCTTCTCCGGGTGACCCCACGGCAGATGATGGAGATCAACGACGCGGTCGACGTGGACTGGTCGGGAAAGCCCCAGTGCCAGATCCTTCCGCGAGCCGCCGACCATGGTCTGATCGCAGCCTCGATGGGCTGCGCCCTGTCCAGGGCGCGGACCGGCATGGCCGATGGCGAGCTGACGGTGGCAGTCCCCGGAGACCGTGTCGAAGAGCTGGTGGAGGCACTCCAACCGGTGACCAGGGCAGATGACGCAGTGATCGGTTACGCCACTGCCGACCTGGCCAGGTTCTAGACCGCCTCACCTCTTCGGAGGTGGCTCCAGGGCGTCGACGGCGGCCCCCCAGGGGCGAGGCAACTCGACGGGGGACGGACGGCTCATCAGTCGGAGGTAGATGTCCGAGGCAGAACCTCTCACAGTCCGCAGCGGCGAGCCACCCGAGCCGAACACCCAACTCCTGCCCAGATCGGCGGCCTTGACCTCCAGCACGGGCAGCTCGGGCAGACGGGGCAACCACATGGCTTCGAACTCGTTGAGGCCGGAAACGGCCACCAACCCGCTCAGGGGGCCGTGCTCGTCGAATGCCTGGTCGGCGTCCCATCGGTGAACGCCGGTTTCGACCACCATGCGCCGCTCCCAGAGCCCGAGACTTGGCTCGGGCCAGAATCCCCATGCCACCGTGTCAGGATCGGCCATCTCGAGTGCAGCCAGCATCTCTCCCAGATGCGTTTCGTACCAGTCGAGAACATCGTCGGCTTCCCCGGGTCTCGGTGCCGATGGGCGCTCGGTGGGCAGCTCGCGACAGATTTTGGTGGTGCGGGCGTGGACACCGCCGACGTGTGACACCAGATCGGTCATGGTCCAGCCCGGATACTGGGGGACCGGACGCCCCGGGTCGCGACGGGCCAGTGCCAGGATCCGCTCGCCGTCGGTCCGGATCGACTCGAGGTTCTCAGCCGAGAGCACGAGCCATGGCCTCGCCCATGTCGCTCGGGGTCTGCGCCATCACGATCCCGGCCGACGTCATGGCCTCGATCTTGGCGGCCGCCGTCCCCTTTCCCCCGGAGACGATGGCGCCCGCATGGCCCATCCGCTTGCCTGGCGGCGCCGTGGTCCCGGCGATGAAGCCCGCCACCGGCTTGCTCATCGAGGTGGCGACGAACTCGGCCGCGTCCTCCTCGGCCGTGCCCCCGATCTCGCCGATCATGATCACGCCTTCGGTCTCGGGGTCGTCCTCGAACATGCGAAGCATGTCGACGAAATTGGTGCCGTTGACCGGGTCTCCACCGATCCCGACCGCAGTGGTCTGACCGAGGTCGTTAAGGGTGAGCTGATAGACGGCCTCGTACGTGAGGGTCCCCGAGCGCGAGACCACCCCGACCCGGCCCCGCTCGTGGATGTATCCGGGCATGATCCCGATCTTGCATTCACCGGGCGTGATGACACCAGGGCAATTGGGGCCGACGAGACGGGTGGCCTTGTCGGCGAGATAGCGCTTGGCCTTGATCATGTCGGCCACCGGCACCCCCTCGGTGATCGCCACCACCAGGTCGAGCCCGGCTGCGGCGGCCTCCATGACGGCGTCGGCGGCGAAAGGCGGCGGGACGTACACGACCGATGCATTGGCCCCGGTCTCCGCCACCGCCTCCCTCACCGTGGCGAAGACAGGCAGGTCGACCGAGTAGGTGTCGTCTCGCCCCGGGACCCCGGACTGGTCGACTTCCCCCTCGAAATGAGCCACGCTCCCCTTCCGCGATGGGTGCACCGCCCCCACCATCTGAGTCCCGTAGGCGATCGCCTTGTCTGTGTGGAACTGGCCGGTCTTGCCCAGGCCCTGGACCAGCACCCGGGTGTCCTTCCCCACGAGGATGCTCATGCCACCAGACCCACGATCTTCTCCGCCCCGTCCCTCAGGCTGTCGGCCGCCACGACGTCGAGACCCGACTCACTCAGGATCTTCTTCCCCTGCTCGACGTTGGTGCCCTCCAGCCTGACCACCAGCGGCACGCTGAGGCCGACGGTCTTCACAGCGGACACGATCCCGGCGGCGATGACGTCACATCGCATGATGCCCCCAAAGATGTTGACGAAGATCCCTCTCACCGCCGGATCCCTGGTGATGATCTGAAAGGCGGTGGTCACCTGCTCCTCGTCGGCACCACCCCCGACATCCAGGAAGTTGGCCGGCTCCCCTCCCACATGTTGGATCGTGTCCATGGTGGCCATCGCCAATCCGGCACCGTTGACCAGGCAGCCGATGGTCCCGTCCAGCTTGATGTAGCTGAGGCCCGCCTCCTTCGCCGCCACCTCGGCCGCGTCCTCTTCGGTCTCGTCCCGCATCTCGGCGATCTCGGGGTGTCGAAAGAGAGCGTTGTCGTCGAAGGCCATCTTGCCGTCCAGTGCCATCACCCTCCCCCCGTCCGTTATGACGAGCGGGTTGATCTCGATCAGGTCGGTGTCGAGCTCGGTGGCGGCGCGATCCAGAGCCTTGACGAAGCGGGCGAAGGCCTGCCCCGCATCGCCTTCGATCCCCAGACCGTGGGCGAGCTCGTTGGCCTGGAAATCGGCGAGGCCAAAAGCCGGATCGATCTCCTGCCGCAGGATCTTCTCGGGTGTCTCCTCGGCCACCTTTTCGATCTCCATCCCGCCCTCCGTGGAGGCCATGACGATGTTCCTGCTCACCGAGCGGTCGAGGAGGACCGCCAGGTACAGCTCTCGGGCGATGTCGATCCCCTGCTCCAGGTAGAGACGGTTGACCACCTTGCCCTCTGCCCCGGTCTGGATCGTGATCAGGGTCGAGCCGAGCATCTTCGCCGCGAGCTCGCGCACCTTGGCCTCGGTCGCCTCGGGACCGCCCTCGATCCCATCCGTGATCACGTTCACACCTCGCAGGTCGGGGTGCTCGGCGAACGTCCCCTTGCCCCGGCCTCCGGCGTGGATCTGGGACTTGAGCACGACCACCGGGTTGCCCGACTCCTCGAGGAGCGGCCGCACCGCGGCTACCGCCTCTTCGACGGTCGTGGCCATTCGCCCCAGCGGCACCGGTATGCCACGTGAGGACATGATCTGCTTTGCCTGATACTCGTGGACCTTCAAGCGGCTCTCCCGTGGACGCTAGACCCTCGATGGGACATTGGACTCCACCCATGTGGTGATCTGATCGAGTGCCGTGCCCGGCGTGAAGATCGTGGCCAGGCCGGCATCGATCAAACCCTGGAAGTCGGCCTCAGGGATCACGCCACCGCCGAACACCACGATGTCGGAGGCATCCCGGGCGGCCAATTCCTCGACTACCTGGGGGAACAAGGTCCTGTGTGCGCCCGACAATGAGGACAGGCCGACCGCGTCGACGTCTTCCTGGACCGCCGTCTCCGCGATTTGGGCAGGTGTCTGATGGAGACCGGAGTAGATCACTTCGAATCCGGCATCGCGCAGGGCTCGGGCGATCACCTTGGCCCCGCGATCGTGACCGTCGAGGCCGGGCTTGGCGATGAGGATCCGTCGGGGCATGCCGGCCCGGAAGGGTACTAGTGGTCTTTCCCATCCATTTCTGGGACGGCCACTCCGATCAGCCGTATTCGATGTGGTGCCAGGAGGCCCAGTCCTCGAGATGGGCCAGCTTGAAATCGGCGCACTCGAGCGGCTGCAGGCCCGGCTCGTCGGTACAGGACTCGTCGTAGGCGGTCGGGAATAGCAGGCCGGCGAACCTCCGGAACGACGCGGTGAGCATCTCATCGTGGAGATAGGGACCGGCTACGAAAAGGATGCGACCGTGCTCGATGCCGAACTGCTGGGCCACGACGGCAGGTGCCTTCCCAACCGCCTCGTTGAGCACGTTCGAATAGGAGACGTCACATCGGAAGGTGGAGGGAGGCAAGGGCTCACATCCCAGTAGATCGGTCCTTGCGTCCAGGGCCGCCTGGTAGCCGACCTCGGCCCGCGCCCGCTCGTCGGTGGGCCCGGTCCGCAGCTTCTGCTCGGCCCTGAGCTCACTGGCAGCCTCGAAGTCACCTCCGTACCAGGCATCGAGATGAGCCTCGATCACGCCGCGTTCGGACAGGCTCATGAGATCGAGCCTGCCGCTCTCCCCGATGGCGAGAGTCGCCGCGGCCAAGACCCCGATGATGGCGGCCAAGATCCAGTGGCGCCGACCATCGGCGCTTTGCGGTCGACTCTTCTCGGGGGCGCTCAGCCCCTCAGGTTCGACGAGGACCAAGCTCACGTCTTCGGAGGCTATCGCCTCGGTGACCGCAGGGCAGAGACCGCCCTACCCTTGGCAGATGAGTCGTTCCAACATCCACGGGCTGGCCGAGGCCGGAGTCTCCATCTGGTCCGATCAGATCTCCAAGAAGATGCTCGACAGCGGCGAGTTGGCCCGAAGGATCGTCGAGGACGCTGTCACCGGGGTCACCTCCAACCCGACCATCTTCGCCGGGGCCATCGTGGGCTCCGACGACTACGACGCGCTGTTGGCTGACCTGAAATCGGGCGGGGTCGCCACGGAAGAGATCGCCAAGACCCTGATGGCGACGGACCTGAAGCGGGCTTGTGACGAGCTTCTCGGTGTCTTCGAGGGGACCAACGGCACCGACGGGTTCGTCTCGGTCGAGGTGGCACCCACCCTCGCCGGAGAGACCGAGGCCAGTGTCGCCGAGGCACGGGATTGGGTGAAACAGATCGATCGTCCCAACTTGCTGGTCAAGATCCCGGCCACCCCGCAGGGCATCCCTGCCATCCGGCGTCTTCTCGCCGAAGGCATCTCGGTCAACATCACACTCATCTTCTCCCTCGACCGGTACCGCGAGGTGATGGAGGCCTATCTGGGAGGCATGGAGGAATACCACGCCTCGGGCGGGGACCTGAGCAAGGTGGCGTCGGTCGCCTCGTTCTTCGTCTCCCGTTTCGACACCGAGGTGGACGAGCGGCTCGAGGCGATCGGCACCGAAGAGGCGATCGCCCTTCGGGGCCTCACGGCCAACGCCAACGCCCGGGTCGCGTATGGGCGCTTCCTCGAGGAGTTCAGGTCCGAACGATTCCGCAACCTGGCGGGGTTCGGGGCCAGGGTGCAGAAGCCTCTGTGGGCTTCGACATCGACCAAGAACCTGGACTACCCGGACCTCCTCTATGTCGAGAACCTCGTGGCGAAAGACACAGTCAACACGATGCCCCTGGAGACCATCGACGCCTCACAGGACCACGGCGACCCGTCGCCCACACCATTCTCCGACCACGACATCGAACAGGCTCAGAAGGACCTCGACCGGCTGGGAGAGGTCGGGATCGACTACGACGACGTGGTCCAGGTCCTCGAGGACGAAGGCGTGGCCAAGTTCACCGCGAGCTGGCAGGAGCTGTTGGACGACGTGGAGAGGGCCTAGCTGGGCTCATCCGGCTTCCAAGCGCCCACCGGGCGCCTGAGGGGAAAAATCTCGAGGTGCTGACTGCCTCCCCATCTTGATTCTGTCCCAGGGCGAACGTATGTTCGGGGTGTGGGTTTCACCACCTGGACCACCGATCAGCTAGAACAGCGACTGGTCTCCAACCGGGAGCATCGTTCACGACTCGACGCCGAAGACCCTACAGATCCTCGAAGAGTTGGACTATCGGCAGGTGGCCACCGGTGACGGCTGTAAGAGCCTGTCCGAATGGGTGGCCTCCCGCTTGGATGTGAGTCTGGGCACGGCCCGGTCTCTGGTTCGGACCATGCGACGGACCCAGGATCGACCCGACCTGCGAGAAGCCCTGGAAACCGGGGTGTCTTTCGACCGGATCGAAGCTGTCTCCAGGATTCCGGACAGGATCGGACTGTTGGAACATCTCGATGTGGCCGGGGTGGAACGAGAAGCCGCCTTACACACCCGGATCACCGCTGGCGACGAACAGCGGTCTTCGGAAGACCAGTTTCTGATCCTCCAACC
>JAICNB010000043.1 GCA_025928935.1 Acidimicrobiia bacterium
ACTGGAGGGAGATCCGCCAAGAGATCCGGGACGAGATCGCTGAAAAGGGCTACGAACCGGAACGCAACACCTTCACCCAGTCATATGGATCGAAAGCCCTCGACGCGGCGCTGCTCCTGATCCCCCAGGTCGGGTTCCTCCCACCCGACGACGAACGCGTCGTCGGCACCACCGAAGCCATCGAGCGTGAGCTGTCCATCGACGATTTCCTCATCCGCCGCTACGACACCGCCGAGACCGACGACGGGCTTTCTGGTGACGAGGGCGCATTTCTCCTCTGCTCGTTCTGGATGGTCGACGCCCTCAGCCTCATCGGGCGAAGCGACGACGCCCGGCGGCGATTCGAGGGCCTCCTCTCGTTGCGCAACGACGTGGGCCTGCTCGCCGAGGAGTACGACCCGGCATCGAAGCGCATGCTGGGCAACTTCCCACAGGCATTCAGCCACCTCGGCCTCATCGACTCCGCCTACAACCTCGCCGCCGAGGTCGACGGGCCTGCCCGCCACCGAGCAGTGGGTTCGTGATAGCGATCACCATCGAGCCGGGATCGTCCGACTCGCCACGTCTCGAAGACCGGGCCGAGCCTGAGCCCGCCCCGGGTGAGCTGCTGGTCGAAGTCGTGGCCGTGGGCATCTGCGGCACCGACCACGAGATCATCGAGGGTGACTTCGGCTACCCGCCCCCGGGACAGGACCGCCTCATCCTCGGTCACGAGGCGGTGGCTCGTGTGATCAGTGCCCCTGAGGGGAGTCGGTTCGCGGTCGATGACGTGGTCGCTCCCATCGTCCGCAGACCCGATCCGGTTCCGTGCCCCAACTGCGCCATCGGAGAATGGGACATGTGCCAGAACGGCCGGTTCGTCGAAGCCGGGATACGCGGGCTCGACGGCTACGCCACCGAGAGGCTGGCGCTGCCCGAGGCGTTCGTCGTGCCGGTCGTGGCCGGCACCGGAGCCCTCGGCGTCTTGATCGAGCCGGCCAGCGTCGTTGCCAAGGCATGGGAGCACATCCTCCACATCGGTGCCAGGGCAGTTTGGGAGCCGAGGACGGCCCTGGTGACGGGGGCCGGGCCGATCGGCCTGCTCGCCGCCCTGTTCGCACTCGATCATTGCGATCAGGTCCACGTCCTCGATCGGGTGGCTGACGGGACCAAGCCGGCACTGGTGAGCGAGCTGGGGGCCACCTACCACCATGACGGCTCGACCTCGATCGACGAGCGGTTCGACGTGGTCATCGAGTGCACCGGCGACTCGAAACTGATGATGGAGGCCCCGGAGAGGACCCGACCGAACGGGATCGTCTGTCTCGCCGGGGTAGCCGACGAGGGCAGCTCCGCAGCGGCCGGTTTCGCCCGTGACATGGTGCTGGGGAACCGCACCATGTTCGGGACGGTGAACGCCAACCGGCGGCACTACGTGGAGGCCGCCCGGGTGCTGGCCGGCGCAGATCGCTCCTGGCTGGACCGGATGATCGACCGGCGGGTGCCTATCGACCGTTGGCAGGACGCCTATCGACGCGAGCCCGATGCCGTGAAGACGGTGATCGAGTTTCTCCCTCCGGGCTCTCCGAGTGCCGCGTCGTAATCGGGTCGACCCATTTGGTGATCTTCACGCCGTCCCCGACCGAGGCCTGTTCACCGGCAACCGGGGTTGCCTCGTCGACGACCACGGTCAGATGGCCCGTCATCATCGCGGTGACCTGTGGATCACCTGTGTCACCGAATACCGCAACTGGCGACATCAAGTCGATGCCCCAGGGACATGGACCCCGATCTTCTTCCTCGACGACGCGGTCGCATTGGCGGCGGGTCATCGCCCCTGTGGGTTGTGCCGGCGGCCCGAATACCATGCCTATCGGGAGGCGGTGACCCGAACGGGAGCCGAGTCTTCCCCTGACGCCGCCAGGTTGAACCGTCTACTGGCAACAGAGCGCCTCCGGCGAGGTCGCGGTCTGGATCGGGCGGCCGACCGCATCACGTGGACCGCCACACTCGAGGTGCTCCCCCGGGGAACGATCATCCTCGACCCAGGGCGAAAGCCTTTGCTGGTGATCGACGATCGCCTGATGTCATTCACCTTCTCCGGCTGGGTCGATCCCAGACCCCGGCCACACGGCGGAAGCGTGGAAGTGCTCACTCCGCCTACATCCGTTGCCGCCATGCGACATGGCTTCGAGCCTGTCCTGCACCCGTCGGCCACCGTGTAATTCCACGAGCCGAAGGCTCCCTTCGGGATACCGTCTGGCCCTCACCATGACCGCCGAGGCCCCCTCCTACCGCGCCACGCTCACCACCTACCTCCGCCCGCTGCGGGGTAGGGTGGCCGTGCTCGGCCTGCTGCTGCTCGGCTCGATCGGGCTGCAACTGGTCATCCCGCTCATCCTGGCCGACTTCATCGACTCGGCCATCAGCGGGTCTGCCGTGGCCGGCCTCACCACCGCCGGCATCGCCTACCTGGTCGCAGGGATCCTCAACCAATTCCTCGACGCCGGCGCCTCCTATCTCGGCACGGATATCGGATGGAGCGCGACGAACCGTCTCCGTGAGGAGCTGACTGCTCATTTGTTCACCCTCGACATGGGGTTCCACAACGACACGACCCCGGGGGAGATGATCGAAAGGGTGGATGGCGATGTCACCGCCCTCTCCGAGTTCATCTCCAGGTTCCTGGTCAGGCTGATCGCAGCCGCTGTCCTCCTCACCGGCGTCGTCGTGGTCTGCTGGCTGGAGACGCCTGCGATGGGCCTGACCATCACCGTCTATGTGATCGCGGTCGTCCTGTTCCTCGTACGTCTCCGGTCGATCGCGGTCGCCGCTGCCGAGGAGGAGCGGGAGACGTCGGCCCGGCTCTACGGCTTCATCGAGGAGCGGCTCGCCGGGGTCGACGACATCCGCTCCCTTGGCGCCGGTCGGTTCACCATGAACCGGTTCGTCCCGGTCATGCGGGACTTCTATGCCCGGACCACGCATGCCTGGCGCAAGAGGATCCTGGTCTGGGTCTCGGCCAACACCGCCTTCTGGGCGGGTGACGCGCTGGCCCTGATAGTCGGTGTGTGGCTCACCCTGAACGGCACCATCTCGGTGGGCACGGCCTTCCTGATCCTGCAGTACGTGCAGTTGGTGCGTCGGCCGATCGAGCAGGTGACACAGGAGCTCCAGGAGCTGCAGAAGGCGGCAGGTGGAATCGTCCGCATCGATCATCTCCGGCGTATCCAGACCTCCATCTCCGAGGGCGACGAAGTCCTCGCCGCCGGCCCTCTCGCCATCGAGTTCGATGGTGTCTCTTTCGGCTACGAGGACCGTGGGGTGCTCGACGATGTCAGCTTCACCCTGGCCCCCGGCCGCTCGCTCGGGCTGTTGGGTCGCACCGGTGGTGGCAAGACCACCATCACCCGTCTCATCGCCCGGCTCTACGACCCTGACCAAGGCGTGGTACGCCTCGGGGGCCACGACCTGCGGAGGGTCCGCTCGTCCTCGTTGCGGGAGTCGGTCGGAGTGGTCACCCAGGACGTGCAGTTGTTCGAGGCAACGATCAAGGAGAACCTGACCTTCTTCGAAGAGCAGGGCGATGCCGAGATCTACGAGGTGCTCGAAGCCGTCGGCCTGGGGGATTGGATCCGGAGAATCGGGCTCGATAGCCAGCTCGGGCCAGGGGGCCAGGGACTGTCTGCCGGAGAGCAACAGCTGCTCGCCTTTGCCCGCGTCTTCCTCCAGGACCCAGGCGTGGTGATACTGGACGAGCCGTCATCACGTCTCGACCCGGTGACCGAGGCGCTTCTCGCCACGGCCACGGAACGTCTGTACTCCGGCCGAACCGTGGTGATCATCGCCCACCGCTTGGAGACGGTCCGTCTCGCCGACGAGATCATGGTGGTGGATGCCGGTCGAATCGTCGAGCACGGTCCTCGCCAGGAGCTGGCAGCCGACCCCAACACCCGCTATTCGGCGCTGCTCGCCGCGGGCAGAGGCGACATCCTGGGAGACACCCGGCCATGAGCACACTGCGTCTGGTTTGGGAGGTGATCAGGTATCGCCCCGGGCGATTCCTCTACTGCTTCGCCATGTGGACCATCGTTCACGGCCTACCGCTCGCCTTCGGGATCTTGATCGCACAGGTCTTCGACCGGCTCGCCCAGGGCAGCCCCGTGGACGAGACCGCATGGGCGCCTGCCATCGTCTTCGCCATCCTCGCCATCGGGCGAAACCTGGTCATCTGGCTGGGCGACATCCACTGGATCAACCATTGGCTCGAGCAGTCTCTCCAGCTGAGGCGCAACCTGCTCCGCTGGCTGATGGAGGCCCCGGGCTCACGGGTGGTGCCGTTGGCTCCGGGGCAGGCGGTGAGCACCTTCCGCGACGACGTCGACGACATCCTCGAGTACATGGAGAACTGGGTGGACATGGGTGGCCTGCTCTTGTTCGGGATCGGGGCGATCGTGGTGATGGGGTCGATCGACGCCGGTCTCACCGCGATCCTGGTGGTGCCGTTGGTCCTGACCATGATCCTCACCCAGGCCCTCAGCCCGCAGATAAGAAAGCGTCGGCGGGCGATGCGGGAGTCAACCGATCGGGTGACCGGGTTCATCGGCGAGACATTCGCCGGCGTTCAGTCGATCAAGCTGTGGGCGGCCGAGGATCAGATGCTCGACCGTCTCCACGGGCTCAACCAGACCCGGCACAAGGCAGCCCTGTCCGACACTTTCCTCACCGAGGTGCTTCGTGGTGTGAATCGAAACATGTCGACTATCACCGTCGCCATCGTGCTGCTGTCGGCGGCCGGCTCCGTGAGCGAAGGGACCTTCAGCATCTTCGACTTCACTCTCTTCCTCACCTACCTCCCGCGGCTGACCGACTACATGGCCTTCGTCGGCGACATCGTGGCCCAGCATCGAAGGACGGGTGTCGCCTACGAGCGGATCCGCGCCCTGGCGGTCGACGCCCCCGACGAGGAGCTGCTCGATCGCACCCGGGTGCCGCTGGAGGGCGACATCCCCGAAATCGATCTGCCCGACATCGGTATCGACCCGCTTCATAGGCTGGAGGTGCGAGGCCTCAACCACTGGTTCCCGGACGGTGGTGAGGGATTGGAGGGGGTCGACTTCGAGGTCGAACGCGGGTCGTTCACCGTGGTCACCGGGAAGATCGGGTCCGGGAAGAGCACCCTGGTCCGCGCCCTTCTCGGGCTGGTCCCTTCCGACGGAGAGGTTCGTTGGAACGGCGAATTGGTCGAAGACCGGGCCTCGTTCTTCGTTCCGCCCCGCTCGGCCTACACGGCCCAGGTGCCGCGCCTGTTCTCGGAGTCACTCGCCGACAACATCGCACTCGGCCAGCGGGTTGCCCGAGAGCGGCTGCGGGAGGCGGTGCAGTTGGCGGTCCTGGAGCCAGATCTGGATCGTCTCGAGATGGGTGAGCAGACCATGGTCGGGGCCAGGGGGGTCAAGCTATCCGGGGGCCAGGTGCAGCGCTCGGCTGCGGCGAGGATGCTGGCCACGGACGCCGAGCTGCTGGTGTTCGACGATCTGTCCTCGGCCCTGGATGTCCACACCGAGACCGAGCTGTGGCGCCGGCTCCTCAGCCAGCGCGACGTGACGTGCCTGGTCGTGTCCCACCGACGCGCCGCCCTCTCCAGGGCGGACCAGATCCTGGTCATGGATCAGGGGCGAGTCGTCGACCGTGGGACCCTGCCCGACCTGCTGAATCGATCCGAGCTGATGCGCTCGCTCTGGGCCGAGGAAGCCGATGCGGCCTAACCGGCGAAGTCCCGGACGGGAAGCCCGGCGACACCGGGCATCACGGTGAACAACGAGCCGGCGAGGGGGTCGTCGTCGGGCTCGACGTTCTCACGAGAGGTGGTTATGTAGAGCCGGTCCAGACCCGGCCCACCGAAGCAGCAAGCAGTCACTTGACGCGCCTCGACCTCGACCACCTGGTCCAGCTTCCCCTGATCGGTGTAACGGTGCACCGCACTCCCGCCGAACAGAGCCACCCAGATCCCTCCCTCATGGTCCACGGTGAGACCATCGGGGCCACCATCCTCTGAAGGTATCTCGACGAACGTGCGCCGCCCGGTCAAGCCACGATCGGTGTCGTAGTCGAACAGTGACACCTCGTGGCTCGGCGTGTCGATGTAATAGGCGAGCGAGTCGTCGGGGCTCCAGTCGAGCCCGTTCGAGATGGTGACGTCCTCGAGCACCACGGTCACCTCGCCGTCGACGTCCAGTCGGTACAGCGACCCCGCTCCGGGACGCTGGTCGTAGGCCATCGACCCGCAGTAGAACCGTCCATCGGGGTCACAGCCACCTTCGTTCATGCGGACGTCGTCACCATCCCACAGATCGCCGAGTCGACGAATGGACCCACCAGGGTCCTCGAGAGCGAAGCCGCGCTCGATGCCCAGCACCGCCCCTCCCCCGCGCCGCGGCCTGACGATGGCGGCGACGTCGCCTACATGACGGCGGTCGACCGAACCGTCCGGGCCCAGGGAAAGCACGTCGCCAACGAGCATGTCGACCCAGCGGAGCCCTCCCCAGGCATCGGACCACACCGGTCCCTCCCCGTGATACGCCACGGGGTCGGTCAGTTGCTCGGCTTTCACGAGCAGCGACGGCTCAAGCGGGAGCTGGCGGCGGCAGCGCGCCGCTGCCGGGCCGGCCAAAGGCGGCCACCAGCCGCATGATCCCGATCATGATCATCCACACCCCGGCCACGATGGCGATCACGAACAGGGTGATCTCTGGCCAGACGATGGCGAGGATCCCGGCCACGATCGAGACGAGACCCGAAGCGAGCTCCCATCCCCATCCAGGGCCTCGGTCCACTATCGACTCGATGGTCTCGATCAGGCCCCCGACCACCCAGAACACGGAGAGCACGATGACCACCGCTCCGAGGTTGCGCATGGGCCGGAGGAAGAGCGAGGTCCCGGCGATGAGAGCGAGCACGCCGAAGATGACCGCGAGGACACGCCCGGCACCGGTCTGGAAGGCATTCACAACGAGAAGGACGCCCCAAACCAGGATCTGGATGCCGAGGAGGATGACCAGAGCCAGGATCGTCACACCGGGCCAGACCAGGGCCAGGACGCCGGCGATGATCGAGAGGATGCCAAATGTGATCAGGGCCCATCTCGGCCATCCCAGGGAGTAGGTATCTGCCTGCATCATCGAAGCTTCTCCTCGCTTTGGCTCGATGCCGAAACTAGCCATGACGACCAAGGCGAAGCGTCAATCGAGGACAGTCACGCTGAGTGCGTCACGGAGGACTTCCACCCGCTCGGGGACGACCTTGTACCAGGCCCACTTGCCCCGTTGCTCTCGCTCGACCAACCCCGCACCGGCGAGGATCGAGAGATGATGGCTGACAGTCGGTTGGCTCCTACCGACCGGTTCGCTGAGATCGCAGGCGCAGACCTCTCCGCCCGGCGTGTTGGCGATGAGGCTGAGCAGCCTGAGGCGAACCGGGTCGGACAGGACCTTGAACCCGGCAGCCAACGTGTCCGCGTCGGTGGGGCTGATCGGGTCGACCAGAAGGGGCGAGCAGCACTCCTCGAGGATTTCCATATGATCGACTCTAGCTCGTATTGACAGTGATCGATATAAGCGATAGCGTCGTATCGACAAATGTCGATACGTAAAGATGTCATGAGAACCGACCAGATCCTGATGATCGAGGACCTACCCTGACCTCCACTCACGAGGTGGCCGAGGGAATGACCTCGACGATCATGAGCCACAAAGTTCTCGATGTGAGCTAGATGCCAAAGCCAACCGTGCTGTTTGCCTGTGTGCACAACGCCGGGCGATCCCAGATGGCGGCCGGCTGGGCACGGCAGCTCGGGGAGGGCCGGATCGCGGTGCACTCCGGTGGCGCCCAGCCGACGGACCGGGTGAACGACGCGGTGGTCGAGGCCATGGCGGAGGTGGGGATCGACATCGCCGGACAAAGGCCGAGGTCCTGGTCCGAGGAAGCGATCAGAGCGGCCGACGTGGTGGTGACGATGGGGTGCGGCGACACCTGCCCGGTGTTTCCCGGCAAGCGTTATCTGGACTGGCAGCTACCCGACCCCTCGGGCCTGCCGGTCGAGGAGATACGGCCGATTCGCGACGCGATCGAGACCAAGGTCCGTGAGCTCCTCGACGACCTGATCGGTTAGCCGGTCGACGTCGTTTCCTCCCCGCGCAGCCGCTCCTCGAGGAAGTGCAACGTCCGGGCCCAGACTCGATCCAGGGCCTCGGGGTCGAAGGTGGCGCCATCTGGCTCGGCGAACCCGTGTCTGGTCCCGGGGATCCTCTCCACCTCGACATCTAGGTCCTCGAGACGCATCGTCGCCTCCATGAAGGCGGCCTCGTCGTCCGAGACGTACTCGTCCTCCTCGGCGAGATGGATCAGGTATGCCGCCCTGGATCCGGCGAAATCGATCTGCTGGCTGCCATAGAAGGACACCGCCGCATCGACCAGGTCGGCGAGTCGGACCGAGGCCCACAGAGCCAGGGAGCCGCCCATCCCGAAGCCGACGATCCCGATCGGCCCTTCGGTCGACTTCTCGTGGAGCAGCTTTGCCGATGACAGGACCAAGGAGGCGAGCCGGTTGGGATCGGACTTTCCCAGATGGTCGAGAGCCTCCTGTTCGGAGGTGGGAAGCTCGCCGAAGTTGATGTCGGGGGCCAAGACCGTGAACCCGTGGTCGGCTAGATCGTCACACAGGCCTTTGACAGACTGGGTCAAGCCCCAGAAGGAATGGAGGACCAGAACCCCCGGCCCCGGCCCTTGGTCACCGGAGATGAAGTAGGCGAGATCCCGCACCACGACCGGAAAATACCGGGCCTACCCTGGTACCCGATGACCTCGGCGGTCGCCCCTCTCCGTTACGGCTCTTTCCGCACGCTCTGGGTGGCGTCGATGCTGTCCGCTTTCGGGACGTTCATCCAGAGCCTGTCGTCGGCCCAATTGATGCTGGACCTCACCGGCTCCAACACCTGGGTCGGGATGATGGTCGCCTCGACCTCGCTCCCCCTCCTCTTCTTCGGCCTCGCCGCGGGCGCCCTGGCCGACATGTTCGACCGGGCCAAGCTCATGCTCCTGGCCCAGGGGATCATGGGCGGGTCGGCACTGGCCATGGCCATCCTCACCTGGACCGATGTCATCACGCCGCCCTTGCTCCTCGGGTTGGGGTTCGTGCTCGGCACCGGTGTCGCCTTGAACCTCCCCACCTGGCAAGCACTGCTCCCCGACATGGTCCCTAGAGGTCTGATCGCCTCGGCCGTCGCCCTCCAGTCCGCTGCGTTCAATGTCGCACGCGCCGTCGGCCCCGCCCTGGGCGGGCTGATCTACGCGGTGTTCGGGGCCGCGGTGGGCTTCGGAGTCAATGCCCTGACCTACGGGTTCGTCATCGCCGGGCTGCTCATGGTGATGGGCACCTTCGAGCGTCGGGAGCGAGATCCCGCCCCATTGGGCACGGCGATCCTGCTCGGCATCCGCTACGCCAGGTTCACCAGGGCGTTTCGCAACCTGCTCCTCCTGGTGTCGCTGTTCGCCGTCACCTCGTCGGTCGTGCAGTCGGTGCTACCGGGGCACAACCTGGCCATCGGGGGCACACCAGGGACTCTTGGCATCCTGCTCGGCGCGATGGGCGCAGGTGCCCTGGTGGCGACGGCTGTGAGACAACGGTTCATCGATCGCTTCCAGACCTGGGCCCCGGTGTTGACGATCTGTTCGTTCGGCCTGGTCGGCATCGGGCTCGGTCTCTCCACCAACATCGCGACCGCCGGCGTCTTCATGTTCTTCTCGGGCGCCTTCTGGGTGCTGACGCTGACCAATCTCAACGCCACCGCGCAGCTCATGGCACCGGAGTGGATCCGGGGGCGGGCGATGTCGCTCTACAGCTTCTCCTTCGTCGGGATCATGCCGATCGGGTCGATCATCTCGGGGATACTGGCCGACGCCGTCGGAACCGGCACCGCCATCATCATTCTGTGCTCGGGCTCGGTGGTCCTCGGTGTCTTGGTCCCTCTGTTCCGGGTTCCCAGCCTCGATGAGATCGAGTCCCCGGAATTCACCGCCGACCGCCCTACCCCCTCCCATGAGGAGACGGTGGAGGGTGGGCCGGTCCTGATCCTCAACACCTGGAAGATCGACGATGAAGACTTCGACGAGTTCACTGCCGTCATGAACCTCGTCCGCCTGGTGAGGCTCCGCACCGGCGCCTACCGGTGGCGTCTCCTCCGCAACGTGAGCGAGCCGACCAGGCTGACCGAGCTCTTCGCGACTGGCTCATGGGAGGAGCATCTCGCCCAACACCGGAGGATCGACGACGCCTCGGCCGACATCATCGCCCGGGCCCGATCCTTCGATCGCGCCGGGGGCCCGGTCACCCGTCACCTCATCTCGGTCGACGTCGAGGACCCGCCCGACTTCGCCGAGCTGGTGATCACCCACGAGGTGATGCATCAGACCGACGGCTCGATCCCGACCATGGCCGATGAAGAAGTGGACTGATCCCGTGTGCACACAGTCACGCCACGCTGGGCAAGGCACACGAGACCTTGCCGATCAGGAGGTCGACTGATCGAACCTCATCTCGCGGCGGAACTTCTTCCAGTCTGAGGACTTGGTGGACCAGAAGACGTCGATACCGATCATCACCAAGCCGATGACCACGAGGGCCCAGGGCACCCAGTCCGGGACTCCGGCGGCGATTGCGGCGCCGATGAATGCGAACGGCATCACCTTGGTGAAGATGGCGCCGGAGGCGTGCATCCAGGCTCGGGACGAAGCCGGTGCCCGCAAGTAGGTGGCGTAGTCGAGCTTCACACCAGGCTGCGGTTGGAGAAGTGTGCCGACGAACCAGTGGGTGAAGCGCATCCCCATGAAGGTTCCGACGGTCAGGTGGGCCAGCCCGTGCGTGGTGACCAGCACTATCCCGAACCCGAACAGGAAGACGACCGCCGCCCCTATCCCGTCCAGGTAATAGGACCACCCCACGAGGGCCAGCCCTATGAGAGTGGCGCCAATGGCGAGCACATTGCCCAGCCAGATGGGGACGACGAGAAGGGCCCACGTCTTGAAAGCGGCCCGATCGATTCGGGCGATCCGATCGGCGTGCGCGTCGATCAGGTCCGGGTCCCGCTTCACCGCGGCAACAGCCTTCCAGAACCCGGTCGGGCCGACCGGCTGCCCGGCGGAGGCCGCCCGTTCCGCGTCGCCCAGTATCGCCCCGATCCGCGACCCGTCCATGGAGGCACATCTAAGTACGGTGCTCGGGTGCAACCGGTGCTTCTCTTCCGGGGTTCTTCCTCGAGATGGATGAGCTGACCGCCGAGCTGGCCCGCGATCTGGACGCAACCTTCCCGCATCTCGTGAAGAGGGCGGGTCCCGGCCTGTACTGGGGGCTGCGACGGCTGTGCGGCGACCACCAGGAGGCCGAAGACCTGACCCAGGAGACCTTCATCCGGGCGTATAGGTCTCTCAGCGAGTTCGACCAGGCTCGGTTCGCCGACCTGCGACTCTCGCCCTGGCTGTGGACGATCGCCCTCAACCTCGGTCGTAACCACCTGCGGGCCAGGTCACGACGACCCGTCTTCGTGGAGATGACCGATCATGGGGACCACGATCCCGAGCCACCCGACACCGCGGCATGGGATGCGCGCCTGTCCTCTCTCACCATCAGCCAGCGCCGCGCCGTGGTGCTGCGCCACGTGGTGGGTCTGGGCATCGGCGAGATCGCTGAGGCAACCGGGAGACCTGAGGGGACGGTCAAGGCGGACATCCATCGCGGACTGGAACACCTGAGACGAGTGATGGAGCAAGAACCATGAGCATCGAAGAGCGACTCTCCGGGCTGGCAGGCGGACTGCCCGACGGGATTGCCGAAGGGGTGGCCCTGGGCACCGGGCTGGCCGACGGCTACGACATCTACGTCTCTCCTGTGGGGGAGGTCGCGGTCACTTTCAACCTCGAAGGGGTCTCGTCGCTGGATCTCGCCACCACCGGCTTCGAAGGCCGGTTCGCCTCTCGATATGGGCGCCCGCTGCTCCGGGCCGAGCCGCCGCGTCACTGGGGCAAGCACATTCCCGAGGCCATGGAGGCAGGTACGCCAGGTCGTCTGCCGGTCGACCTGAGATCCCGTACCCCGTTCGAGGTGAAGGTGCTGCGGATCGCCGCATCCATCCCACGGGGCGAGGTGAGACCCTACGGGTGGCTGGCCCGGGAGGCAGACCGACCCGACGCCGCCCGAGCCGTGGGCTCGACCATGGCCCGCAACCCCATCCCGCTCATCATCCCCTGTCACCGGGTGGTCCGCTCCGACGGGCACCTCGGGGAGTACTCCCTGGGCGGCCCACACAACAAGTGGGATCTGCTCAACCATGAGGGGGTGGACCTGGGGCAGCTCGTCGAGTTGGCCGAGCACCACGTCCGGGTCCAGGGGGACCCGTCGACCGGCGTGTACTGCCACCCGACCTGTCACGTCATCCGTGCCTCGGGACAATGGAACGTCCTGGACTTCAAGACCACGGCTGCAGCGAGGGCTGCCGGGCTCGAGCCCTGCCGGGAGTGCCGACCCGGGTAGGCCACTCGATGGTTGAGCCGGGCCCGGCCCGGGTACCCTCGCCAGGATGAGGAACGGAATGGAGAGTCTGGCTGTCAACACGGTCAAGGCGCTCGCCATGGACGCGGTGCAGAAGGCGAACAGCGGCCATCCCGGGATGCCGATGGGCATGGCGGAGATAGCGGTCACCCTGTGGGGGCGTTTCCTGAAGGTGGACCCCGACGTCCCCGACTGGCCCAACCGTGACCGGTTCGTCCTCTCCAACGGCCACGGCTCGATGCTCCTGTACTCGATGCTCCACCTCTGTGGCTTCCCGATCACGATGGACCATCTGAAGAACTTCCGACAATGGGGCAGCCCCACTGCGGGACATCCGGAGATCCATCAGAAGCTTGGGATCGAGATGACCACAGGCCCCTTGGGCCAGGGCTTTGGCACCGGGGTGGGGATGGCCATAGCCGAGACCCACCTCCGGGCTCGTCTCGGCGAGGATCTGGTCGACCATAGGACGTTCGGGTTCGTCAGCGACGGCGACCTGATGGAGGGGGTCAGCGCCGAGGCCGGCTCACTGGCCGGGCGGTTCGAGCTCGGCAAGCTGATCTATCTCTATGACGACAACGACATCTCGATCGACGGATCGACCGACATCACCTTCGCCGAGGACGTAGGGAAGCGATTCCAGGCCCAGGGATGGCACACCCAGGAGATCGATGGCCACGATCTGGACGCCATCGACGAGGCCATCGAGGCGGCGATCAACCTCGAGGACCGGCCCTCGCTGGTGATATGCCACACCCACATCGCACATGGGGCCCCCAATGCCCAGGACACCGCCGCTTCCCATGGGTCGCCCCTGGGCGACGAGGAGATAGCCCTGGCCAAGGAGGCGATGGGCTACCCGGTCGACCGAAAATTCGAAGTCGACACCGAGGTGTACGAGTTCTTCGAGGGGGCGATGGCTTGGGGCAGAGAAGAGCGCGCCAAATGGGACAAGAGGCTCGAGAGCGCCGACGAGGAGCGCCGCGCCCTCTGGGAAGAGCTCCACTCCAGCGCCCCGATCTCACTCGACGGGCCCGAGTTCACCATCGGCGAGAAGATGGCCACCCGGTCGGCATCGGGGAAGGTGTACTCCGAGATCGCGGAGAAGGTCCCCGGTTTCCTCGGCGGATCGGCCGATCTAGTCGCCTCCACCAAGACCGTCATCGACTCCTCCCGGCGCTACTCCGCGGCCGACCCGACCTCTCGGGACATCCCCTACGGGGTGCGGGAGCACGCCATGGGATGCATCACCAACGGGATGGCGGTGCACGGTGGGCTCAAGCCCTACGCCGCCACCTTCTTCGTGTTCAGCGACTACATGCGCCCGGCCGTGCGGCTGTCCGCCCTCATGTCGGCCCCCTCGGTCTGGGTGTGGACCCACGACTCGGTGTTCCTCGGTGAGGATGGCCCCACACACCAGCCCATCGAACATCTGCCCTCGCTGCGTGCCATGCCCAATCTGTGGTTGATCCGCCCGGCCGACGCCAACGAGACCATCGCCGCCTGGGAGATCGCCCTCAACCGCCACGACGGCCCTGTTGGCCTGCTCCTCACCCGACAGGACCTGCCCATCCTCCCGACCGACCGGGCCGGGGTAGCTCAGGGTGGCTACGTGCTCCGGGAGGGCGGGGACGTCACCATCTTCGCCAGCGGGTCCGAGGTACACGTCGCCCTCGACGCCGCGGCCGAGCTGGAGAGCGGTGACATCGCAGCGCGCGTGGTCAGCCTGCCCTGCTGGGAGCTGTTTGCGGAACAGGACGAGGAGTATCGGTCGAGTGTTCTCGGCGACGCCCCACGGGTCGCGGTGGAAGCTGCAGCCAGCTTCGGGTGGGAGCGCATCGTCGGCACCGAGGGCCTGATCCTCGGCATCGATCACTTCGGCGAATCGGCCCCTGACACCGTCATCGCCGAGAAGCTCGGCTACACCGGCCCGGCCGTGGCGGCAAGGGTCCGGGAGCATCTCTCGACCTCGAGTTGAGCCGGGCCGTCGACGTAGTCGTCATCGGCGCAGGGATCGCAGGGGTCTCGGCGGCATACGAGCTGGCCGTGCGACACGAGGTGGACAGGGTGGTGTTGATCGATCCACGTCCGCCCCTGACGCTGACCTCGGACAAGTCGACGGAGTGCTACAGAAACTGGTGGCCCAACCGCCCCATGGTCGACCTGATGAGCACATCGATCGACCTCCTGGAGAGGATGGCGGCCGAGTCGGGGAACGTCTTCGGCCTCAATCGCAGGGGATATCTGTTCGTGACCGCCGATGAGGAGCGCTTCCGGCGGATGGTCGAAGACGCTCACCACACATCCACCCTCGGGGCGGGCCCGGTCCGCTTCCACCCCGGGCCAATCCCCTACCGGTCATCACCTCACGAAGGTTTCGCCGGAGCCCCGGAGGGGGTGGACATCCTGGTCGGGGGCGACGTGGTCGTCGACCACTTCCCCTATATCACCCACGCGGCGGTGGGAGCCCTGCACGTGCGGAGAGCTGGTTGGTTCAGCGCCCAGCAGCTGGGGGCGTGGATGCTGGAACAGGCTCGGTCACATGGGCTCGAGTTGGTCGTCGACGAAGTGGTCGGCATCGAGTCTGGTGGTGGGGCGGTCGGCCCGGTGCATCTGGCCGGCAACGGGCTGATAGAGGCCCCGATAGTCGTGAACGCGGCGGGGCCGATGGCCGGCCCGGTTGCCGCCTTGGCCGGTATCGATCTCCCCCTCTACTCCGAGCTGCATCTCAAGGTGGCCTGTCGAGACCACCTCGGGGTAGTCCCCCGAGATTCCCCGATGGTCATCTGGAGCGATCCGCAACGGCTCGACTGGGACGACGAAGAGCGGGCGGCCCTGTCGGAGAATGGACGCGACGACCTTCTCGGGGAGTTACCCGTGTTCTGCCACGGGCGTCCCGAGGGTGGAGCCGACTCCCCCTATCTGCTCGGGTTGTGGGAGTACCACGGGGTGGTCGAGGAACCGTTATGGCCCCTGCCGCAAGACCCTCTCTACCCGGAGGTGGTGTTGCGAGGGCTGACCACGATGGTCCCGGGGCTGTCTGCCTATCGGGAGCGTCTACCCCAAACGACGGTGGACGGCGGGTACTACACCAAGACTCGGGAGAATCGGCCCCTGATCGGGCCCACCGCCCTCAGCGGTTTCCATATCCTGGCCGGATTGTCCGGGTTCGGCGTGATGGTGGCCGCCGGGGCGGCCGACCTGCTGGCTAGGCACGTGGTGGGCGCCGAGCTACCGGATTACGCCGGAGCATTCCTTCTCGCCCGATATGACGATCCGGATTACCTGTCGGCCATCTCCGGGCCTCTCAGCTCGGGCCAGCTCTGAGGGTCAATCCTCGAGAATCGACAGGACGTTCCCGGCCGGGTCCTCGAACCAGGCGATGGGCGGGCCGCCCTCGCCACGCATGATGCCCTTCTCGTCCTGGTCGAACTGTTCGTACTTGACCAGGCTCACACCGCGTTCCGCCAGCTCTTCGGCTGCGACGTCGATGTCCTCCACGGGGAAGTTCAAGATGGTGAAGGTGGCCGGCTCATGGTCGTCCTTGGGGTAGATCATGATGCGCCCGCCATCGGGTATCTGCAGACCGAGCATCCCGTTCTCTTCGGAGACTTCGAGGCCGAGGACCCCCCCGTAGAAGTCCTTGGCTCGTTGGATGTCATCGACCGAGAAGCCGCTGAAAGCCCTGGTATTGGTGAACATGAGTCCCTCCTTTGGGGGCCACTCCGATGATTTTCCCCCTGATCGTGAGTCTCTAATCCCGTTGAGTGCAGATGACCCTTCGACCCGTGCGTTCGTGACCTGCGACATGGGCGCGGTCTCCTCGCCCGATCTGGGGACCGTCGAGGCGCTCTGCCGTCTCCGCATGTCGGTCGTTCACATGGGATATTTGCTGCGTCTCAGAGATGCCACACCCGAGCTAGAGGAGCTGCTCCTGCTGTGCGGGCTGGGCGACGCCTCAACTCTCGTAGCTCAGCGGCAGCCCGAAGAGGGGAAAGAGACGTTCGGTGTCGAGGAAGAAGTTGAGACCGGTGATCCGACCGTCTGACATCTCCAGCACCTGGAGCGCCCAGGGGGCACGTCCTCCGTTGGGGTCGGGTTTGTACTGACCGAAGGCGGGCAGCCCGTTGGCCGAGCCCGCCGGGACCACCACCGAGCCGCGGCAACCGATCCCCGTGCCGAGGAAGAACCCCCGCACATCGTCCGTGCCGCGTAGCCACATCTCGTAGGGCGGCATCGACTGGATCACGTCCTCGTGGAGCAACTCGACGAGAGAGTCCAGGTCGTAGCGCTCGAAGGCGTCGACGTATCGGCTCAGAAAGGCCTGCTGATCGTCGTCCAATGGGCGAAAGGGCTCGGAGTCTCCAGGGCTCTGCTCCGCCAGCGTTGCCCTCGCCCTCTGCAATGCGCTGTTGACCGAGGCCACGGTGGTGTCGAGCAATTCGGCCACCTCGCCGGCATGCCACCTCAGCACGGCACGCAGGATCAAGACCGCGCGTTGTCGCGCGGGCAGGTGTTGGAGTGCGGCGATGAATGCGAGCCTCACCGAGTCACGGGACACGACGACGTCGGCCGGATCGGCCCCGGGAGGTAACAGGATGCTGTCGGGCGCCGGCTCGAGCCATGTGATCTCGGGAAGCGGCGGTGGCAGCATCGTGTCCGCCGACGACGAGGGACCCAGGTCCATCGGCCTCGCCCGGCGGGCACGCCCCTTCAGCATGTCGAAGCAGACGTTGGTGGTGATCCGGTAGAGCCAGGTCCGCAATGCGGAGCGGCCCTCGAAGCGATCCAGCGCCTTCCATGCCCGGACCATGCTCTCCTGGACCGCATCCTCGGCCTCGAAAGGCGAGCCCAGGAGCCGATATGCGTATCCGGTCAACTCCGAGCGGTACGACTCCAGGTCCTCCAAGGGCGGGGTCTGTCGCCCTGGCTCGGTTGTGATGGATTCGGCCATACCGGTCGCTCCGTTCTACGTCTCCAGGCGGAGTGGGAATGAGTCCCTGGCCCGATGATTCGACAGCGTCACCGATCAATTCTGGTTGTGATTGCGGTCTACGTACTCGGGGTAACCCAAAACCAGGTGGCCAGGATTACACAGCGAAGGAGCTTGTCATGCAGCACTCCTCTCAGACATCGAGGACGCCATCCGTGACGCAGCTGCGTCAGGTACTCACCGGTGAGGTGATCGGGCCGGACGATTTCGGCTATGACGAAGCACGGGCGGTCTTCTATGGCATAGATCGCAAGCCGGCAGCGATAGTCCGGCCCACCGATGCCGACGAAGTCGCCTACGTCGTGTCGATCGCACGTGACACGGGAACTGATCTGGCCGTTCGCAGTGGCGGGCACAGCATCGCCGGGCATTCGGTGTCCGATGGTGGGCTCGTCCTCGATCTGTCGGCGATGAAAGCGTTCCACGTCGACACCGAGAACATGACCGTCTGGGCAGAGACCGGCCTCACTGCCGGAGAGCTGACCAGTGCTCTCGGCCGGCATGGGCTGGCGGTCGGGTTCGGCGACACCGGCTCGGTGGGGATCGGTGGCCTGACTCTCGGAGGCGGAGCCGGTTTCCTGTCACGCAAGTTCGGCCTGACCATCGACTCGCTCCTGGCCGCGGAGATGGTGACAGCCGACGGGAAGGTGGCCCAGGTCGACTCGGAGAACCATCCTGATCTCTTCTGGGCGATCCGGGGAGGTGGTGGGAACTTCGGCGTGGCGACCAGGTTCTTGTTCCGGCTCCAAGAGGTCGATGAGATCGTGGGGGGGATGCTGATCCTGCCCGCGACTGCAGACAACATCTCATCCTTCGTCGAGCTCGCCGGGTTGGCCCCGGAGGAGCTGTCGACGATCGCCAACGTGATGAAGGCGCCACCAATGCCCTTCCTCCCCGAGGACCTGGTCGGGAGCCCGGTGTTGTTCTCGATCCTGGTCTACGCCGGGGACGCCGAGACCGGCGAGGAGGTCGTCGCTCCCTTCCGCAACCTGGACACTCCGATCCTCGACATGGTGGAGCGTGGCAGCTACGCCGGGATCTACGAGGCCGAGGAAGAGGGTGCGCCCCCATTCATCTTTGCGGTCCGCACTTTGTTCGCCGACGACATCGACAAGTCGGACGCCGACGCGATCCTGGAGGCCCTGGAGGCGTCCACGGCCCCGATGGCGGTCACTCAGATCAGGGTGATGGGCGGGGCGGTGCGGCGTGTGCCCGACGACGCCACCGCTTACAGCCACCGCAACCGTCCCATCATGATCAACGTGGCGTCCGCCTATCCCGACCCCGGTGAGGCGGCCACCCATGAAGCATGGGTCGACGACCTATCCAAGATCCTGGGCAAGGGTGACGACGAGGCATATGTCAACTTCCTCGGGGACGTGGACGGTTCGAGAGTGATGGAGGCTTATCCCGGCCAGACCTGGGAGCGCCTCAGGGAGATCAAGCGTCACTACGACCCGGGAAACCTGTTCCGGCTCAACCAGAACATCCCGCCGGCGACCTCTTGATCGCTCATACCCTCTGGCAGCCGACTTCATAGGAGCGGCACAGCCACCCCTGGATTTCGTCGTCGAGGTCATCGATGGTCGAGACGCGAAGGAAGTAGACCCAGTCACGCCCGCCGTAGTGGGCCACCTTGCGGAACCGCGGGCTCTCGATCTGCTCCTTCAGCCAGAACGACATGCTCATCCCTCTTTCGGAGACAGCATCCATCCCGGCGAAGCGGACCCGGACCATGAATTCGAGACGTGTCATGTTGGCCACGATCGTGTAGGGGCCGCACCGCCCCACCATCTCCTGCAGCCTGTCCCAGAACGCCCAGGCCTGCTTGCCCTTGCCCTCCATGAACTGCTCCACCGTGTGGGCGCCACAGGAGTGGGACATGTTCCTCGTCACGAACGTCTTCCCGCAACGAGGACACATCCACAAGTCGGAGAGGTTCGGTTCCATCGTTCACCGTGCGACGGCGAGTTCGCGGTGGGGTTGCAGGGCATAGACGATGGCGTCCCGAGGAGTCATCTCGGCACCCGCACTCCGCGCCTCTGCCAACGCCGGCTGCTCGGTCTCCGCCGCCAACCCTGCTGCTTCGAGGAGCTCGGCAAGCAGGGCCCAACGGGTCAGGCCGACCTTCGATCTCGCCGCGCCGGCTGCGCCCAGCGCCGTCATCGCCCTCACCGGATCGTTCTCCGCGAAAGCCAGCCATGCCACTGCGTCAAGGAACACCGCAAGGGCTTCGTGACTCCGGACGCGGTCGAGTAGCTCCGCCCCGTCTTCAAGCTTCTTTCGTGCCCGCTCGACGTCCCCTGCGGTCAGATGAGTCATCGCCCCCTGGCTGTACGTCTGGGTCATCAAGGAGACGATGTCGAGTCGCCGCCCGAGCTCGAGGGCCTCCTCATGACTCGCCAATCCGGTGGCCAGGTCCCCTTCGAGTGTGGCCACCGCCCCCTGGAAGCTCAGTGCATAGCCGAGTAGGAAAGGATCGTCCAGCGAACGGGCGAGGGCTACTGCCTCGAAGATGTTCTCATGCGCCTCGGGATCACCTGGATCACTGAATTGGATCGAACCTGCCAGCATCAGTCGAGCCCACGCTTCGATCTCGCGGTCACCCACATCCCGCGCCAGCTCGATCGCACTGCGAGCCGGAGTGATGGCTTCCCGCCAGTCCCCGCGTTCCATCCGGAATCCGGAGGTAACGAACAAGATCTGAGCTCTCAGCTGATCATCGAGACGATCGCTGACCGCCGCGAACAGGCTGGAGTAGGCCTCGGAATCGTGCCAGAAGTCCCCCTGCCAGACCAGGATCCACGAGTTGAAGTACAGGGAGGCGGCAAGCTCTATCCGCTCGGTCCTCAATGCCCAAGCTGCGGCCGTCCGGATGTTTGGCCAATCGCGGGAGAGGGTGATCACCGTTTGCGGTTGGTGGGGCCCCTTCATCAGCGGATACGCCTCGGCCAGGACGGAATCGAAGTGCTCGGCATGTCGAAGACGGGTCTCCTCCTCAGCGCCACTCGCGGCCAGTTGTTCGACGGCAAACTCACGCAGCACGCTGGACATGCTCATCCGTCCGTCGTCGTCCACCGAGATCATGCTGTGCGCGGCCAGGTTCTCCAGCCCGAGGAACACATTGGGTGCGTCCTCCCCGGCCACCGCCTCGGCCCCCCCGAGCGTCCAGCCGTCGACGAAGACCCCCAGCCGGCCCAGCAGGGCCTGATCCGGCTGGGGAAGGAGGCCATGACTCCACTCGATCGCCGTCCGAAGGCTCCGCTGACGGGAGGGCAAGTCCGGCGAGGTCGTGGCGAGATCCAGCACTCCTCCCAGGCTCTCCACTATCGCCTTCGGTGGTAGCAGCCTGGCGCGAGCTGCAGCCAGCTCGATCGAGAGCGGGCTGCCCTCGAGCCGGGCCACGAGGTCTCGGACCGCTCCCGCGTTGTCGGGCGAGAGCCGGAATCCGGGCCGGACCGCCCCCGCCCGGGCGACAAAGAGACGGACCGCGGGCGATGACCCAATCTGCTCATAGGTTGCGTCCTCGGCCGGCCACTCCAATGACCCCACCCGGAATTCGTGCTCGGCACCGACCCGGAGCGCTGCCCGGCTGGTGATCAGGATGCGGAGATCTGGAGATTGGGCCAACAGGTCGGCGATGCCGACCGCGGCCGCGGAGACCCTTTCGAAGCCATCGAGCACGAGGAGCATCTTCAGGGGGGCAAGATGATCGGCCAGCAAATCGAACCCCGGATGGGTTGGATCGCTGCTCACGCCAAGCTGCTCCTCGATTGCGTTTGGCACTTCCTCCGGGTCCGTGTGATTGGAGAGATCGACGTAGCCGATCCCATCGGCGAACCGTCGCCCCAGGCGCGCGGCGATCACCGTGGCCAGCCGGCTCTTGCCGACGCCGCCAGGCCCGGTGAGGGTCACGAGTCTGGCTCCCCCCTCGATCAGGTCCACCACGGCTTCGATCTCGTCATCCCGCCCGATGAGATCAGTGGGAGATGACGGCAGCTCCACCTCCTGACGACGAGCCCTGACCGGGGGGAACTCCGAGCGCAGGCCCCCGGCTGCCAGCTGGTAGAGCCTCTCGGATCGACTCAGGCCCTTCATCACGTAGACGCCTAGCTCCCGGCACTCTGCATCGAGGTCGCTGATCAGGGAGCGGGTCGCCTCCGACAGGAGGACCTGGCCGCCCCAGGCGGCCGACATGATTCGGGCCGTCCGATGGACATCGATGCCGGTGTAGTCGTCACCGATCAGGGTTGGCGAACCGGAATGCACGCCCATGCGCACCTTCACCGTGGCGGACCCGGGCCAGTTCATCCCCTCGAAGCTTCGCTGGGCGTCGATGGCACTAGAGACGGCTTCACCCGCCTCCGGGAAGGCGGCGAAGAGGCCATCACCCTCGGCCCCGAACACCGCCCCATGGTGGGAGCCGACGATCTCCTCAGTGAGTTCCCGGTAGATGCCGAGAAGCTGGGGGTAGTCGTCTTGGAGTCGTTCGAGAAGCCTCGTCGAGCCCTCGATGTCCATGAACAGGAAGGTGACTGTCCCGGATGGGAGCGGGCTTCCGTTCGAGGGGCTCATCCCGCGGATGTTACGAACCCGGGTCAGCCGTGCTGTTCGATGAACTCCAAGACTCGGTCCCAGGCATCCGCCGACTCGCGGGCGAAGCTCTCCTGCTGTCGGTCGAAGAAGGAGTGCGGTGCGTCCGAGTACACCACTACTTCGTGCTCGACATCGGCCCGGTCCAGCGTCTCCCGAAACTCGTCGACCACCTCGCCAGGGATCCCGGGGTCGTTCCCAGCCATGAGCGCAAGGATGGGGCAAGCGAACCGGTCCACGAATTCGATCGGTCCCGTGGGAGGGCGGCGAGGGTTCCCGTAGAAGCCAATCGCCCCAGCCAGCCCATGACCGGCGGCGGCCTGATGCCAGGAGTTCGAGCCGCCGAAGCAGAAGCCAAGCGTGAACACCGGCCGGGTCGGGTCCTGGTCCCTCAGATGGGCCACCGCGGCAGACGTGTCGGCCGTTACGCCTTCCAGTGTCGTGAGGGGCACATGCTCCTTGTAGGGGAATTCGTCGTCCCTCTTTGCGACTCCGGCGGTACGACCGAAGTAGTCGAAGGCCACCGCGTCATACCCATGCTCGGCGAAGCGGAGCGCCAACTCCTCGTAGAAGTGATGGAGCCCGCGGACGTCGGGGAGGATCACGATGCCGGGGCCCTTGCTCTCGGCGCTGGTGGCAGCGAACGCGGCGAACCGGTTGCCGTCCGACGCCGTAAGGACCAGGTCCTCCTGCCCGGAGGAGCCACCTTCGATCGGATCGACCGGCGGCATCGAGTCTCCGTTGTAACACATAGCCACGAAACTAGCTCGGAATGGCCAGGCAACCCAGGGCGAGCGGTCGTAACGGTCCCGTGACGAGTGTGAGTCACGATTTCGGGGATGGACTATGACTGATCCCGCCCGACGACGGTTGGCCTGGATCCTGTGGGTGGTGACGATCCTCGCCTATGTGGCGGAGGTAGCCCTGCTGTTCGCCAATGCCGACCTCCCCGTCGTCGATCCAGTCGATGCAGTGAGCCCCTGGATCCAGGCTATGGAGGATCTCGCCTTCGTCGTGGTTGGGACGCTGGGACTGCGACTCGTGATGGCCCAGCCGAGGAATGCCTTTTGCTGGTGGGTGGTCGCAGCCGGCATGAGCTTTCCCCTGGAGGGCCTGGCCGTCGAATTCACCCGTTTCGGGATCGAGAACTGGGGCGCCATCCCCATCGTGGCCTTCGTCAGTTGGATGTCGCTGTGGCTCTGGATCCCGGGGTCGTTCAGCATCCCGTTCTTCTTGCTTCTCTATCCCGACGGGCACCTCCCGTCACGTCGTTGGCTCCCGGCACTCTGGTTCACCGTGGTGGTGGTGGCGACAACCTTCTTCGCCTCGGCGTTCCTCGTCGAGGCCGAGCCGGTGGCAGGGGTCCTCCCCAACCCTGTCGGCATCCCTGCATTGTCCGATTTCATCAACGCGATGTTCCTCTACGTGGCGGTCCCGGGACAGTTGATCGCCATCGTTCTCGGTTTTGCCTCGCTCGTGGCCCGCTACCGGAGCGGAGAAGGCATCGAGCGTCAGCAGATCAAGGTCCTGCTGTGGGTCGGAGTCATCGCTGTGATTTTCTTCGCGGTTGTGAGCCGCCAGGAGTGGGGCCCTATCTGGCTCGGTTCGGTTTTCAATTTCGTGTTCAGCCTCCTGGTGGCCGGCGCAGTGACATTGGCCGTGCTCCGCTATCGGCTCTATGAGATCGACCGCCTCATCAGCAGGACCGTCACCTATACCGTGCTAGCCGTCGTGTTGGGGATCGTCTATGGCTTCGGGGCGGTCTGGCTGCCTTCGCGCGTGGTCGGAGAGCAGACGCCGCTCTTCGTGGCTGGATCCACCCTGGCGGTGGCCGCGCTGTTCAACCCACTGCGTCGTCGCGTGATGCGTTGGGTGGACCGAAGGTTCAACCGATCTTCCTACGACGCCGAGCAGATCGCTGATGCTTTCGCGGTTCGACTACGCGACGAAGTGGACCCAGAGCGTCTGGCCGAGGAATGGGCGACGACGGTCGTACGAGCACTGCAACCTTCGTCTGTGGGTGTCTGGCTGTGGCGTTGAGCCCACGATGAGACTGCGCTGGGCCGGTGTGGTCATGGGGCTGATCGCCCTGGCCATGTTCGTCTTCATCGGCACCCAGGGCGTCGAAAGCGTCACTCCCCTGGTGGACATCATGGGGTTGGCGGCGTTCGCCTCACCGGCGCTGGTCGGTGCCTATCTGGTGTGGAGGTTGCCCGACAACGCGGTCGGCTGGACCCTGGCCGGCTTCGGCCTGACCTTCACACTCGGGGTCATCGGCGAGACGATCGCCACCATGGACGGCCCTCTCGCCCCTTTCGGTGCTTGGCTGGAGTCCTGGCTGTGGGCGGCGAGCACCGTTGCCCTCCTGGTCCTTCTCCCTTTGCGCTTCCCCGACGGAGTGCTCCCCTCGACCCGTTTCAGATGGGTGACACCGCTCGCCCTGGTGGGTCTGGGCTTGGTGGTCTTCGGAAATGCCTTCAAACCGTCCTACATGGCATCGGATCCGGGTGGCGAGGTAGGCGTACCACTTCCCCTGACGATCGACTTGCCCATCGCCGTGTTCGATGCCTCCGCCTTCCTCGGGATGGCGTTGATGCTTGCGAGCGTTGGTGGGGCGGTCGTCTCCTCGGTGATTCGCTTCCGACGATCGGCCGGCGTCGAGAGGCAACAGATGAAGGTGTTCGCCGGCGCCCTCGTCTTCTCGGTCACCGGCATGGCGTTGAACCTGGTCCTCTATGAGATCGGCGAGGAGTCGGCAGCCAACCTCGTGTTCGCTACCCTCGTGCTGGTCCTGGTGGCGTCGATTGCCCTGGCGGTCCTCCGCTACCGGCTCTACGACTTCGACCGGCTGGTCAGTCGCACCGTGAGCTATGCCTTGCTGGTCGTGATCCTGGGCTCGTTGTACGTCTTGGGGGCGGTTTGGCTGCCGACACGTCTCATCGGCCAGCAGTCACCGATCTTCGTGGCCGGGTCGACGCTCGCGGTGGCGGCCCTGTTCACCCCGATACGACGATGGGTGATGCGCTGGGTGGATCGACGGTTCAACCGGTCGATCTATGACGCCCAGCGGGTGTCCGATGTTTTCGCAGCCAGGCTCCGAGATCAGGTGGACGCCGAACGACTGGCCGCCGATTGGGCCAACGTCGTCCGCGTAACGCTGGAGCCATCAATGGTCGGCGTCTGGGTTCGTGAGGAATCCTCCCAGACCTGACAGTGGCTGACCGAGCAGATCGGCTCACATCAGCCGAGCCAACCATTCGCGGTGATGCTCGGCTGTCCAGCCCAGCTCCACGGTGAACAGGTGATAGAGGTCGGGGGTGGTCAGGGCGCAGTACCGCTCGCTGGCCTCCTCAGCCAGGCTCGACGAGTCCTGGTTCCCTACGCCGAGTCGTTGTCGGTTCCCGACGCCACCCTGATGGTGCAAAACCCTGGGAGCGGTCGCCGATGGCCTGAGGCGATTCTTCCCCCGCTATCCGTTCGGAGCAGCCAGCCCGACCTGAGCCATTTCGGGGTGACCGCCCGGATGTTCTCACGAAATACCTGCGCCTTGTGAACGGTTGTCCTCTATCGTGCCAAAGCCCTCGCGGCTCATAGCGGACCGGAACTGTCCGCATTAGCCGATAGGTTTCGAAGTCAGATCACCAGCGGCGAGAACGCCCCGATCGTCCCCCAGACGGACATGTTCTCGTCCCCGGGACCGATGAGTTCTGGACCCGTGGGAGGTCTGATGTCGTGAGGAGACCCCAAACGGAAGAGGAGAACAAATGACCAACGTCATCGAGGCGTCGGGACTGGTCAAGCGGTACAAGGAAGTCACCGCGCTGGCCGGTCTCGATCTCGAAGTGCCGGAGGGCACCGTCTTGGGCTTGCTCGGCCCCAATGGGGCGGGCAAGACGACCGCGGTGTCGATCCTCTCCACCCTGCTCGAGCCTGACGAAGGAGAGGCCATCGTCGCCGGCAAGGACGTGCGCAAGGACCCGAAGGGTGTGCGGCGTCTCATCGGGCTGTCCGGGCAGTACGCCGCCGTCGACGAGCACCTGACCGGGTTCGAGAATCTGGACATGATCGGGCGGCTCTATCACCTCGGGAAGACCCGTTCCCGGGAGCGGGCCCGTGAGCTCCTGGAGGTGTTCGACCTCACGGAGGCCGGCGACCGACCGGTGAAGACCTATTCGGGGGGGATGCGCCGCCGGCTCGACCTGGCGGGCGCCATCGTGGCAGAGCCTCCGGTGCTGTTCCTCGATGAGCCCTCCTCGGGTCTCGACCCGCGAAGCCGGGTCGACCTCTGGGAGGTGATCCGTGATCTGGTCACCGAGGGGACCTCGCTCCTCCTCACCACCCAGTACCTGGAGGAGGCAGACCAGCTCGCCGACGACATCGTCGTCATCGACCACGGGCGTGAGATCGCTCATGGCAGCTCCGACCAGCTCAAGACCCAGGTGGGTGGCGAGCGGATCGAGGTGACCGTCTCGGAGCTGAACCACGTCGAGACCGCCCAGGAGATATTGACCGTGTTCGCGGTGGGTGAGATCCACGTCGACCATCACAGCAGGGGCCTCACCGCTCCGATCGCGGGTGGTGCCAGCACCCTGACCCAGGCTTTGCGTGATCTCGATGCTCGAGGAGTCATCGTCCAGGACGTCGGCCTGCGCCGACCCACCCTCGACGACGTGTTCTTGAGCCTGACCGGGCACGTCGCGGAGGAGGAAGCTACGGCCGGGAACGGTGGCAGACGCGCCGCCAGGCCAGAGGAGTTGGAGGAGGCAAGTCGATGAGCCAGTTGATGACCGCACTCGGCGACGGCGCAGTCGTCGCCAAGCGGAATGTGATCAAGATCAAGCGGGTCCCCGAGATCCTGGTCTTCGTCCTGCTCTCCCCGATCATGTTCGTCCTCCTCTTCGCCTTCGTGTTCGGAGGGGCGATCGACGTGGCCGGAGGGTCCTACCGGGAGTTCCTCATCGCAGGGATCCTGGCCCAGACCGTGGT
The DNA here is from genome assembly GCA_025928935.1 of Acidimicrobiia bacterium. Taxonomy (GTDB): domain Bacteria; phylum Actinomycetota; class Acidimicrobiia; order Spongiisociales; family ZC4RG35; genus JARDZU01. The sequence continues at coordinate 27,153 of JAICNB010000043.1, forward strand.
CTTCGGTGCCACCTTCACCGGGGCCGGGCTGGCCGACGACATGCAGAAGGGGATCATCGACCGGTTCCGGTCGCTCCCCATGTCGAGGTCGGCGGTGCTGGTCGGGCGAACCTCGAGCGACATCATCTACAACGCCCTCTCCATCACCATCATG
>JAICNB010000056.1 GCA_025928935.1 Acidimicrobiia bacterium
CAACTGAGCCGTCACGCCGAGCAGATCGGAGCCGATTTCGCCATCGCGATCAATCCCTACTTTCCGATCAAGCCCTCCGATGAGATCGTGCGCGACTGGTACCGGCGTCTGACGGCCGAGTCGTCGATCCCCTTCTTTCTCTTCAACACCTCTTATTCCGGATACGCCTTGAGCCCTGGGCTGATCGCCGAGCTCGCCAACCTGGAGACGGTGTGCGGGATCAAGAACCCGAAACCGAGGGAACATCTCCTGCGCGTCCAGGACCTAGTGGGAGACAAGATCGTTGTTTGTGACGCCGACGAGGCCGACTGGCTGGAGCTTCATCTGGATCACGGTTTTCAATCCCTCATGTCGACCCCGGCGCTGGCCATGTACCAGACCCCGGACAAACGACCCATCCACGACTACACGCGGCTGGCCGACAGCGGCGACACCGCGGGCGCCTGGGCCCTGCATGGCACCCTCGAGCGGGAGCGGGATGCGTTCGGGCGTTGGATGCGGGACAGCTGGCTCGCCCGGGGCGAGGGCGCAATTCCCATTGCCGAACTCAAGACTTGGCTCGCCTTGATGGGTCTGCCGCAGGGCCCGGTGCGACCGCCTCTGATTTCGCTCAGCGAGGCGCGGACCGAGGCTCTGCGCGCCGACCTGGATGGCTTGGGCCTGCTCGATTCGCTCTCATGATCAAGAGACGGAGGAACTCGTGACGTCGACCGATATTGACTTCAAGGACGCCGCCGGCCAGATGCATACCGAGGCCTTCGGGGCCATCGCCAACTCGCCGTGGTACTCCGACGCGGTCTACGAGCGATTCTCCGATGCCGAGTACCAACGTCGGTTCGACGCCACCCGAGCGAAAATGAAGCGGCTCGGCCTCGACGTCCTCATCGCATCCGGTGGGCCAAATCATTGGAGCTGGGGCGGGGGAATGCGCTGGCTGAGCAACCACTGGGAATGGCATGGGATGTCGGCCTATGTCGTGGTGCCCCCGGAAGGGGAGCCGGTCCTGATCTGCGGGCCCGGTGGCGCCCATCGCGAGGCGGTGCGCCGCGCCACCCCGCTAAAAGATGTGCGCCACTCCCGCTGGGGCCGCTCGGGTGATGTGATCGTCGAGCTGATCAAGGAGTGGGGACTGGCCGACGCCACCGTCGGCATCTCCCATGTCGATCCCGTATATGGCCACCATCTGCCGGTGGACGAATGGGAGCGTCTCCGGGAGGGCTTGCCCGAGGCCAAGTTGGAGCGGGTGGGGGACTTCTTCCATGAACTTGTCCATACCAAGAGCCCGGAGGAGATCGAATGCGTTCGCCAGGCCGGGAAGCTGATGGACCAGGCCTTCGAGGCCATGATCGCCGCTGCCCGTCCCGGAGTCACCGAGTATCAGCTCGCCGCGGCCGCCACCCACGCGGTCATGGAAGGTGGTGGCCAGATGGATTTCAACATCATCGGGTCGACGCGGATGGATGAGCCGGGGATGGTGTTCGGCAATCCGTGGCCGTCGAGCCGTCGCCTTGCGAAGGGCGACATCATCATCAATGAGCTGGCTTGCGGCTACAACGGATACTCGGTGCAAATCGGCGGCCCTATATGCATCGGGGAGCCACCCTCGTGGATTCGTGAATTCTTCCACGAGGTGGTGCTGCCGGGCTACGACCTCATGGCGGAACAACTCATCGGGGGCAACAGCTGGGACGACGTGATGAAGGCCAGTCAGTTCTTCCGGGACAAGGGATACGACTCCCGACCCCTCTTCCTTCATTGCATCGACTTCACCAGCCACACCCCGCACGTGATGTGGGACCACGTGGTGGCCGAGGACAACGAGCTCGATCTCGTCCCGGGAATAGTTGCGATGCTGGAGCCAACCATCATCACCCCCGACGGATTGCTCGGGATTTTCTTTGGACGAACCTATGTCCTCACCGACGGCGGGCACGAACAGGTGACGAAGTTCCCCCACGAGCTGGTCGTGACCTGACCCCCTCGGCCCTTCGGGCCACTCCCCCCAACACCCGCTTCGCTCGTTGGGGGGAGAAACAGCATTCGGGTTTCTCCCCCGTCGGGGGGAGAGCTGGCGCAGCCGGGAGGGGGGAGAAGCCGCTCGCTAGCTTCCGAGCTTGTTCGCCAGCCAGCGGAAAGTGGCCGGGGCCCAGTGGTTGAAGTGCTTGAAGGCGCAGTGCCCGTCATCGGGGTAGATGCGAGCTTCCTTGCCGGTGGCAGGGCCGGTCTCGAGCATGAAATAGATGTTGCCGATCGGCGCCAGATGGTCGAGCTTGCCGTTGATCATCAGCACCGGCATGGTGATGTTGTCGAGGATCCCTTGCTCGGAGAGCGCCCACCGGGAGAAGTCAGCCCGCTCCTGTTCAACTGAGGTTGGCGGGAATGAGGGAGGATCGTCGGGTGCCCCAAAGCGCCACTCGGCTCGCTCGTTGCGGACCCTTACGAACTCCTCGAGCTCTTCGTCACCCATCACATAACCAAAGGGGTGCCCGGCGCTGGCCACCACCGCCTGCAGCTTTGCTGGCGCCGTCCCCGCCAACTGCATCACCGAGTAGCCGCCCCGACTGATTCCGAAGGCACCGATACGCGAACCGTTTACCTCGGGCCGCCGGGCAAGATAGTCGACCGCCGCCTCCCAGGCGCTCACCGATTCCGGGGCCCAGGGAAAGGGGTTCTCGCCGGTCCCGGGCCCGTCCATCACCAGGGCGGCGAGGTTGTTTTCAATGCACATGTCCTGTGCCCAGCCCCGATCCTCTTTGAAGACGTCGGCGCCGCACATGACGAGGACCGCCGGCACCGGGGCCTCGGCGTGGGGCGCTCGAAAATGGGCTCGAATGGTCTTGCTCTGATGCTCGAACTCGACGACCTCGACCGGTGGATCGAGGTGAGCGCATGCCTTTCGATAGGCCCGGGCGCAATCATCGCTGATTCGCCGCTTGACATCTGACACCTCGCCGGGGAAACGGCCGATCGCGTAGTAGGTCTTGGCCTGGAGGTAGGCGCGCCTCGACCCCTCGAAGTCACCCGCATCCTCCAGCCGGTCACCCTCGGCCTCGTGCCGGCGACCCAGCTCTTCCCACACCGGGACCCACTTGTCCTCGGTCGTGCCCTCGAGGCGTGCCACGGCCGCCTCGAGTTCGGAGATGTCGTCGATCATCGAATACCACCGTCGGTAGAAGCCACCGTGGACGATGACGAACGGGTCTTCGTTGGGGGCAAAGCCGAGTTCGAGGGTCACTGCAACCTCCTTCCGGAAACCTGAGGCTGAAACATGCGGATACCGCATGCCCAAGCCTTAGGTTTCATCTGAGACCTCACTTTGAAGTCACTTCCTCGATGTTTGTCCCGAGGTCATCGAGGATCACCATCGCGGCGTTGCGACCGGGGGCACCAGTGATCGACCCGCCTGGGTGGGTCGTGGCTCCGGTCTGATAAAGGCCGGGGATCGGCATCCGATGTTGAGCCCATCCGGGGACCGGTCGCTGTGCCCCGCCGTAGGCGAGGCCCCGATCACCCCCGTGGATCGTGCCTCGATACATGTGGGGGTTGGCAGCCTCGATGTCGATGGGGCTCTTCGCCTTGCGAGCGAGGATGGTCTCATCGGTCAGGTTGGGAGCGCATTGCTGGAGGATCCGCAAGTGCTCCTCCGCCAGGACATCCTTTCCTGTCTCCCAATCACCGAGCTCCTCGGGAACCTCGTAGGGAGCCAGGCTGAGGATCTTCACCGTGTGGTGCCCCTCGGGCGCCCGCGAGGGATCGACGATCGTTGGGGTGGCGAAGAGGAGGAACGAGCCTGGTCGGTGGAGACGTCCTTGACGTAGGCCTCTCCCGAACTCGATGACGTCTTCGGCCCAGGGCGCCGGTCCTGCCGATACCGGCTCGACTTCCCCGCCCTCGATCGGGAACCTGGGTGCCGCGGTGGTGGCGTAGTACGAAGCGAAGGAGGAGAGTCCCTCGTCGTACGTGTCGACGCCATAGAGAAAGTCCTCACCCCAGACATCGGCCGGTGCCATCTCGACCAGCGACTTGATGTGGATCGAGGACACCACGCCCTTTCGAGCCCGATATTGGTTTCCGTTACTCGTCTCGACCCCGACGCATCGTCCTCCTTCCACGATCAGCGAGGTCACCAGGGTTTCGGTGATCGCAGTGCCCCCGGCCTTCTCGAGAGCCGACACGATGGCCTTGGGCAGGCTCGACGATCCCTCCACCGGTACCGACCAGCTCCGCCGTTGGCGTCCCCCGACCAAGGAATAGGCCAGGTAGCCGGAGCCGGGTGACTCGATGGGTTGTGCTGTTTGGAAGGCCATCCATGCCATGAAGGCACGCATTTGCCGGCTCTCGAATTCGCGTCTGATCACCTCCCAGGCAGACATCACGTTCCGTCGCATCCAAACCGTGCCCATGGGATGGCCGGCCAGACGCTCGTCGAGGGACGGGCCATACCCAATGGGGGTGAAGCGGTATTCACCGTAAATTCCCTTCACCGCGTCGAACTCGTCAAGCATTCGTCTATATGCCCTGGCGTCGCTCTTCGAGAAGCGGGCGATTTCCTCGAGCGTGCGATCGAGGTCGAGCCACATCGTGAACCGGTCGCCGTCGGGGAAGACGACGTGTGCGACCGGATCTGGGTCGAGATACTGAAGGCCAAACTCCGAGATCAATCCCAGTTCGTCCTTGGCGAGCAGCGGGTTCACCTGGATCAGGGTGTGCCCGGTCGAACAGGTGTCGAACCAGAACCCGGGCAGCAGGATCTCCTCGGTGGCAGCGCCGCCACCCATCTCCCTCCGGGCGTCGAGCACCACCACCTCGTAACCCGCCCTCGCCAGGTAGGCGGCAGTGATAAGGCTGTTGTGGCCGCCTCCGGCCACAACAAAGTCAGTGGTCGTGGTCATTCGGCCTCCTCGATCGTTTTGGGTGGGATCACCGGCAGGAGCAGATGGGAAGGATGGTCCGGACCGACGTGAAGGGTCACCCGGCCTCCGAATACTTCTTCTGGCCGGTCGTCGGGGTCGGCATGAGTCATGCCGCCGGTCCCGCGGGTGGCGTAGTAGAAGCTCTGGCCGTACTCGTCGAGCGGTCCCCGATACTCGTAGTCCCTCCCCCTGATCCACAGCTCGAGCCAGTAACCGGGTGGCACCACGATGCAAGTGGGAACGATCTCGATGTCGAGCTCGTAGACAACGCCCGGGTGGAGAGGATCGATGCGATCGTGGGGATGAAAGGGCCGCCAGGGTTTGCTCTTAGCGGGGTCGAGTGCGCGGTGGGAGGCGCGGAGCCATCCGTTGGCGATCGGCGTGTTGGGGTCGGTGGATCCTTCGAAGGTCACCTCGCTACCGCCGGGATCGAACAACTGCAGAATCAGGAACAAATCGGCGTCCGTGGTCTCCGAGGAGATGAACAGCTTGGCGGCGAGCGGCCCGGTGATCTCGCTCTCGTCGGTGAAGGGCATAGTCGAGAAGTGGAGTCCCTCGCCCATTGCCTCGTATCGCAGCGTCGCTCCTGTCTCGACCGGTTCGGTGGAGAGCGACTGGTTGCCGTGGAGGTGGAGCGTGGTCCAGACGGTGCGGGCCAATGGCCACTCGTCCTCGCCGCGCCACTCGAATTTCTCGCCCGGGTAGCGGATGTTGAGCTGGACCCGAGGAGTGCGATCAAATCCGTTGTCATCGCCCTTGAGAAAGTGATCGAAAAAGCGCTTCTGGAGATCGCGCCCATAGGCGGAGTAGAAGTGGGTCCAGTGGGTGTCGCCGTGGGCCTCGAGCCACTTCTGATCCGAAACCGCCTCGACGAATCCGCCGAAGTTTCCCCGCGGGTGGATCCCCTGACCCCCCCAGTTGGCCGCCGACAGGAATGGAACGGTCACCTTCTTGAGATCGATGGCCCGAGCGCGATGCCAGGCGTCGTCGAGGGGGTGGGCCTTGATATCGGGAAACGACTCGACCCGGTTGGCGGCGAGGACCTCGTCGGAGAGGTCGACCGGGCCGGCCACCGACTGTCCGGTGTTGGGGTTGACCGCTGCCCGCGACCCGCGCCCATACTGGATCGGGTTGATCTGACGCTCCTGCCACCGCCTGGTGAACTCGCTCAGGATCCCCCCGTGGTAGTAGGCATCGCGGTAAGGGTCACAGAAGCCCTCCCAGGCGATGAACGCCGCCAGATGCTCGGGTTGGCGCTCGGCCGCGGCCCAAGCCATGACCGCGTAGTAGGAGATGCCCAGGATCCCGACCCTGCCGTTGCTCCAGGGCTGTGCGCCGGCCCACTCCACCGACTGGGCGATGTCGTCGTACTCCCTCGGATTGCGCGGCCAGAGGATGCCTGGCGACCAGCCTGCCCCCCGGGAGTCGATGCGGACGACCACGTAGCCATCGGGCACCCAGCGCTCGGGGTCGGTGACCTCCCAGGCCTGGTATTTGCCCGTTGAGCCCTCGAGAACCGTGGGATCCTTGGACAGGAGCTTGTCCCACTGCATCTGGTAGATGGGGCCATTGAACGGAAGACCCTTGGCATAGACGCCATGGGAGATGATCACCGGAAATGTGCCGTCGGCCTCCGGACGGAAGACGTCGGCGCGTAGCACGGCCCCATCGCCCAAGGTCACGGGCACCTGGTAGTCGATGCGCATCCCGTCGGCGGCGATGGTGAACGTGTGCTCGTCGCCGCGAGAGGTCATATGACCCGTCCGCCCAGCCTCTCCGCCATCCAGTCGTCCACCCAGGGGGCGAATTTGTACGCCAGGTTGCTGACGCCGTGGGTGGCTTCGTCGACCGTGATCAGAGTGGCGTTGGGTGCCTCCGCCGCGATTCGCTGAGCGTGGTCCACACCGATGAGCGGATCGAGCATCCCGTGCACCACGGCTAGGGGCTGGCTGATTTTGTTCGCGACCTCGGTCAGGTCGAGGGCCTTGGCTTTTTCTCGAGCCTCCGCCGCCGACGACGACCACGAGTACTTGCGAAACGCGTTTCTGGTCACAGCCGGGAGCTCGTCCCAGCAGTCGATCCAGCGATAGGGACCGCAATTGGCCATCGCCGCGGTGACCCGGGGCTCGAAAGCAGCCGCCCGACAGGCGTAGTAGCCGCCGAGACTGGCTCCGATCAGACCCACCCGGCCGGCGTCAATCCGATCGTCACTTTCCAGGAAATCGATCGCGGCGGACACCGCCACCTCGTAGTCATGCCGGATGGGAAGCTTGGGACTGATCTCGCCTTGGCCCGGGCCGTCGAGGCTGAGCACAGCCATTCCGCGGCGAAGCAGCGACCCGCGCCCTCCATGCCGTTGCTCCTTGGTCGAGTCCAATCCGGGGAGAAAGATCACCACCGGGTGCGGGGCATCGCCGGGAGGGATGCTGAGCAGGCCCGAAAGGTCGGCTTCGGGGAAAGGGATGGCGACTTTCTCGACCGCGGGCTCCATGTAGGGGAGAACCCGGTCGTGACACTCCAGCATCTTGGCCAGGCCGTGGGCATGGGCCGCTTCGTCGTCGACGGAGAGGAAATAGGAGAGGTGATAGCAGCGCGCCGCCGACACGAAGTGGCCCACCGACGAGATACGACGACCCTCATCCCACGCCGCTTGGCCCAGCTCCTCGTGATCCCGGGCTGTCTTCATCCACTCCGGGCCCCAGTCCGGCCAGGCTTTGATCCGGCCCACCGTTGCCGTCAGGTCGCCCAGCTCGATTTGACCATGGAGAAACCGGGCTGCCCAGATGTCGAGGACCTCTTGGACTTCCGGGTCCTCGTGGTGGAGGGTGCGGGTGGTGGCGGGATCGACCCTCATCGAAGTCCCGCCCGTTCCACCATCGGTGCCACGGCTACTGCCTGACCGTTGTTTTGGGAGGATTCCAACGCGGCGTGGACCACCGCCAGAGCGCGGATCGCCTCCAGGGCTCCCACCTCGATTTCGGCCTCACCCCGGATGGCGAGGGCGAACTCCTCGAGCTGTTCTCGGAACATGTCGGTAGCGGGGATGTCTACTGGTGGTCGGACCGACTCCCGGTAGGCCTGGCTGACCAGCGAGCTCTTCGAATCGACGAGGTGGGATTCATCCCAATTGTTGAAGTCGAGGTCGTAGAACAGATTCGCCTCCGTCCCTTGCAAGCGAAGCTGGTAAACCCCTGGTGAGGCCCATCCCGTTCCCAGGTAGCCAAGCGGTCCCGACTCGAACTCGAGGATCGACATGACCGCATCGGGGACCTCGGCCCGCGTGTAGAGCTTTCGGGCATGGCTGGACACGGCCGCCACCGGGCCAAGCAGGTACTGCAAATTGTCTGCGTGGTGAACCCCAAGCTGGATCATGGCCCCGCCCGGGCTCTTGTCAGCGAACCATCGCCAGGTGTTGGTGGTCAGCTCCAAACCCCGCTCATTAGAGAAGTTGGCTTCGGCCAGCGAGACGCGGCCGACCTTGCCGGTCTCGATCCACTGCTTCATCGCTCGATGTCCGCCGAGCCGACGGGCGCTGTGGCCCACGGCGAAAGGCCGGCCGGAGGCGATCGCCGCCCGGGCGATTTCCCCGGCGTCTTCCATGGTGTGAGCGATCGGCTTGTCGGTATAGACGGCCTTGCCAGCGTCCAGGCTCTCCAAGATCACTGTCTTGTGCGTGTCGTTGGGTGTTGTCACCAGGACCCCTTCGATCTCGGGGTCGGCCAAGAGCTGGTCGAGTGTGGCCGCCGCTCTGGGGAGGCCGAACTCTTCCTGAAAGGCGGCGCGGCGCTCGGCCGATCGCGAGAAACAGCTGGCCAGCTCGATCACCGATCCTCGCTGCGCTCCCCGCGCAAGAACCCTCGCCCAGCGCCCCAGCCCGATCGATGCAAGCCTCACCCGCTCAGTCACTTCTGTTCTCCCTCTTCCGCGTCGATGACGAGGCCGAGCTCTTCGATGTTGTTGGCGAAGTCGTCATGGGGGAAGAAGCAAACGAGCGACATCCGCTCGCCACGGTCGGCCAGCGTCGCATGTGGGGTCCTCGGCGGGATTCGATACCAGCTGCCGGGCTGTACGGGGTGGAACACTCCATCAAGCCAAACCCGACCCTTTCCGGCGACGACGTAGACGATCTCCTCGCTTTGAGGATGCATATGAGGTGATCGTGAAGGGACGTATTCGATCACCACCTGGCGCACTGTCGATGATCCTGGCCCAGCATCGTGGAATGGATCGGAAGTTGCGCGTCCCGGAAAGTCGCGAAAGCGAAGATCTTCGGGACCGACGACGGTCATGACCGACCTCTTATCTTCAAGATCGCCTCCACCGTCACTGCGATCTCTTCGGCGATGGACTTGGCAAATTCCGACGCTCGTGCTTGCTCGGCCCAAGCCGGGTTTCCGTACCAGCCTTCATCTGCGATCTCGGTGATGTCGGTTATGTAGCCGTAGACCTCGCGCGAGCGTCGCATGGCGTCGAGCTCCTCGGCTCTTTCGGGTCTGGTCGGCTTCCCAACTCGGTCGAGCCGGGCCAGGTCGGGGTCGTGGGCGAGGACGGCGAGCGTTTCGATTCCTCCTCCGTGAGTGAGCTCGCCCCCCTCGGGGCCATAGATGCGCTGCGCCGTGTAGCAGGCGTGAGCGGTAACTACGAGCACATCGTTCTGGGACTGGAGGCCGGTGGCAACCGAGTCGAGCGAGGCGATGTTGCCTTCATGCCAATTAACAAAGATGAAAGTGTGGGCGCCCATCGAAACCATCTCTTGGCAGAGGTTGGAGAGATATGACTCGAAGACGTCGCGTCGCAGCGAGATAGTGCCTGGGTGGCCGGCATGTATCGGGGTGACGCCATAGGGGCCGGCGGGGACGATCATCGCGTCCAGGGTCTCGGCGAGCTCCGCTGCCACCAGGTCGGCTGCCATGGTGTCGGTTCCACAGGGGAGGTGGGGGCCGTGCTGCTCGACGCTTCCGAACGGCATCACTACTCGTCCGCTGCGCTCGAAGAGGTCGCGCACATCAGGCGAGGTCAAGTCGTAGATCGATCGTCGGCGCGGGCTCAAGAGACCTCCATCCCCGCAGGAGTCACCACCGGGTGGAGGGGTGGCTGGGAGTGGAGGAGCCGGAAGGCCTCGGCTGCTCCTTGTCGACGAAGCGCTAGCTCGCTCTCCTCGGTGTACCAGGACATGTGGGGCGTCAGGATCACGCGATCAATAACACCCTCGAACATCGTGACATCGGGCGGTTCTTGCTCGAATACATCCAAAGCCGCCATCGCCGGCCGGCCTTGGGCAAGGCCGCCGACCAGGGCGACGGTGTCAACCAACGCTCCGCGGGCGGTGTTGACCAGGACCGAACCCTCTCGCATCAGCCTCAACTCCTCGGCCCCGAGGAGATGGCCGCGCGCTTCGGGCGGAGCGTGCAGGCTCACCACATCAGCTCCCCCAAGCAACTCCGGCAGTTCCACCAGGTGGACATCGAGACCTCCGGCGGCACCGTTGCGAGCCGTGGGCAGCGGGTCTGCCACCAGGAAACGTTCGAACCCGAGACCGTGGAGCATCTGTGCCACCCGGCGACCGATACGCCCGAACCCGACAATGCCGGCGACTAGAGAAGACGGCAGATGGAGAGGACGCAGGCCGGCTACCCCCCACGACCCATCCCGCATCTGACGGTCGGCCTGAGTCAATCGGCGGAGACAGGCGAGTACCAGCGTGACCGTATGTAGTGCCACCGCATCGGTTCCATAGTCCGGGACCGATACCACCCACATTCCGAGGGCGCGAGCAGAATCGAGGTCGACGGTGTCAACTCCCACACCGAGCCGAACGATGGCCCGGCATTTGAGTGCCGCCAGCGTGTCGGCGTCGAAAACTGGAGCGGCACCGGCGAGGATGACGTCGGCGCTTTCAGCCACGTCGAGAATCTCGGCTTTGCTCCTCCCCGGCCCGAAGGTGAGTTCGACGTCTCCCAACATCTCGCGTTCCAGGTCGAAATCGGAAAAACGGGTTCCGACTATTGCCACCTTGGGCCGTCTGTTCTCCACCGGGTCGCCGAGTGTACGAAGGGCGTGGTCGAGGCTCACGCGGCCTCGACTGCCTCGAACGAGCCGGTAGCCACGCTCCTCGTGGCCGCTTCCAACACGGCGACCACGGCGAGACCTTCGGCTCCGGAGACCTCGGGGCGTCCGCCTGCGCGGACACACCTGGCGAACTCCATCAGCTGATCGACCACCGCGTCGAACTCAGCCAAGGGGATCTCGGTGGGTCGGTTCTCGCCTCGGGCCTGGTAGCTCAGAGCGGCACCATCACGATCGGCGAAGGCAGCTCCCTCGGTGCCGTGGACCGAGAGGCTGATTCGCCACGGTGCAAAGAAAGAGGAGACGAGCGTCCCCACCGCCCCGCTGGCAAACTCGAAGACCATCGCGGTGGCCTCGTCGATCGGAACCGAGCGGCCGCGCCGAGAGACCGCAGCCACCCTGGTGATCGGTCCCGCCAAGTAGTGAAAGTTCTCGATTTGATGGATTCCCAATGAGGTCATCGACCCGAGAGGGCTCTCTTCTTCGTCCCAGCGCCAGGCGCCTTCGGGAATGCGATTGGGCAGAGAATGATTCGCCTCGAGCGTTTCGATGGTGCCGAGGGCGCCCTCGTCAATGAGGCGCTTCATCTCCCGATGAGCAGGATGGCGTCGCCGTTGGAACCCAACCTGAAGCACGATGCCAGCAGCCTCAGCCGCCTTCACGCAGGCTCTGGCATCGTCAATGGATAGTGCCAGAGGTTTCTCGATGAATATGTGCTTTCCCGACCGGGCCGCAGCCTCCACCAACTGGCGATGGCTCTGATGTGAGGTCGCGATGAGTACCGCGTCGACCGAGGAGTCGGTGAGGATCCCCTCGAGACTCGACGAAGGCGCACAGCCGAGCTCTGTCGCGAATTCCCTCCGACTCTGCTCGGTACGGGCATAGCAAGCCACGAGGTCGAGGCCGGCATCCCCGGCAGCATGGGCGAGCTCCTTCCCCCACCAACCCAAGCCGATGCTGGCCACCCTCACCGTCTCGGCCATGACTCTCCTTCATGCCTGATCTTCTCCCCCGGATGGCGATCCTAACCTCCCCCGCAATCGATTGTGCGGGCGCTGGTGATAGAGCTATAAAGGATGGGCGTGGACGAGATCCCCTACTTCGAGGCTCGCTCGTCCCTTCGACGGGAGGACCATCGCCTCATCACCGGTGCCGGGCGTTACGTGGCCGACCTCGCCCCACCCGAGACCGTCCATGTGGCCTTCGTTCGCAGCACCGAGGCTCATGCGCTCATCACCGGAATCGACACCAGGGCTGTCGAGGGAGCGTTAGGGGTGTTTACCGCCGAGGACCTGAGGATCGCCGACATCCCTGGTGACAGCATCGCCGCCGCCGCGCCCGCATTTCCCCGGCCCCACCTCGCCCAGGAGAAGGTTCGTTATGTCGGAGAACCGATCGCAGCGGTGGCTGCCGAGTCCCTCGCCACAGCCGTTGATGCCGCCGATCTGGTGTGGGTGGATTACGAGCCCATTCCCGCGGTGATCGACCCACGCGAGAGCCTTTCCGACGAGGTGATCATCCACGAGACCGCGGGGACCAATGTCGTTAATCGCACCGACCTGGCGGTGGGAGAGTCGCTCGACGATTACGAGGTCGTAGCCGAGGTGGCGGTGGCCAACCAGCGGCTAGCTCCCAATCCCATCGAGCCGCTCGTGATTCTCGCTGTTCCCGAGGACGATGGGCGCTTGACCGTATACATCAGCCATCAGCGTCCCCATGGCGTGCAGGCGCGTCTCTCTCAGCTGATCCCAATGGATCGCAACAAGCTCCACGTGGTCGTTCCCGATGTCGGCGGGGCATTCGGGATGAAGGGAATGACCTATCCAGAGCACACAGTGACCGCGGCTCTTGCACTTCGCCTCGGGCGGCCGGTGTTGTGGGCGGAAAGGCGGCGCGAACACTTGAGCGGAGGCACGCACGGTCGGGGCTCCTTTCACCGGGTGAAGCTCATGGGGACACGGGGCGGTCGCATCCAGCGCGCCGAGATCGACATCCTCGCCGACGTCGGCGCCTATCCGCATAATGGAACCGGAATCCCAAACTTCTCCCGGCTGGTTGCCCTCGGCCTGTACGACATCGAGAACGTGTCGGTGAAGACCACGGCGGTGGTGACCAACGCGGCGCCGACCGGGTCGTATCGGGGGGCCGGACGACCCGAGGCCGCGTACGCCATCGAGCGGGCCGTGGACGCTTTCGCCCGGGCCGCCGAACTGGACCCCGTCGAGGTGCGGTTGACCAACTTCATCCCGTCCGAGTCCCTGCCTCACCGCACGCCGACCGGGGCCCTCTATGACTCCGGTGATTACGCCGCAGCACTGCGTCGCGCCGTTGATCTGGTGGAATTGGATCGCCTCAGGCGGGAGCAAAAGGGACGTCTCGCCGAGGGACGCAAACCCCTCGGGGTGGGCTTCGGGGCTTTCGTCGAGCGGGCCGGGGGCGCCGTCGACGCCGGCGAGTACGGTCGCGTCGAGGTCGATCGGGCCGGCTCGATCACGCTGCGAACCGGTTCGGCGTCCTCGGGCCAAGGACACGAGACCGCGTGGGCGCAACTGGCGGCGGCCGCGCTCGGTGTTTCCGCAGAAGATGTCCGCTACGTGGCGGGAGACACGGACGAAGTCGCCCAGGGCACCGGCACCTTCGCCAGTCGGTCCGCCCAGATCGGGGGAGCGGCGATCTGGCGATCGGCCCACGTGGTGAGGGAAAGGGCGATCGACTTGGTCGCCGACCTCTTGGAGTCAGCGCCGGCCGACGTGTTGCTCAAAGAGGGCACCTTCTTCATCGCCGGGGTGCCGGGGACCGAGATGAACTGGTCGGACGTGGCAGAGGCGGCACACCAACGAGGCGTGGACCTGACGGCCGAGGACTGGTTCGTGCCCGGCGCCCAGACCTTTCCGTACGGAGTGCATGTGGCGGTGGTCGAAGTGGACCTCGACACTGGTGAAGTGGACCTTCTCCGGATGGTGGCAGTCGACGACTGCGGCAACGTCCTCAACCCCATGATCGTGGAGGGACAGCTTCACGGATCGCTAATGCAGGGAATCGGCCAAGCCCTTTACGAGGGCGTCCAGTATTCCGAGCAGGGCCAGCTGCTCACATCGACCCTGGTCGACTACGCGATCCCTCGCGCCAGCGACGCTCCACCGATCACGTCGGAGCGATTGGTCCATCCGGCTCCTTCCAACCCACTCGGGGCCAAGGGGACGGGCGAGGCGGGCTGCATCGGTGCCCCCCCGGCGATCGTCAATGCCGTGCTCGACGCCCTCGCTCCATATGGCGTGAGCGACATCGAGATGCCGCTCCGCCCGGCGACGGTTTGGACGGCGCTGGCAAACTCGAGAAACCCAATGGCGGGTGCGCCCGTATGAGGCGGCTGTCAGACGAGCGAAACGACGATCTTTGTATGAGGAAACTGAGCCTGACGCGACCAGGCCGACCCGATCGACTCGAGAGGGACTCGGTCGACGTTCAACTCGATGGCCCCGGCGGCGAGCTGGCCGATCACGAACCGGTAGGCATCGAGTTTCTCTGACATCGGCGTCCAGCCGGACGAGAGGCCGACCACCGAACTGCGGGCCTTGCGCATCGCCTGCAGTGGCAACTCCACCTCGGTACCGGCGGTGTTACCTACGTTGACGAGTCTGCCGCCCTCGGCCAACGCCTCGATGGCGTCCATCGCCGGAGCACCCCAAAGCGCGTCCACCACCACGTCTAATGGACCGCCGGCCGCTTTGATGAGAATCTCGGTCAGATCGGCTGGCTCCGTCAGGTCGATCGATGCCGTTGCCCCGTTCGCTCGGAGCCAATCGAGTCGGGGTCGATGACGTCCCACCGCCACCACGGACCCAGCCTCCCGGACGGCGGCGAGCTGCACCGCCATCTGGCCGACGCCGCCCGTGGCGCCGAGGACTGCCACTCGCTCCTCGCCTTGCATGCCCGCGAGGCGGAACGCCAACTCGGCGGTCACACCGACGACACCCGCGGCGGCGGCAGTGCTGTCATCGACCGATGAAGGCAATTCGAGGAGAGCGGTTTCCTCGGCGACCGCGATCTCCCGAAGCGCACCGTCCTTGCCGAAACCGGGGAGGTCGTTCTCGAACCGGACTCGGGTTCCCGCGGGCAGGGTGCTGGATGTAATGATCGTTCCAACGCCTTCGAGGCCGGGGACATACGGTGCTATCGCGCCCGGCATTCGGCCGGCGGCCACCCGCAGCTCGACGGGGTTGAGGGCTGCGGAGGTGACCGCGATCAACGCCTGACCGTCGGCGGGGGCGGGCTCGTCCAGTTCGACCGGCTCGGGCAGATCGCCGATGGCCTTGACCTGCGCGGCTCTCATCGTGGCGGGTTAGGTTACCGCCCTAACGTTTGCGCAGGTCGAAATGCACCGTGAGAAGGGATATCCCATGGACCCGGAAAACGTCACCGTGACCGAGGAAGTAGCCGGCTCCGACATCCCAGTGGAACTCAAGTATCTGGAGACCTGGGATGGCCTCTATGCCCCGATCGGTCTTCGACTCCCTCCGGGCGACGGCCCGTTCCCACTCGTCCTGCTCGCCTCCGGTAACGGTGGCGGAGGCATGCCCTGGATCAGGAACGCCGTCGCCAACCGCGGCTACATCATGGAGCGTCTCCTCGAGCGGGGTTATGCCTGCGCCTGGATTCGTTATCGGACCGAAGTCGAGCTCGGCTACGAGAACGGCGGTCGGTTGATCCGTGACACCAGGCAGGGACGCGACATGTTCAACCGCTCACCTCTCGAATACGAGGACGAGATTGCCATTGTCGAGCAACTCAAGAAGGACCCGCGTATCGACGCCGAGCGGATCGGTTTGATCGGGATGAGCCACGGTGGGGAGATGGTGCTCAAGATCACCTCCGAATACCAGGGCATCAAAGCGGCCGTGGCTTCCGAGCCGGCCTCACACGAGTTCCTGGCATTGACTCCCGACGAGACGGCCTTCGTCGAGCCCGACACGGGTATGCGGAACATCGAGGAAATGCAGATGGTGGAGACGGAAAAGGTGCGCGCACGTATCGATATGAAGAAGGCGGCGGAGCGGATCTCGACGATCGACACCCCGATCCTGGTGATGGGGAGAGAAGACGATCACCTCCAGGGGATATTCCGGGTCTCCTACGAGTTGCTCGCCGAGGCCGGCAAGCCTGTCGAGTGGGTGAGTTGGGACCACGACCTTCACGGCTACATCTACCCCTTGCGCGGCTCCGACGGCCAGTACGAAGTCAACGAGGTGGCCGAAGCCGCTATTACCGGTGTCCTCGACTACCTAGAACGGCATCTCTAGACCGCCGGGGTTCTTCCCTCTGGTGGTGGGGAGTGCCGGCGCAGCCGGCGAGATCAACTCAGGCCGTCGGCGACCTCTTTGTTCTCCGGAATGAGATCGACGCCCGTGCCCTCGGCGTGCCGGGCCAGCATCGAGGCGAAGTCCTGATCGCCGAATCCGCGCCCGATACCGTCCAGGACGATCTGGTGCACGAGGGCAGCGGTCGGGAGGGGGACCCCGAGCAGCCTTCCGGTCTCGAGACCCAACTCGAAGTCCTTGCGAAGTAAGTGCCAGGTGAAAGACGGGGTGTAGTCCAGGTTCACGAACGCCGGGGTTTTGTACTTGGTGAAGGTCGAGCCCATCACGCTGTCGTTGAGGAACTCGAGGAAGTCGGCGCGCGATACTCCGGCCGCCTCGGCGAGGAGGGTGATCTCCGCCAGGGACTGGGTGACCACGCCCAGCATCAGGTTGTGACAAATCTTGACCAGCCGGGCTTCGTCCCCTCCGCCTACGTAGGTGACTTTGCGCCCGAAACACTCGAGGTAGGGCAGCACGATCTCGAAAGCTTCTTTCGGCCCCGACACGACAGAGGTGAGACGGCCCGATTTCACGACCTTGGGATTACCCGAGACCGGGGCCGCCAGCACCGCCGTGCCCATTTCCGCCGCCCGCTTGGTGAGCGTTTGCGAGGTAACGGCATCGATCGTCGTCGAGTCGACGAGGATTTCCGGTCGGCGATCGGACCGAGAGAGGACCCCCTCCTCGCCCACCGTCACTTCGAGGACATCTTCAGGACCGGCGACCATGGTGAAGACAATGTCTCGCTCGGCGAGGTCGGCCGGTGAGTCGACGACTTTCGCACCCTTGGCTGCTAAAAGTTCGGCCTTAGAGCGCGTGCGGTTGTAGACCCAGAGGTCCACATCCGAGGCGAGTAAGCGTTCGATGAGAGCTGTGCCCATCCGACCGGCCCCAATCCAGCCCACCCGGTGGGGGTACTTGTTTTCGGCCATGTCTCCCTCGCGTCTCTGGGTCACCGGAGCATTCCCCTCCCAGACAGGGGTGCCTCCGCAACGGTTCCGTCGCAATCGGTTCCGCCGCAATCGTTTGTAGTATCGGATCTTTAGCTGGGCAGCGCAAACAGCACCTCACCTCCGGGCCGCAGAACCCGCCCCGGCCGCCCGCGCAACGAATAGCCTCGCGGCCAGTGTCGTCGATCCGATCCACCTTGAAAGACGTGGCCCGCGAGGCGGGAGTGCACATCTCCACGGCATCGCGGGCGCTGAACCCGAGTACGGCTTTCATCGTCCACCCGGTGACTGTGGAGCGAGTCGCTGAGGCTGCTCGCAAGCTCGGCTACCGGCCACATCCTCTGGCGCGAGGGCTACGGACCAACCGCACCATGTCGGTCGGGGTGATCATCCCCGACGTCGAGAACCCTCTCTTCGGGCCGATCATCGCCGGGGTCGAGTCGGTGCTCGTCGAGGACGGCTACTCGGTCCTCATTGGAAACGCCGACCGGGGGCCGAATCACGCCGACAGCCTGGTGGAGGACATGCTGGAGCGTCACGTCGACGGGCTAATCCTCGCCACTCCTGGTCGGGTCGTCTCCGATACCGCCAGGCAAGCGCAACGAGACGTTTCGATGGTCCTCGTCAACCGCTCAGTCGACGACGACTCGATTCCGGCGATCGTAGGCGACGACCACGCCGGGATCGGTCTGGCGGTGAGGCACCTGCGAGAGTTGGGCCATGAGCGCATCGGGCATGTGGCCGGGCCGGAATGGGTCTCGACTGGCCGGGGGCGCCGCGATGCGTTCCTCGCCTGGATGTCGACCGTGGGTCTCGAGGCCGACATCGATCTTGTCGAGGAAGCGGAGTGGTACCAGGTGGAGCCGGGGACGACGGCGGCCCTGGCCCTTCTCAGCCGTCACCCCGACCTCACTGCGATCGTCGCCGCCAACGACTTGCTGGGACTCGGCTGCTACCGGGCGGTGAGGTCTCTGGGCAAGGTCATCGGTGTCGACGTATCGATAACCGGCTACAACGACATGCCCTTGCTGGATCTCATGCAGCCGTCCTTGACTGCGGTTCGGGTTCCCTATCGCCGGATGGGGGTCGATGCCGCGACCACGCTGCTCGCGCTGATTGCCGGTGAGGACGTTTCCCCAGGTCGGGTACTCCTCTCACCGACTCTCGCCATTAGATCGTCGACCGGCCCTCCTGCCGACCGGGGCTAGCGCCCTTCAAGGACGAGGGATCACCGGCAGTAACAGCGTCGACCTGTGCTCGGGGCCGGTGTGGACCGTCACCGCGCCTCCATAGACGTCCGGCGGACGGTCGAACGGGTCGTCGTGGAGGAAGGGCCCGCACCCGGTCAAGCGGTTCTTGAAGGTGCTCAGCGAAGCCTCGCCCAAATCTCCCTCGTATTCGTAGTCGTTGCCTCGGATCGAGAGCCCCAGCCGATAGCCGGCGGGTACGACGATCGAGGTGGGCCAGATCTCGACGTCGAGCTCGTAGATCTCGCCGGGAGTGATCGGCTCGACCCGGTCGTGGGTGTGATAGGGCCGGTAGGGGAGGGAGAGGTCCGAATCGAGGCGGCGATGCGAGGCCCGCAGCCACCCCTGGGCCACTGGCGTATGCGGGTCGATGGCGCCCTGGAATGTGATCTCTCCACCTTGGGGATCGAAGATCCGCACCACCGCGAATATGTCGGCGTCGGTGGTTTCGGAGGCAACGAACAGCTTCAGGGCGATGGGGCCGGTGATCTCGGTCTCCGCCTCGAATGGGTCGAGAAGAAAGGTCGCGCCCTGGCCGGTGGCGTCGTAGCGCGCCAATGCTCTCGCCGCCGGATCCTCGTAGGAAAGGGTCATATCGCCGGCATCGAGGAAAACAGTGGTCCATGAAGTCTCCGGGAGCGGCCAGGCCTCTCCCATCCGTTCCTCAAAGCGGTCGAGATGTCGGATCTGGAGCCGGACGGGCGATTCGTTGTCCCATCCGTTGTCCTCATCCTTGAGGAATCGGGCGAAGAACCGCTTCTGCAGCCCAACCCCATAGTCGGTGTAGAAGTGGGTCCAGTGCTCGAGACCATGGAGCTCAAGCCATTTCCGGGATGTGGCCGCGCGCACGAATCCCTCGACGTTGCCGCGGAGATGCAATCCCTGGCCGCCCCAGTTGCCGGCGGTGAGGAGAGGGATGTCGATCTTCGACCACTCGGGCGACCGGTCACGGTGAAAGGAGTCGTCGAGCGGATGACCCCGGACGTCGGCACCGAGATCGGCACGGTTCCGCTCCAGCTCGGCGTCCGTGAGGTTGATTTCGCCGGTAACCGGGACTCCGGTCACCCGACTCACCGCCTCGCGATCGCCAAGGCCATGCTGGACGGTCTTCACCTGCATGTCGTACCAGTTAGCCCAGAAGGTGGAGAGGATGCCGCCGTGATGGGTCATGTCCCGATAGCAGTCGGCGGCACCCTCCCACACGCACATCGCCGCCAGGTGAGGGGGTTGCCGGGAGGCGGCGTGCCACTGGTTAATGGCGTAGTACGAGATCCCGTTCAGACCCACCTTCCCCGTGCTCCACGGCTGGGTGCCGGCCCATTCGATACAGGCCACGAGGTCGTCGGTCTCCCGGGGAGAGAAAACGTCGATGTAGCCGGGTGAGCGGCCACAGCCTCGGGAGTCGACTCTCACCACTGCGTACCCGTCGGGTACCCACTTCTCGGGATCGACCACTTCCCAGTTCTGGAAGCGGTTGCTCGACCCGGCCTCGACGTCGGGGTGCTGGGTAGTCATGAGACGCCACTGGTCGGGGTATCCGTCTTGGAAGGCCAGGCCCTTGGCGTAAGGCCCGTAGGAAAGGATGACCGGATGGGGTACGTCGGTCGCGGGGCGGTATACGTCGGCACGGAGAACCTGTCCGTCGTCCATTTCGATCGCAACATCCCAATCGATGTGCATCGCCGGACCCACGTCCGAGAGAGTACCGACCACCCGCCGCCTCGCCGCCGAGGTGCAACCTTGCCCCGGCCCGTCTACGTTCGCGGATGATGAAGTTCCGGTTGCTGCCGACCGACGAGCGTTTTTTCCAACTCTTCGACGAGGCGGCCGGCAACGTTGCCGAGTGCAGTCGTCGCCTCGCCAAGCTCCTGGCCGGCGGCAACGGTGGCCTGGAGGACGTGATCGCTTGCGAGACCCGAGCCGAGCCGCG
Source organism: Acidimicrobiia bacterium (assembly GCA_025928935.1). Taxonomy (GTDB): domain Bacteria; phylum Actinomycetota; class Acidimicrobiia; order Spongiisociales; family ZC4RG35; genus JARDZU01. The sequence goes on from JAICNB010000056.1 coordinate 20,464, forward strand.
GTCTCTTGATGGATCGCCGCGCCGTCTTCTTGCTCTTCGCTGCCGTTGTTGTGGCGGCGCTGATTCCGGTCACCGATGAGGACTTCCGATTCGTGCCCATCGGGCTCGCATTGGTCTATGTGGCCCTGGCCTTGGCCTCTTACCTCGATCA
>JAICNB010000094.1 GCA_025928935.1 Acidimicrobiia bacterium
CGGCAGCTTCAGCCAGGCCCACACGCCGACCGGCGACTACCGGATCCAGCGCCATATCAGAGGGGAGCGCATCTCCTTCCTGGGTGTCCTCTGGAACCCCTGGTACTTCACCGGTGGCTACGCCCTCCACGGGTCGCCCAGCGTCCCCGCCTTCCCCGCCTCTCACGGCTGCATCCGGCTGACGATGTGGGACAGCGCGTGGCTGGAGAGCCAGCTGTCGATCGGCCTCCCGTTCCATGTCTGGTTCGAGCCCGCCGGTGTCGGTCCGGTCTACGCGCCGGGCGGCACCCTTCCCGTCGGCGGCCCGTCCCCGTGCCCCGGGGGCATCTGTGACACCGTGGCCTTCTACGACCGTGGGTCGAGGTTCTATCTGTGGGACCAGATCAACCACCAACATCAGACGAATGCCTTCTACTACGGCAACCCGGCCGACGTCGCCTTCTCCGGCGACTGGGACGGCGACGGGGTCGCCACCTTGGGCCTCTATCGCAGATCGGACGGTTTCGTCTACCTCCGCAACTCGAACACCGAGGGCGTGGCCGACATCACCTTCTACTTCGGCAACCCGGGCGACTTCCCCCTGGCCGGTGACTTCGACGGCGATGGCACGGACTCGCTCGCCATCTACCGCCCCTCCGAGGAGCGGATCTACGTGATCAACGAGCTCGGCCAGAACGGTGGTGGCCTGGGAGCGGCGGACTTCTCCTATCGGTTCGGCAACCCCTCAGACGTGCCCTTCGCAGGCGACTTCGATGGCGACGGGATCTCCACCGTGGGACTGCACCGCCCCTCCACCGGGAATGTCTTCCTCAAGAACTCCCATGAGGGCGGGGCCGCAGACGCCCAGTTCATCTTCGGAGATCCGGGCGACAACATGATCGCCGGCGACTGGGACTCGAACGGCACCGAGACCGTGGCGGTCTATCGGCCATCCAATGGCCTCTTCTACGTCAAGAACACCAACGGCAACGGCCCCGCGGACGTGACTCTCGACGTCGGGACAGGTCTGGCCGGTCTCGTGCCGATGGCCCGCTAGCCGACCCCGGGCGACGTGACAGAGTTCGACTACGGGGCCCGCATCGTGCGGCTTCAGGAAGAGATGGCCGAACACAATCTGGACGTCGTCCTCCTGTCGTCCGGGGCCGACCTCCCCTATTTCACCGGTTACGAGGCGGTGCCTCTGGAGCGGCTCACCATGCTGGTCGTGCCCGCCGTGGGGGAGTGCTCCCTCTTCGTGCCCGAGCTCGAGGCGGCGAGGGTGGAGCCCGGCCCGTTCGAGCTGATCCCATGGGCCGAGACCGATGATCCGGTCCGTCTCGTGGCCCGGGCTGCGGGGGCGATCCGCCGGGCCGCGATCGGCGACCATTCCTGGTCCACCTTCCTGCTCAGGCTGCAGGCGGAGATGCCCGGGGCGGCATGGTCGGTCGCCTCGGCGATCACCACCCCTCTTCGCATCCGCAAGGATCCCGCCGAGATCGACCGGCTGCGCCGGGCCGCCGCCGCAGTGGACAGGGCCCTGGCCCGAGTCCCTCGCGAGATCAGGTTCGAGGGGAGAACCGAGCGCGATGTCGCCCGCGACTTCGTCGAGCTCACCGTGGCCGAAGGGCACGATCTCGCCTGGGACCCGATCATCGCCTCCGGGCCGAACGGCGCATCTCCCCACCACGAGCCTGGTGACCGCATGATCCAGGAAGGGGATGTCGTGGTCTGTGACTTCGGCGGCCGGGTGGGGGGCTATTACTCCGATGTGACCCGAACCTTTGTCGTGGGCAGTCCGACGGAACGGCAGAGCGAGGTCCATGCCCTCGTCGAGGCGGCGAGCCAAGCGGCACGCTCCAAGGTCGCTCCCGGCATCGCCTGTGAGGAGGTCGATCGTGCCGCCCGGCAGGTGATCGTCGACGGCGGCCACGGCAGCGAGTTCATCCACCGCACCGGGCACGGCATCGGGCTCGAGGTGCACGAGCACCCGTACATCGTCGAAGGGAACGAGAGCGTGCTCGAGGAAGGCATGGCGTTCTCGATCGAGCCCGGGATCTACATCGCAGGCGAGCTCGGGGTCCGGATCGAGGACATCGTGGTGTGCGGCCCGAGCGGGGTGGACGAGCTCAACCGGGCCGAGCGCGGCCTGGTCGATGTCGCATGAATCCGGTCCGGGGTTAGCCTCGACCGGGCCCGGAAGCCCCCGACCCGGAGGTTGAGCCGATGAAGCGGAGCCTCGTCGCGTTCGGCTTGGCGCTGGCCTTGATCCTTTCCATCGCACCACCACCGGTGATCGGAGCGTCCTCGACCGCAGGCGATGCCACCCCCAACTTCACCGAGTCGAGCACGTGCGGGGTCTACGGCATGCGCGGGCCCCTGAGCCCGGGCACCGGGCTCGGGGATCGTATCTATGGGCCTTTCGCCGACTACTTCGGTCGTTCCTTCGGTCAGGTGTCGGCGTCGATCGTCAACTGGGTCGAGCCCTCCGGGCATCTCTACCGGGTGCACAATCGGTCCCTCGCCGCCTTTCGCAGCGCCGCCCAGAACATCAATGCATCGAGCGCCTCCCACTACTCGGTCCGCACCGGGGCGGCCTGGACCTGGCGAAACATCGGGGGCAGCAACCAGATGTCCCAGCACGCCGTCGCCAATGCGGTGGACGTGAACCCGCCCCAGAACCCGGTGACCAACGGACCGCTCATCACCGACATGCCGCCGCCCTACCGCGAGGCGTGGGCTGCGGCCGGCTTCTGCTGGGGTGGGTCCTGGCGCTTCAGCAAGGACAGCATGCATTACTCCTGGCGTGGGCCGGCCGGGGTGGCTGGGCGGATGACCAGGGTGGCGCCATACGCGCCCCTCACGTCGGCGGCGTCGTTCACCACCAGGGCCCTCGACGCCGCCTCGGCGCTCCCGGGCGCCGGTCTGTACGCGATGTCGAGCAAGCGGAGGGATGGTGGCGACGATCTGTACGGATTGATCCCGGTAGGGGGCCGCTGGCAGGTTCAGGTTGCGGGTGCGGGCGCTCGCTTCGGCGTCGTCGGGTTGCGCTGGACGAGTGGGGCCGCCGATGGGGGGATCCCGATGCTGGCCGACGCCGACGGCGATGGCCGGGCCGACCTGTGGCGGTTCTCGACCGGTGGTTCCAGCATCACGGCGGAGGTCTTCTACGACCGCTCCCGTTTCGGTGCATTGGGAAAAACGGTCACCACCGGCGCTGCATGGTCTTCTGACGCCGAACTGGGCCTGGCCTTGTTCGACACCGCCGACTGGATCCCCGATCTCTATGTGTTCCGTCGTAACAGTGGCCGGGTCGAGGTCTACTCCTCGGCGTCCAACTACCAACAGCTCACCCATACCTCTCAGCTGGCCATCGCCGTGGGCAGCTCCAAGATCGTGCTCGCCGACCGCAACGTGGACGGGTCCACCGACATCTGGCTGGTCGGTTCGGGTAACAACGCACGGGTCGAAGTCATCCCCTGGTCGGGCGGCTACGGAGGAGCGCCGCAACGCATCGACACTGCCATGTCGGTGCCGTCTGGCGCCTCGGTCTTGCCCGGTGACTACGACGGGGATGGCCGGATCGACCTCTATGTCGTTGCCGGTGGTCGGGTGTCGGTGTGGCTCGGTGGCACCCCCGATCGGACGGTCGCGGCCCTTGGGGACTGGTTCACCACGCCTGGTCCGAACACCTTCGATGCCGGCCCCGTGTGCAACGCGCCCTGCGATCAGGTCGGGTATGTCGATCCGGGCGGGATATGGCGACTGGCACATCAGGTCGCCTGGGCCCCCTTCGAGTCGAGCTTCTACTACGGGAACCCGGCCGACACACCGTTCATGGGCGACTGGGACTGCGACGGGGTGGACAGCCCAGGTCTCTATCGTCGCTCCGACGGGTACGCCTACCTGCGCAACTCCAACAGTCAGGGTGTGGCCGACATCAAGTTCTTCTTCGGCAACCCGAGCGACATCCCGATCCCGGGCGATTTCGACGGCGATGGATGTGACACGCTGTCCATCTACCGGCCCGCCGAGCAGCGCTTCTACGTGATCAACCGGCTCGGGTCCGGGGATGCCGGTCTCGGGGCCGCCGACCACTCGTTCGGTTTCGGTGATCCCGGGGACAAGCCGTTCGTGGGCGACTTCGACGGCAACGGGGTCGACGAGGTCGGTCTTCACCGGGAATCCACGGGCAGGGTCTACTTCCGGTTCAGCCTCACCACCGGGATCGCCGACCGCGACTTCATCTACGGTGATCCGGGGGACTTCCTGGTGGCCGGCGACTGGGACGGCGACGGCTCGGACAGCCCAGCCATCTTCCGGCCCTCCGACGGGAACTGGTACCTGCGGCTCTCCAACACCCCCGGCTATGCCAACCACGTCATCGGGTTCGGGCTGGCGGACCGGGGCCTGGTCCCGGTGGTCGGTTACAACGGCTTCGGCGGCGGCCTCGGTGCCCAGTCCGGTGTCGACACCATGCCCGGCGACGGCGACCTGCTGCCGGCGGAGACCGAATAGGCGGGAGCCCGATGCGTCGTCAGCTCGCGCGGCTCCCGGCACGGCCGAGGAGAATGCTGAAGCGGGTCCCTGGCGCGGCATGGGTGAGGGATCGTATCTACGGGTATCCTGCCGGGCCCCGACCCACCGCCGGGGACCTCAGACCGGTGGTCTATCTGCCCACATGGGAGCGCTGGGAGGTCATGAAGCAGCGTCCCCAGTACCTGCTCGAGGCCATGGCGGCGGCGGGCCACGAAGTGTGGTTCGTCGATCTCCGTCTGTCCGAGGCGGAAACGGTGGACGAGCTGATCCATCTGGTGCCCTCCATCAGGGATACCCCTTCGGCAGGCGTGATCATCTACACCCATTTCGCCCCCACCCAGACCCTCATCGAACGGTTCAGGGACAGGGTGGTCGTATACGACCTGCTCGACGACCTTTCCATCTACGAGCCGAGCGAGCAGGGTATGCCAGTCGAGCGGACCGTCAGACACCACCACGGTCCGCTGATGAACGACGCGGACGTGGTGATCGCCTCCAGTCCGGTCCTGGCCCAGCGTCATCGTTTCGAGAGAAGCGACCTGATCCTGGTCGAGAACGGGGTGGACCTGGGGCGATTCCACCCAGAGGGCCCCATCGCCCCGGAGCTGCCTCAGGGGACGGTCGTGGGCTATCACGGTGCTCTGGCCCCCTGGTTCGACTTCGAACTGCTGACTGGAGTGGCAGGGCTGAGACCCGATCTCAGTTTCGTCCTGGTCGGCCCCGTCGACCCGCAGGTCGAGAGTCAGGCGGCGAAGCTGGGCGACCTCCCCAACGTCTCCCTCATCCCGGCCCAGGGCTCGGGCCGGATCGCCGAGTTCGTCCGTGGCTTCACCGTCGGGATGCTCCCCTTCGTCGTCAACGAGATGACCGAAGCTGTGACTCCGTTGAAGATGTACGAGTACCTGGCTTGTGCGGTGCCGATGGTGGCGACCCCGTTGCCGGCTTGTCTCTCCGAGCCGGCGGTGCGGACCGCTTCAGACCCCGAGACCTTCGCTGCCGCGATCGATTCCTGTGTCGAGTTGGGGCGGGGAGAGAGACTCGATCTGCGCACCCATGCCGAGCCCGCCGATTGGCGGCGGCGTGTCGCTCCCCTCCGCAGCCGTTTGGAGGACCGGGCCCAGTTGATCGTCGGCGGCTCCCGCCGGTAGCGGGACTCGTATTCGCCCCCATCTGCGCCCCACATAACCACTGATATAGCCTGCGAGGGAGGAGGCGAGCCCGTTGAGCGTCGCCATCGGGATCCAGACCCACTTCTGCCACGACTGCATGTGCCGGTACTTACGTCGGCTGTTGCGATAGAGATAGGCGCCGGCTCCGAGCACCGTTGGGATCAGGAGAAGGGGGAAGGCGATGCTGGCGAGGAGCAGAGCGCTGAGGACGAGGAAACGGGAGAAGAGCTTCCGGTAGGCGACTGACCGCATGCCGATGAGGCCGTCACCCCGACCCCAGGCAAAGGCGGTCTTCGACTGCGAGGCCAAGCTCTGGGGCGGTAGCCAGATCACGACTGCGTCGGGGACGAAGACCATCTCGTGGCCGGCCATTCGGATGCTCTCGGCGAATGCGGTGTCCTCGGCGAACTGCATGTCCTCGGGGAAGCCACCGACCTGCGCCCAGACCCTCCTTTGGAAGGCCATGGAGCGCGCCGATGGGAGAAACATCGGGAATTGGACCTCCTCCTCGACATAGACCATGGTGAGCCCGATGGCGGTGGAGAGGGCGGTATCTCCTTCCGCTCGGTAGAAGCCGGCTACCCAATCGTTGCCATCCAGCAGTGGCGCAGCGAGCTTCTCGAGCCAGTCGGGCTCCGCCAGACACCCCCCGTCGATGCACACGATGTTGTCTTGCGTGGCGGCGGAGATGGCGGCGTTTCGCCCTGCCGAGCGGCCCCCGGTCTCCGTGAGCACCCGGACCTGGGGATGGGCCGTCGCATACTCCTCGAGCAACCTGACCGTGCCGTCGGTGGAGCCACCGTCGGCGACCACGATCTCTTGGGGAATGGCGTTGCCGGTCATCACCGAGTCGAGCATGTCGAGCACGGGAGGACCCTCGTTGAACACGGTCGTGATGACCGTCACCGGCAAAACGGGCGTCTGCGCCCCGGGATTCAGCCCCATTCGAGGGTGGCATGGTACGCGACCGCAATACGCAAGGCCCAAGCGCTACTCACTGGACGGCGGTGTTCCAGAACCTCAGCTCCCAGGAGGCGCCGATCGGGATCCCGTTCGCCTCGTAGAAGTTTTGACGTGCCATCTGCTCGTTGAGGTCTGGTCCGGGAATGGTGGTGGAGAACAGTTCCATGTTCACCCGCAGGCTGGCGAAGGAGAACTGATCGAAGTCGACGGTGGTGAGGAAGTCGTACCAGCGCTTGACCTCGACGTAGCAATCGACCGAGAAGCAGTCGGTCTGCCCCAGCTTGTCCTGCATGTCGAGCCAGTCGACGCCTCGGGTGATGCCCTCGCTCGCGGCCATCGTCTGAACGTTGCGGAAGACCGACCTCATGTTGTCGCGGATGTTGTTCAGCTGAAGCTGGGTGTGGGAGTAGTAGGGATTGGCGTAGGCCGGTGACCAGAGCACGACCCGACTCGAGGTCTCCGGAGGCTCCCCGGCACGGCGGAGTGCCTGGTTGTAGGCCCTGACCATCTCCAGCATGTATGCGGAGTAGGCGTCGCTGATGCTGGAGCTGTACATGTTGCCCCCGAGCCAGTCGAAGTACCCCTCATAGTTGATGTACCAGTTGAGCGTCTTCCGGACGCCTGGAAAGTGCAGATCGACGAAGGCGAGGAAGACGTCTGCGGCCTTCCGGTTGGCCTCGATGTTGGCCCACCGCCACGAGGGGGTCATGATCCCGCCGCAATAGAGACTGTCGGCGCACCAAGGCTCCAGGCCTCCGGGGAAGTCGGCGCTGCTCTTCCAGGGCGTGCCGCTGGGGTCGAGCTGGGTGGGGCCCACGAAGACGTTGTCGAAGCAGGTTGTCAGCCCCCCACCCGGCACGTGGGGGAGGACGGCGAGCAGCTCCTCGACACGCAGATGTCCAGAGGGATCGAGAACGCCGACCAGGACGACGTTCATGATGTAGCTGTCGGAGCCAGGATCTCGGTGCTCGGCACATATGCGGTCGACACGTGCCGCGATCTCCTCGGCTGTGACCCCTCCCAGATCCAGGAACATGCTCTTGGGTGTCATCCCGTCGTCGGGCATGGCCAGGGCCGATCCGGGTGCTCCCACCAGAATCGTGAAGACGATCGGGACGACGAGAAGACGTCGTCGAAGACGTGTTCGAGAAACCTGTGCTCTTGACATTCCCTCTACCTGAAGACCCAACGACCCGCCGAGCGGGTCGCACCGTAGGCACCCTCACCCCGCTGACGGATCAATGCATCATCGACCAACGAACCGGTTTCTGGATGGGTTCCCCGGCCCAGGAGAGAGACGGAGCGAGGGCCGAGTCAGTCGATGCCGAAGGTGCCGGCGACAGGTAGCCAGCCGGCCCGGCCGAAGGCGAATTGGCTGTCGGCGTTGCCCTGGGTGTTGCTGTGTCGGAAGTAGAAGGTGGTGTTGGCTGGTCGGAACAACCCGGGGGTGTCGGTCCCGTCGACGATTCCCCAGTCACCGGTGACGAATCGGTCTCCTGGGTCTCCGAAGAAGAACTGGTTGGAGGCGATCCCGGTGTCGAG
>JAICNB010000086.1 GCA_025928935.1 Acidimicrobiia bacterium
GACCTCGGTGGCGCCATAGGAGCGGACGAAGGTGGCATCGAGGCTGCGGTCAGCGATCCAGGACTTGGCCAGCCGCTCGTATTCGCTGGCCACGACCAGTCTGCGCCGGGGGAGCCTGCCGTCTTCGAGCATGCTCTCTGCGGCGGCCGCCACGATGCGAACCGGGTCGAGACCGGTGTCGAGCAGCTCGACCAGATCGGCCTGTTGCTCCGCGACCCAGTCGGCACCGGCGAACCCGATGTCCCTGGTCCCCGCGGCGAGCATCTCGACGATGTTCTGAGGCTTGAGCAGCTTGACTTCGAAGCCGGGTTCCGACAACACCGGCCTGTAGCCACGCTGGCCGACGTGGATCTCGATCCCGGCTGCGGACAACAGGTTGAACACACCTGTCTCCATTCGCCCCTTGGGGACGGCCAGGTGGATGGTGGGTTCAGCGCTCATCTCGGGGTCCTTCCAGTTCCTGCGGTCGGGTCTCCCCAGAGAAAGAGAAACGCCGACCGCTGGGGTCGGCGTCTTCGTTGGTGGCTCTTGGCCTCAGCCCATCGTCATCCGACCCGGGAGGGGTGATGGTGATGGTGGGCGTGGCCGCAGAGCCGATTCATGTCGTTCCCGAGCTTAGGGGCCGTTCACGATCTCGTCCAGACCCCGAGTGAGCTCGGCTGCATCGTCTCTGCTACAACCCCGACCCAACCCCGAACGATTCTGTCGGCGTCGGTCTCGTCACGCAGACCTCCCGCGAACTGCTCGGTCACCCGTTCCGCGTCATAGTGCGAGCGGTTGAAGAAATGGTCGACCCGGTCCTGGACGCGACGCCGTAGTGGATTGAAGATCGCGGCGACGGCCAGTGTGGATCCGGCCACTGCCAGACCTCCATCTCCGGGGAGGAGATCTCTGAGGACGAATACAACTCCGATATACACCGCGGCCAGCGTCCCGACGACGATGGCATAGGCGACGGTCCGGCTGATCAGGCGGTCGATGTCGTAGAGACGATGCCGGTGCATGGAGAGGCCCATGGCAGCCGGGATCACCATCCAGACGAGCTGAATGTTGAAATCTCCCCACACGAAGAGAAGTGCGTACGCCAGGGCGGCGACCAGACCGGCCGCCATCATCCACTTCAGTTGCAGACGCTCGGTTCCGACCGCCCCGTGATAGCGGAACACCACGGAGGAGGCAGAAGCCAGGATGCACAACACGAGGAGTACGACCAGTGCCCTACCAGGCGCACCCTGACCGAACGGTTCGAGCGCGTCGATGCCCAGTGGGTTCACATACTCCCTGTCCTGGATGACTCCCGGCAGGAAGAACGAGATGACTGTGAGCAGACCGATGGTGCCGCCGAGCAACCAGGCGACCGGCCGCCATCGGGGTGATGGGAGGTGCCCGTCGGGGAACAGAAGCAGGAGAAACCCGATGAGGCCGACACCGGGCACCCAGAGTGGGGTGGCCAGGGCGGCGATAAGGTCTGGCCTGGCGAGAGTTCCCGGGTGGGCCGACTCGTAGACAAGGAGGCCTTCGAAGAGGATCCAGGCCGACCACACGCCGCTGAAGGCGAGGCAGATCCATGCCACCACGTTGCCGGGGCGATGAAAGACGATGATCAACCCCACCGCGGTGAAGGCAGATATCCAGAGGCTGAAGCCGAGGGCGTCTACCAGATCGACCAACGCCCCCGAGCCGGCCAGGGAGTACACGATCACCGAAGCGACATAGATGAGGCCGATGACGGCGGCAAAGCCGACCGCCGTGCGTCGAGCGACGGACTCTTTCACAGTCTTGAAGCTAGGCGGAGGCCGTTCCGCGAGCGTTACGGCGATGCTCCAAACGAAGGACGCCGGCCCTCTGGGGGCCGGCGTCGACGTTCGCTCGTGGCCGGATCAGGACTCGGTGGCAGTGGCTTCGATGGTCCTCGCCTCCGCACCGGACGAGATCTCGACCTTGCGCGGCTTGGCCTGCTCTGCGACGGGGATGGTGACGGAGAGCACACCGTTCTCGTAGGAGGCCTCGACATGTTCCGCGTCGAGCCCCTCGCCGAGGAAGAGCTGGCGGCTGAAGGTGCCCTGGGGCCGCTCGGAGGCGACGATCTGGAGGTCTTCGGTCGCTTCCCAACGTCGCTCCGCGCTCACCGAGAGCACGTTCTTCTCGACCGTCAGATCGATGCTCGAGGGGTCCACCCCGGGCAGGTCGAAATTCACTACGAACTGGTCACCCTGCCGGTAGGCGTCCATCGGCATCGCAGACGGGCGGTACCTGGTCCCGAACGCCTGCTGGGTGAAGCGATCGAACTCCCGGAAGGGATCGGTGCGCATCAGCATTTTGCCATTCCTCCTTTGGTTGCTGCGTATCGCCTACTATAACGCCCTGTCAGCATATATGACAAGTAGGCACTCAAGCTTAATGCGTGAGTGCACTCAGGTCGACTCGCCCCGGGCCCACTCGCCCGCCCGGTTCCGGGCGGTGGCTCGATGTGGTTCTCACTCCCGATGTCTGTCGTTACCCTCCGGTCTGGCATGACCAGGAACGTTCCGGACAAACCCGGCCTCGACGGTCTCGAGACGAGATGGGGCGAGCGATGGGAGGCAGATGGCACCTATCGGTTCGACCGATCACGCGCTCGCTCCGAGATCTTCTCGATCGACACCCCGCCGCCGACCGTCTCAGGGTCGCTGCACATGGGATCGGTGTTCGGCTACGTCCAGACCGACGCCCATGCCCGCTACCGACGAATGAGGGGGATGGAGGTCTTCTATCCGATGGGCTGGGACGACAACGGCCTGGCGACGGAACGCCGGGTGCAGAACTTCTACGGCGTCCGCTGCGACCCGGGCCTCCCCTTCGATCCCGACTTCACTGCCCCGACCGAGCCGCCCGATCCTCCCGTCTCGATCAGCAGGGACAACTTCATCGATCTATGCCACGGCCTCACTTTCGAGGATGAAAAGGTGTTCGAGCAGCTCTGGCGAACTCTCGGGCTGTCTGTCGACTGGACCCAGACCTACGCCACCATCGACGCGAACAGCCGGCGCACCAGCCAGAAGGCCTTCCTGCGCAATCTGAAGCGGGGGGAGGCCTACTCACAGGAGGCACCCGTGCTCTGGGACGTCGATTTCAAGTCGGCGGTCGCCCAGGCCGAGCTCGAGGATCGGGATCGGCCCGGGACGTTCTACCGGGTGGCGTTCCGGCGGCCGGACGGATCGCCTGTGCACATCGAGACCACCCGCCCCGAGCTGATCGCAGCCTGTGTCGCCCTGGTCGCTCATCCCGACGACGAGCGATATCGGGACCTGTTCGGGACGTCGGTCTCCTCTCCATTGTTCGAGGTGGAGCTGCCCGTCGTCTCCCACGAGCTGGCCGAGCCGGAGAAGGGGAGCGGCATCGCCATGATCTGCACCTGGGGTGACACCACCGACGTCGTGTGGTGGCGAGAGCTGAGCTTGCCGACCCGGGCCCTCATCCAACAGACCGGCCGTCTCACCGAGGAGACTCCGGACTGGATCGAGACAGACGCCGGTCGCGAGGCATACGGGCAGATCGCCGGGATGTTCCCCAATCAGGCCCAGAAGCGAATCGCGGAACTGCTCGGGGAGTCGGGGGACCTCGACGGGGAGCCCCGTCCCATCACCCATCCGGTCAAGTTCTATGAGAAGGGCGATCGTCCCCTCGAGATCGTGTCGAGCCGGCAGTGGTATATCCGGAACGGGGCGCGCGATCCCGGTCTTCGCGCCGACATCCTGCGAAGAGGCGACGATCTCGATTGGGTTCCGGAGTTCATGCAGGTCCGTTTCGACCACTGGGTGAACGGACTGTCGGGCGACTGGCTCATCTCCCGCCAGCGGTTCTTTGGCGTCGCTATCCCACTTTGGTATCCCATCACTGAGGACGGTGAGGTCGATTACGACCATCCGATGCTGCCGGACGAGGATGTGCTGCCGATCGACCCGACTTCTTCGACACCCCCCGGGTACGACGAGACCCGACGGGGGATCCCCGGTGGCTTCGTCGGCGACCCGGACGTGATGGATACCTGGGCCACCTCATCTCTCACCCCGCAGATAGCCGGTCACTGGGACGACGACCCGGACCTGTTCTCCCGCGTGTTCCCCATGGACATCCGCCCCCAGGGCCCGGAGATCATCAGGACGTGGCTGTTCTCGACCGTGGTTCGGTCGCACTACGAGCACGACGTGCTTCCCTGGGCCCACACCACGATCAACGGGTGGGTGCTCGACCCCGACCGCAAGAAGATGTCTAAGTCCAAGGGGAACGTGGTCACACCGCTGCCCCTGATCGAGGAGCACGGGGCGGAGGCGATTCGTTACTGGGCCTGCAAGGGCCGGCCGGGAGCGGACACGGCCGCAGACGAGGGCGTGATGAAGATCGGCCGCCGCCTCGCCATCAAACTCCTCAACGCCTCCCGGTTCGCCCTCGGCTTCGCCGACGACGTCGAGCCCTCGGCCATCACCGAGCATCTGGACCGTTCGATGCTGGCCGCGCTGGTCAACCTCGTCACTCAGGCGACCGATGCTTTCGAGGCATTCGACTACGCCCGGGCGCTAGAGAACATCGAGCGTTCGTTCTGGACCTGGACCGACGACTATCTCGAGCTGGTCAAGGGTCGGGCGTACGAGGGCGGGGCAGCGGGCGCCTCGGCTCATGCCGCCCTGCAGCTGGCCCTGAGCGTCTACCTCCGTCTATTCGCACCGTTCCTCCCATTCGTCACCGAGGAGGTGTGGTCATGGTGGCGTGAGGGCTCTGTGCATCGAGCCCGGTGGCCGGAGATCGGGGAGCTCGGGGGGTACGCCGGCGACGAGAGGGTTCTGGCGATCACGGGCGCGGTGCTCTCGGCGGTGCGCAGGGCCAAGTCCGATGCCAAGGCGTCGATGGCAGCCGACGTTGAAACGGTCTCGGTCTCGGCTTCCCCCGACGAGTTGGACCTGATCCGGCAGGCCGAGACAGACCTGAAGGCGGCCGCACGCACGCAAGTGGTCCGCTACTCGGAAGGCGATTTCAGCGTCGATTCTGTGCTGTCCGGGACGACGGTTTGACCCAGGCCCTCCTCTGGGGTCTGTTCGCGGCCAGCTCGCTGCTCATCGGGGCCCTGATCGCAAGCAGGCGGCCGCCACAGCGCCGGGCCTTGGGCCTGATCATGGCTTTCGGCGCCGGTGTCCTGCTCAGCGCCGTCGCCTATGAGCTGATCGACGAGGCCGCTTCGATGGGGGGAGGGGGCATGGCCGTGGTGTCAGGCGTCTTCGCCGGAGCGGCCACCTTCACCATCGGGGACGTCGCCATCGGTCGCTTCCAGCGTCGTCATCGAGGCAACGTCATGCCTACGGCGGAGGAGGGGTCGGGTCTCTCCATACTGCTCGGGGCTCTGCTGGACGGCATCCCTGAGACCGCCGTCCTCGGTCTGACGGTCCTGCAGACAGGTGAGGTCGGCGTCGCGATGCTCGTAGCCGTCTTTCTCTCCAACCTGCCAGAGGGCATCGCGGCCACCGCGACTTTGATCGGAGGCGGCTGGGCGAGGAGGTCGGTCCTCGGCATCTGGGCGGCGGTGGTCCTGGTATGTGGCCTGGCTGCCGCCGCCGGCTACCTGCTCCTGGACGGCGCCCCGGTCGGGGTCATAGCTTTCGTATACGCGTTCTCGGGTGGAGCGGTCCTGACCATGCTGGCGATTTCGATGATCCCCGAGGCATATGAGCACGCCGGACGAGCGGTAGGCGTCCTTACAGTCCTCGGATTCATCGTCGCCTATGGGATACACCTGCTCGAGGGCTGAACCCCATCAGCCCTTGTAGCCGGAAGCCCTGGCCGCCTGTCCCTGCTTGGTCGCCTTCTGCTTGGCCATGTCCCTGCTTTTCTTCTCGCCCGCCTGATAGTGATACTTCTTGCCCGAATCGCCCCATTGGTAGTAGGGGCCTCTCCCATCCTTGCCACGATGAACCGGCATGTTCGACCTCCTGTCGACGGGCCCTTACCCCTCGGCTGGCGAGCGGGAAACTCAGCGGCGGAACACCACCACACCGTCCCGTTGCACGGTGTTCAATCGGCCGGTGACGGTGAGATGCTCGAGATGTGACACGGTCTCCAGGAAGGCCAGCCTGGCCTCGATCGGCGTGAGATTCGGCCGGAACGACTCGAGCATCACATCCCACGCCGTCGAGTCATGGGACCTGACCAGCTCCGCCATGTCGAGGAGTCGTCGGTCGTGGTGAAGGAGGATCTGCCGGGCACGCTCGTCGCCTCGCTCGATGAGACTGCCGTGAGCCGGATAGGTGAGCTTCAGCTCCATGCCGAGGAGCTTCTCGAGTGATGCCAGATAGCTGCCCAGCGGGTCCTCCAGGCCCTCGTCCCACATGACGACGGGTGAGATGCGAGGGAGCACATGGTCGCCGGAGAAGAAGACACCAGTTCTCGAGTCGCGAAGGCAGATGTGGGACTGCTCGTGTCCGGGAGTGTGGATCACCTCGAGCCACCTGCCCCCGCCGAGGTCGATGGTGTCTCCGTCTACGACCGTGTGATCGGGAGGGTCGATCATCGGCATGTACCCGGGTCGCGTGGCGAGATCTGCCGTCACCGAATCGAGAAGGCGGGGCGGGACACCGTGGGCCATGCCGATCCGGAGCAGACGCTCCACATACCCCGGGGTGTCGTTGTACCGGGATACGAGTTGAGAAGCGCGTTCGTGCATGACGAACCGGCAACCGAGCTCTCGGACCAACCGGGCCGACATCCCGACGTGGTCCGGATGCAGGTGCGACACCACCAGGGTGTGTACCTGGGCCTCTTCGAGGCCAACACGTCGAAACCCATCCCTCAAAGCGTCACGGCCCGGCTCCCAGTCGGTGCCACAGTCGAGGAGGAGGAGCCCGCCATCGGCCTCGATCGCATAGGTGTTGACCCAAGCCGGGCTCTTGAAGGGGAGAGGCGCTGGGATGAGATGGATGCCGTTGCCCAATGATTGGGCTTCGGGGACGGCCTCGCTCATCATGGATGACGGGGCTCGGATTGCCGACCGGCGGCGGTCATGACTCGAGGAGCGGCCAGTGCAGGAAGGTGCGAAGCCTTTCGACGTCCTCTACTTCGGACGGGTCATCGAGGTACGACTCCCACGGCCCGGGACCGTCCTCGAGGCTGTCGAGGGTGAGGACATGGTGCTCCGTCAGGTTCGGTTCGGCAGACATCATCGACTCATCCGTGCTCGACGTTGTCCTTGATTCCGAACGTGATGTCGAGCGTCACAGAAAAGGACGTCGGCACCCCCGAGTCGTCCACATTCCCGCCCACCTCCACTATCCGGAAGCCCTGGATGTCCGAGATCGTGCTCGCCGCCCTGGCCAGGACCGTTCGCACCGCGTCTTCGATCGAGTCGGCAGCCTGACCGGAGAGCCGGATGGTCTTGGTGATCGACGACATCTCTACCTCCGAGGTGCGGAAGCTACCCGGGCCGAGGATCGGCCCACGGGCCGAGGCCATAGATGCGCTCCACCGTGACGTGGACGACATAGCCATCGGGCATGTCCCGATTGGGGAATCTGGCACCGGGGCCGATGTACGCCTCGGCCAGCCGATCCATGACCGGCATCGCGTCGCCTTCGCTGATCCGCGCCGTGCCCCGGGCCACCAGGTAAGGATGCAGGCCCATTCCGGCGTGCTCGTTCGCCTGGAAGGAGATGGTGATGCGAGGATCACGTCTCAAGGATTCGAGCTTGTGCTGGTCGAAGAACGAGGCCCAGATGAGCTCGTCGCCGTCGATGCCGACCCACGCCAGGGTGACGTGTGGTGATCCGTCTTCGTTCAGGGTCACCACGTGGCCCAAGGGGCCGGTGGCCAGGAAGTCGCGGACTGTCTGATCGAGCGCGGTCATCTCGCTCTGATCCTATGTCCCGGCCTATTGCCCGTGATCCGGGTTAGCGTCGCTCTCATGCGATGGGGGCTGGCAGCAATCCTCCTGCTCGTGGCTGGTTGCTCACCTTCGGGCACTGCGTCTTCGATCTCGACTGGCCCGGCGACTACGACCGCACCTACATCGACCACGACGACGACCGCCCCACCAATCACGACCACGACCATCCCCGCAACGACGACCACGAACCCTTACGCACGGCCCGACTGGCTTGGGACGAGGCTGCTGCCGCTGCGCCCCGACGAGTTCGGAGAGGCGCAGCCAACTCCGCCCGAGATGCAGGACCGTCAGTTCGAGACACTCGACCTGCTCCCTCCACCGGCGGACGAGGTCTTCCAGTCGACCATTGGCCCGATCCCTCCCGATGTCCTGGCGCGGTCCAGCTGGGTCCCGGAGTGCCCCGTGACTGTCAAGGAGCTGTCCTACCTCACCATGAGTCACTTCGGCTTCGACCAGCGGTTCCACACCGGTGAGATGATTGTCAACGCCTCCGTGGCCGAGCAGGTGGTAGAGGTCTTTCGGAGGCTCCACGAAGCGCGGTTCCCGATCGAGCAGATGCGGGTGATCACCAAGGATGAGATCGACGCCCACCCCACCGGGGATTGGAACGACACCACCAGCTTCGTCTGCCGTCCGGCCGTGGGCTCCGGCTCATGGTCGCAACATGCCTACGGCACCGGGATCGATATCAACCCCTTCCACAACCCCTACTACAACGGCGATCTGGTCCTCCCCGAACTGGCCTCGGCATATGTCGACCGGGACGATGTCCGGGTGGGCATGATCGTCGAGGGTGACGTCGCCACACAGGGTTTCGCCGAGATCGGCTGGGGCTGGGGCGGGCGCTGGAGCTCGCTCAAGGACTGGATGCACTTCTCGCTCAGCGGGAGCTAGGAACGGTCCAGCAGGGCCTGGTAGCTCTCCGGGTGGGCGGCGAGAAAGTCCTCCAGACTCTGCGGCGGGCGACCGGTCAGGGTCTCGACGGCGTCACTCACGACATCCATCTCACCGTTGGCGATGGCCAGGTACGAGGTGACCCACCCCTCGACCTCCCAGTCGGGGGCGTCGTAGACGGCCCGTGATGCATAGGCCTCTTCGACGGTCTCCGGGTGATAGCTGATCTCCCGCCCGACGAAGCGTCCGTACCGGTCTGCCGTTTCGTGGAGATCGATCGACTCGGGCCCGGTCATGTTGAAAACCGCACCGTCGTGGTCAGAGCTGATCAGGGTCGTCACCGCCGATTGGGCGATGTCGTCCCGGGTCACCCATCCCAGCCGGCCGTCGCCTGCGGGCCCGCGGA
>JAICNB010000084.1 GCA_025928935.1 Acidimicrobiia bacterium
ACGATGGCCTCGTAGACCTTCACGCGGCCGAGCACGTCGTCGGACTTGATGGTGAGCAGCTCCTGCAGGGCGTAGGCCGCGCCATAAGCCTCGAGTGCCCAGACCTCCATCTCCCCGAAGCGCTGGCCACCGAACTGGGCCTTACCGCCGAGGGGCTGCTGGGTGATCATGCTGTAGGGACCGGTGGAACGGGCGTGGATCTTCTCGTCGACCAGGTGGACCAGCTTCAACATGTAGATGTAGCCGACGGTGACTGGGCTGTCGAAGGGCTCGCCGGTCCGGCCGTCGTAGAGGACAGCCTTACCGTCGTCACCCACCAGGCGATCGCCGTCACGGTTGGGTAGGGCGCTCTGGATCACCTGCATGATCTCGTCCTCGCGGGCCCCGTCGAACACCGGGGTGGCCACCTTGGTCCACGGCTTGGCGCCGCCGACCGCCGGGCTCTTGCCCTCGAAGGGCTCCCAGCCCTGGGCTGCGGCCCAGCCGAGATGGGTCTCGAGCACCTGGCCGAGGTTCATCCGGGAAGGCACTCCGAGTGGGGAGAGGATGATGTCGACCGGTGTCCCATCGCCCAGGAACGGCATCTCCTCCTCGGGGAGGACCTTGGAGATGACTCCCTTGTTGCCGTGCCGCCCGGCCAGCTTGTCTCCCTCGGAGATCTTGCGCTGCTGGGCGACATAGATCCGCACCAGCTCGTTGACACCGGGTGGCAGGTCGTATCCCTCGGACCGCTTGAACACCTTGACCGCGATGACCTTGCCGGTCTCTCCATGGGGCACCTTCAACGAGGTGTCACGGACCTCACGGGCCTTCTCACCGAAGATGGCTCGCAACAGGCGCTCCTCCGGGGTCAGCTCGGTCTCACCCTTCGGTGTGACCTTGCCCACCAGGTAGTCGCCGGGGCCGACCTCGGCGCCCACCCTGATGATTCCCTCCTCGTCGAGGTTGGCCAGGACCTCCTCGGGCACGTTGGGGATGTCCCTCGTGATCTCCTCGGCGCCGAGCTTGGTGTCGCGGGCGTCGATCTCGTGCTCCTCGATGTGGATCGAGGTGAGGACGTCGTCCTTGACCAGACGCTCCGAGATGATGATGGCGTCTTCGTAGTTGTGGCCCTGCCATGGCATGAAGGCCACCAGCAGGTTCCGGCCCAGGGCCAGCTCACCTGTCTCGGTGGAGGGCCCGTCGGCCAGCACGTCGCCGACCTTGACCGTGTCACCCTCCCGGACCAGCGGCTTGTGGTTCATGCACGTGCCCTGGTTGGAGCGACGGAACTTGTCGAGCACGAAGGTGTGCTTCTTGTTGGTCTCCTTCTCCTTGATGACGATCTCGTCACCGGTCACTTCGACCACTTCGCCGGCCACCGGTGAGACGACCATGTCACCGGAGTCCTGGGCGGCGCGTTGCTCGACCCCGGTCCCCACCAGCGGGGCATCGGAGGTGAGGAGGGGCACCGCCTGACGCTGCATGTTCGAGCCCATCAGGGCGCGGTTGGCGTCGTCGTGCTCGAGGAATGGGATGAGAGACGTCGAGACCGACACGATCTGCTTCGGGGAGACGTCCATGTAGTCGACGTCCTTGCCCGGGATGTACTCCACATCGCCGCCGCCTCCGGCGCGACGCACCAGGACCCTGGGGTTCTGGAAGGTGCCGTCGTCCTTGAGTGGGGCGTTCGCCTGGGCGATGACGAATCGCTCCTCCTCGATGGCGGTGAGGTACTCGACCTTGGTCGTCACCTTGCCCGACTCGACCTTCCGGTACGGCGTTTCGATGAACCCGAACTCGTTGACCCGGGCATAGGAGGCCAGGGAGCCGATCAGGCCGATGTTGGGGCCTTCGGGTGTCTCGATGGGGCACATCCGCCCGTAGTGGGAGGGGTGCACGTCACGAACCTCGAACCCTGCTCGCTCGCGGGAGAGCCCACCCGGGCCCAGCGCCGAGAGACGACGCCGATGGGTGAGGCCGGCCAGAGGGTTGGGCTGGTCCATGAACTGGGAGAGCTGTGACGTCCCGAAGAACTCCTTGATGGCAGCGGTGACGGGCCGGATGTTGATCAGGCTCTGCGGTGTGATGGCATCCGGGTCCTGGGTGGTCATCCGCTCCCGGACGACGCGCTCGAGGCGGGTGAGCCCGACCCGAACCTGGTTCTGAACCAGCTCGCCGACCGTCCGGATCCGACGGTTGCCGAAGTGGTCGATGTCGTCGGTGTTGACCTGCACCTCGGTGCCGGTATGGGTGATCATCGTCTTCTCGCCGGCGTGGAGGGCAACGAGGTACTTGATCGCGTCGATGATGTCCTCGTCGCGCAGCAGTTGGAGCCCCTCGGAGCGGTAGTCGGTCGGGGTCTCCTCGCGATACTTCTGGCTGATCTTGTACCGGCCGACCCTGGTCAGGTCGTAGCGCTTTGGGTTGCGGAACAGGGTCTGGATCAGGCCCCGGGCAGACTCGACTGTCGTCGGCTCACCCGGACGCAGCTTGCGATAAAGGTCGAGCAGCGCCTCTTCCTTGCTGTGCGCCGTGTCCTTCTCGATCGTGTTCCGGATCGACTCGGCGCCGTCGAACAGCTCGAGGATCTCCTCGTCGGTCTCGGCGATGCCCAGCGCCTTGAGGAAGGCAGTGATGTACTGACGCCGCTTGCGGTCGACCCTGACGCCGATCGTGTCCTTCTTGTCTGTGTCGAACTCGAGCCAGGCGCCACGGCCCGGGATGATCTTGCCCGAGAAGATCTCCTTGTCCGAGGTCTTGTCCGGGGAGACGTCGAAGTAGATGCCAGGCGATCGCACCAACTGGGAAACGATGACGCGCTCGGTCCCGTTGATGATGAACACGCCTTTGTCGGTCATGATCGGGAAGTCGCCGAGGAAGACCTGCTGCTCCTTGATCTCACCGGTCTGCCGGTTCATGAACCGGGCGGTGACGAAGAGAGGCATGGCGTAGTTGGAATCTCGCTCCTTGGCCTCCTCGAGGCTCATCTGGGGCTCGCCGAATCGATGGTCGGTCAGCTCGAGCGCGAGAGAGCCGGTGAAGTCCTCGATGGGGCTGATCTCTTCGAAGATCTCGCGGAAGCCCTCGTCGAGGAACCACTTGAAGGATTCGTGTTGAACTGCGAGGAGGTCGGGAAGAGGTAGTACTTCGGGGATTTTTCCAAATGAAAAGCGCTCAGCAACGCGCGAAACCAAGGGGGGCCTCCTGAGGGATCCGGATCAGGTGTTCTTGACGCAGACAAGGCATGCTAGCAGACGCGTCAGCATGCCTCCAATTGGAACTTTCAGTTGTCGAACCAGCCCACCCGAAAACGTCGTCGCGTCTTCGAGCGGTCTGCCCGGACCCGAGGGTCGGTGGTCAATATACAGCGGCGCCGAGAAACGCGTCAAGGGTTGAGCGTTCTACGTTCTACGTTTTGCGAGGTCCCCCCTCTTACGATGACGGGGCATCTTGGCCAAACACGCTGCCCCGTTATCCATCTACTCCTGGGCCTTTCTCGCATTGGGCCTCATCCTCTTCGCCCTGACCGGGGTGGCGTGGTCGCGTCATCTATCCAGCGAGGGTGCGACCGTGGCCAACAACGTGTCGTACGCCGGTCAGCCGATGGAGGGGCTGACGCCCGCCGAAGTGGAGGCGGCGGTCGACGCGCGCTCCGCGGAAGTCCTCGGCCACGACCTGGTCATCGACTTCGGCCAGGGTGAGCTCGCCGTTCCCCTGGGCGAGGTCGGGTTCGGCTACGACCGAGACGCCACCGCGTCGGCCGTCATGAACGCGAGACACAACGGCTCGCCGTGGCGGCAGTTCTCGTCCTGGGCCCTCGGTGGCCTGATCACAGAGGACATCGAGGAGGTGTGGTCGTTCGACGCCGGAGAGGCAATGGTCGCTCTCGACGACCACCCGGGCCTCACCCCCGTGGTGGTGGCCGAGCCCGAGATCCACTCCGACAACCAGGGTCGGCTGGTGCTCGTCACGGGGGTGGTCGGAACCGAAGCGGACATCGATTCGATCGTGGATCATCTCGGCCGACTCGACCTGATCCAACCTCCCGATCGGATCGAGATCGACGTCGAGGAGATCCTGCCCACGGTCACCGACGAGATGGCCCAGGCGACAGTCGACAGCCTCAATGGGGTGATCGGGGACGGCATCGACATCTCGGTGGATGGCCGGGCAGCGACGCTCACGCCTTCCGCGCTGACCTCGCATCTCCAGTTCGATGTCGGGGCTGGTGAGGTGGCGGCGACCTTGGACGGTGAGGGCATGCAAGCCACCCTCGAGAACACGATCGTCGGCCCGGTGGGGTCGTTCGTCGAACCGACGTTCACCGTGACCGACGGGGTGGTCGCCGTGCGCACCCCGGGTGAGTCGCCTCCCGTCTGTTGTGAGGCGGGCGTCGGTGACTGGCTCGGCCAGCAGATCCTGGCCGGCTCGACCGGGCCATTCGGGCTCCAGTCGCGGCCCACGGTCGACCCCGCGCTCACCGCGTGGGCTGATGGGAGCCTGATCGTCGAAAATGTCGGTGAGTTCACCACCCCCCACGCCTGCTGCGAATCCCGCGTCCGAAACATCCACCGCATCGCGGACATCGTCCGTGGGGTGTACCTGGTGCCGGGGGAGACGCTGTCTCTCAACGAGTACGTGGGGCCGCGAACGGTCGAGAACGGGTTCATCGCCGCCGGTGCCATCCGCCAGGGACATCTGATCCAGGAGGTAGGTGGCGGGGTGTCGCAGTTCGCCACCACGATCTTCAACGCGGCCTTCTTCGCCGGCCTCGACATCAACGAGTACCGGAGCCACAGCCTCTACTTCTCCCGGTACCCATACGGGCGCGAGGCGACGATCTCGAACCCTGCGCCTGATCTGGTCATGACCAACACCACCGCTCACCCGGTCCTGATCTGGACCTCGTACACCGACTCCTCGATAACGGTCACCATGTACTCCACCAAGAACGTGGACGTGGCGGAGATCGGCCAGCGCTCGTCGTCACGCGGCGCTTGCACCCATGTCGAGACCGATCGCCAGCGCACCTATTCCGACGGGAGGGTGGTCGTCGACACCTTCATGGCGGACTACCGACCGGCCGAAGGCATCGACTGCAACGGGAACCCGATACCAGAGCCGCTGCTCTGAGTGAGCGCAGACCCCAACCCCCGTCCCTCGACGTCAGATGACGATGATCCCGATGGCGGGATCGTCGCCATAACCGAGGACCTCGAATACGAACAGCACGATGGCGAAGACCACCGCCCCGAGGATCAGCCCGACCAGCCAGGCCGGCATCTTCTTCTTGGCCCGTCGTCTTCCGCGTCTCATCTCATCCCATTGTGGCCCATCGAAGCGTCCCCTCCGACCCCTACGATGCCGCCGCGTATGAGCAGGCGGGTCCACGAGCAGAAACAGGTGATCGGGTGGAGGGAATGGGTACGGCTCCCGGAGCTCGGTGTCACCGAGATGAAGGCCAAAGTCGACACAGGGGCCGACAACTCCTCGCTTCATGCGTTCAACGTGGAGCGCTTCGAGCTTGACGGCACCGTGTACGTTCGATTCGAGATCCACCCCAAACAGCGATCGAGGAAGCCGTCGATTCAATGTGAGGCGCCCCTGGCGATGGAGAAAAAGGTGAAGAACCCGGGGGGGCGCAGCGAGCTGAGACCCGTGATACGGACGACCGTGGTCGTGGCCGGGGTGGAGCTGAACGCCCTGGTCAACCTGACCAGCCGCGACGAGATGGGGTTCCGGATGCTCCTCGGGCGGCGTGCGGTGCGCAACAAGTTCTTCGTCGACCCTGGCCGCAGCTACCTAGGCGCCCGCCCCACTCGGGACCAGACATGAAGATCGCAATCCTGTCACGTAGCTCGAGCCTCTATTCGACCTCGAGGCTGCGGGAGGCAGCCGTCGAACGTGGCCATGAGGTCTCCGTCGTCGACTACCTCCGCTGCTACATGGAGATCTCGGCGAGACGACCGAAAATCCTCTATCGGGGCGAGGAGGTCAGGCCAGACGCAGTGATCCCCCGGATCGGCGCCACCTATACCTTCTACGGCGCAGCCGTCGTGCTCCAGTTCGAGATGGCGGGTGTGTTCACCTTGAACGACTCCCAGGCGATCAGCCGCTCACGTGACAAGCTTCGCTCGCTGCAGCTGCTATCCCGTGCGGGGGTTGACCTCCCCACCACCAGCTTCGCCCACTCGACCCAGGACATCGACGGATTGCTCGAGGTGGTGGGGGGACCACCGGTGGTGGTCAAGCTGCTGGAAGGGACGCAAGGGCTGGGTGTCGTTCTCGCCGAGACCCGCAAGGCAGCCGATTCGGTCATCTCGGCCTTCCGCCAACTCGACGCCAACATCCTGGTCCAGGAGTATGTGAAGGAGGCTCGGGGTGCAGACGTCCGGGCCTTCGTGGTCGGTGGCAAGGTCGTCGCCGCGATGAAGCGCCAGGGGCCACCGGGCGAGTTCCGGTCGAATCTCCATCGGGGCGGTCATGCCGAGGTGATCAAGCTGTCACCCGGCGAGCGGGCCACTGCAGTCCGCGCCGCCAAGACCATGGGGCTCAACGTGGCGGGCGTCGACCTGATCCAGTCCGACGACGGGCCCATGGTGCTCGAAGTCAATTCGTCGCCAGGCCTGGAAGGTATCGAGGCCGCCAGCGGGGTGGACATCGCCGCGGCCATCATCGAGTTCATCGAGGACAACACCGATCACCGACTGGCCACACAGGGCCGTGGTTGAGACCCGAAACGACCCGATAACGATCGGGAAGGTCACCGTCCCCCCGGGGCGGAAGACGAGGATAGAGCTGCCCTTCGCCCACCTCCCGGCCGGTACCGAGGCTTCGCTCCCCATCGCCGTGATCAACGGGCGCACCTCCGGGCCGAACATCTGGATCTCGGGTGGGATCCACGGGGATGAGATCAACGGGGTCGAGGTGGTGCGGAAGGTGATGAGGGCTTTGGACGCCAAGAGCTTGCGCGGCGCCGTGATCGCAGTGCCCATCGTCAACCCCCTCGGCTTCATGATGAGGTCTCGATATGCGCCGGATCGGCGCGATCTGAATCGTGTGTTCCCTGGTTCCCCCCGCGGGTCCACCGCCTCGCGTCTAGCACATCTCTTCATGAAGGAGGTGGTCTCGCACTGCTCGGTGGGGATCGATTGCCACACCGCCTCCAATCACCGGACGAACCACCCCCAGCTGAGGGCCGACATCGACGAGCCGGGGACACTGCAGCTGGCGCGAGCGTTCGGCGCGCCGTTCACCATCAAGGCCAGGGTTAGGGATGGGTCGTTACGTCAGGCTGCGACGGAACAAGGGATCAAGATGTTGCTCTACGAGGCAGGGCAAGCCGATCGTCTGGACGAAGCGTCGGTGGCCTTCGGAGTCAACGGCGTGATGCGCACCCTCCGAGCGCTCGGGATGATCGATATGAGACTGCCCAAAGCCGGCACCACCACATTGGTCCGACGCACCCGCTGGGTCAGAGCCCGCCGGGGAGGGCTGGTCGAGATCAAGCCGAGGCTGGGTGACAGGGTGGAGGCCGGCGAGGAGGTGGCCGGCATCTCAGACGCGTTCGGGGTTCGGCCCACTCGGGTCAAGGCACCGCAATCGGGTTGGGTCATCGCCCGGACCCTCAACCCACTGGTCAACCCGGGCGACCCCCTGTTGCATGTCGCCGCCGAGCAAGGCCCCGACGTCGACGAGCCGGCCGAGAGAAGATGATCCCACCGAAATTGGGACCGAGGGTGTCGCATAACGCAGCACCCCAACCCAATTTCGCCGAGAACTACGAGGCCCGCTCGATCTCCTCGATCCAGCGGCGGCGGATGGAGCGACGCTCCTTGGGGGTGTGACCACCCCAGATCCCCTCGCTCTGGTTGGTCTCGATGGCCCAGGTGAGACACTCGGAGGCAACCGGGCAGGAGGCGCAGATCGCCTTGGCCTGGGCGATTGCAGACAGGTCTTCGGGATCGGGGAAGAACGAGACGTCTTCGACCACCCCGAGGCAAGCAGCATCCTCCCTCCATGTGGAGAACCTCACATCGAAGGTCACGTTGCTAGCCATGACTGAACCCGATTAAACGCACTGTCAACTCCAATCGTTCCCGTTCAGGCGGGGGTGCCAAACAGGGTTCGAAGCCAATACGGCCGATGGATTGCGACGGTTCTCAGTCGAAGACGTATAGGTCGGGAACCGCGCCCGGCCCGAGACGCCCCAGCTCGGCGCGGGCCACCGATCGGCGATGCACCTCGTCGGGGCCGTCCGCTATCTGGAGCCAGCGCCCCATCGCATAGAAACGGGCCAGGGGGAAATCCTCGGTGAACCCGGCCGCCCCGAACAGCTGGATGGCGCGGTCTGCGATCTCGGTGAGAAGGGCCGGGGCGGCGACCTTGATCGCCGCGATCTCGGTGCGGGCCGACTTCACGCCGACCTCGTCGATCATCCAGGCCGTCTTCAGAACCAGGAGCCGGGCCTGCTCGATCCGGATCCGGGCATCGGCGATCCACTCCTGGACCACCCCCTGGTCGGAGAGGGGCCGGCCAAAGGCGTGGCGGGCTTGTGAGCGCTGGACCATCAGATCGAGGCACCGCTCGGCAGCCCCGATGGCACGCATGCAGTGATGGATGCGGCCGGGGCCGAGTCGTGACTGGGCGATGGCGAACCCACCCCCCTGCTCGCCCAACAGGTTGCCGATGGGCACCCGCACGTCGTCGAAATGGACCTGGGGATGGCCCCCCCGGTCCTGATAGCCGAAGACCGTGGGCTGGCGTTCCACCTCGACCCCCGGCGTGGCCATCGGGACCAGCACCATCGACTGACGGCGGTGTGGCTCGGCGTCCGGGTCGGTGACACCCATGACAATCGAGACCTTGCATCGTTCCGAGGCGGCCCCCGAGCTGAACCACTTGCGGCCGGTGATCACGTACTCGTCGCCATCGCGGGTGATCCGGGTGCGGATGTTGGTGGCGTCGGAGCTGGCGACGTCGGGCTCGGTCATCGAGAAACAGGACCGGATCTCGCCGTCGAGGAGGGGTCCGAGCCAGGTCTCCTTCTGCTCGGTGGTACCGAACTGGTGCAGGATCTCCATGTTGCCGGTGTCCGGCGCCGCGCAATTGATCGCCTCGGGGGCGATCTCGGGACTTCGGCCGGTGATCTCGGCCAGAGGGGCGTACTCGAGGACACTCAGACCGGCACCGAGATCCGGATCGGGGAGGAAGAGGTTCCACAACCCGCGACTCCGGGCCTCCGCCTTCAACTCCTCGATCACCTCGGGATGATGATGGGGGTCCGCGGCCTCCCGCATCTCCTCCTCGTATCGCGCCTCGGCCGGGTACACCGAGTCGTCCATGAAACCCTGGAGGTGGGTCCTCAGCTCCTCCACACGAGGCCCATAGGCGAAGTCCATTGTGCCGGGACGCTAGTGCTCGGGTTCCGGCTCCGGTCGGGGCTCCGGCTCGGGCTCGGCCTCGGGCCGGGACAGGGTGCCTAGGTCTTCGCCTTCCCTCTCAGCAGGCTCCGCGGGGCGGTCGAAGGTCATCGGCGGGATGGGCACGGTGGGCCGGGTCTGTCTTCCTCTGGTGAGCTCACCCAGGAGCAGCCAGCCGGCCAGCACGGCGAGGAAGATGCGACGGGTCATGACCCCGGCCACCAGCGCTCCCGCCGCGGTGAGGAAGAACACGACGTTGCCGATGGATTCGGCGCGCGACGGGATCACCTTCTGAAGGAGAGAGCTGAAGAGGTGACCCCCGTCGAGGGGCCGGATCGGGAGCCAGTTGAGCAGTCCCCAAAGGACGTTGACCACGATCAGGTTGCGGACGACGAATCCCGCCACCCCGACGTAGGGCCCGGTGAACCGCTCGAACAGCCAGACCATGGCCCCAAATATCACACCCACCCCGGATCCGGCCGCGGCGACCAGAGCGCGGCGACCCGGGCTCAGCTCCTCGCCGGGGACCGCCCAACTAGTGAGGCCTCCGATGGCGTTGAGCTCTATCTCCACCTCGGCGCCATAAGACCGGGCGGTCAGGGCGTGACCCAGCTCATGGATGAGGATGGAGATGAAGACCACCACCACCCAGGCCACGAGATACGTGACAGGTAGCCGGCCGGAGAAGCCGAGGAGCGCGGCGATGACGAGGAAGGAGGGGTGGATCGTCACCGGGATCCCGAACAAGCGAAACGCAGGCATCTCCCCCATGATGGCCTACGTCGGGCGGTTGGGGACAATGCCGGGCGTTACTCTCGCACCCATGCACGACGACCTGCGGGCCAATGTCTCCGCCGACCTGCCCCGCCTCGTCGAGCTCCTCGGCGATCTGGTGCGTCTTCCCACCGTGAGCGCCGCGGGTCACGACCAGTCGAAGGTGCGGGAAGGGGCGGAGAAGATAAAGGTCATACTCGAAGAGGCCGGCTATCAGAACGCCCGCCTCCTCGAGGCCGCCGGCGGGAACCCCGCCGTCTTCGCCGAGATCCCCGCGCCGGAGGGTGCGCCCACGCTGCTCCTCTATGCGCACTACGACGTGCAGCCCGTCGGCCCTTCCTCCGAGTGGGCCACCGACCCGTTCGAGCCGACACAGAGTGATGGCCGGCTCTACGGCCGGGGCGCGGCCGACGACAAGGGGGGCATCGTCATGCACCTCGGCGCGGTCGCGGCACACGGTGGGAAGCCGCCCGTTGGAGTCCAGCTCTTCTTAGAAGGGGAGGAGG
>JAICNB010000015.1 GCA_025928935.1 Acidimicrobiia bacterium
GGATCAGCCATCACAACCAGCTTCTAGACGTGATCACCACCAGAAGACGACCCACCAAGAGTCAACAGCGTCTGGTCGAAGCCCTCGACCCCAAATGTGTCTTCCCCACCTGCCGCATCGACTCCACCCACTGTGACATCGACCACACCCTCCCCTGGACCGAAACACACCACACCACCGTCGGAGAACTGGAACCCCTCTGCCGCTATCACCATCAGCAGAAACACGACAACTGGAAACTGAAACAAATCCGCCCCGGCAGCCACCAGTGGACCAGCCCCCTCGGCCACACCCACACCACCGGACCCGACCCACCCTGATGGGGATGGCCCGGGAGATCTCTAACCGACCGTCATCAACACCTTGAGCGACGACGGGTCGTGTACGAGCTCGAAAGCCTTCTCCGCGTCCTCCAGCCCCAGCTGATGGGTGACGATCGGCTCCAGGCTCAGCGAGCCGGATGCGGCCAGGGCGACGCCATCGGCGTAGTCGCCGACCACCGCGGCACGTGGGTTGTGGAGGGTCAGCTCCTTGTGATAGAGCTGGTAGTAGGGGAGACCGGCTTCCCCGCCCGTCAAGGTCCCGTAGACCAGGACCTCACCACCGGTGCCGGCCAGCTCGATGGCCTCGGCCAGGGTGGCTTCGGTACCAACCGCCTCGACCGCCAGATCCGGGCCTCGACCCGAGGTGACGTCGTCGAGCACGGCCCTGGCCTCGTCCGGCGCCGCGGTGAAGTGGGTCCCCGATTCGGCCGCCAGCTCCCGTTTCCATTCCGAGCGGGTTATCCCGACCACTGTCATCCCACGCAGCCGCAGGAGCTGGGTGATGAGCTGGCCGGCCACACCCAGACCGATCACGGCGGCCACCCGGCCCGGAAACGAGTCGATCGTCTTCACCGCGTGGACACAAGTGCCCAGCACCTGGAGGACACCGGAAGCCTTGTCCGAGATGTCCGACGGCACCGGCACCAGCCGGTTGATCGGGACCTCGACGTACTCGGTGAACACCCCGTCCAGATCCCTGCCGAGCAACCCGCCGTTGATGCAGATGTTGAACCGGCCGGCACGGCAGAGATGACACCAGCCACAGGCGACACCAGGGTCGACCAGGACTCGGGTCCCGGCCGGGTAGGGCGAGCTTTCCGGCGCAGCCACCACTTCCCCGACCATCTCGTGGCCCATGATCCTGGGGTATTCGACCGGGATCTTCCCGGCCAGGATCTTGACATCGGTCCCGCATATCCCGACCTGACCCGACCTCACCAGCACTGAGCCCCGGGCGGCGGGCTCGGGAACGTCGGCGAGCTCGATGGCTCCCGGCGAGCGTACGCGTACGGCTCTCAACAGTCTCCTCCGCGGGCTGTCGACGATGTTAGGTCCATGCAGACACCCCTTTCGGAGGGCGGGGCTTTGTAGGCTGACCCCAGATGGAACAGATGCCCGACCTCAGGATCCCCTCGGACGACGAGGGTCTCGGCGCCACCAGGCAGACCGCCCATGAGTTCGTTCGCAGTGTCCTGCGGAGGGCGATCCTCAACGGGGAGCTGGGCAGCGGGAGCCGTTTGGTCCAGGCCGAGCTCGCCGCGATGCTCGACGTGAGCACCACCCCGGTCCGAGAGGCGCTCCGCGATCTGGCCACCGAAGGCCTGGTCCAGTTCGACCCGCACCGGGGGGCGATCGTCTCCGAGTTGAGCGCCGAGGACGTGCACGACATCTACGAGATCCGCCGTGTCCTCGAGCCGCTTGCGATGCGCCAGGCGGTGCCCAACGTGAGCGACGCGTTGCTGGCCCGGCTCCGCAAGCTGCACCAGGGGATGCTGGACGAGCCACACTCGGTGGATTGGGTCGACCGGAATCGTGTCTTCCACATGGCGGTCTACGAGACTGCCGCCTCCCCCCGACTGGCGGCGATCATCCGTAACCTCCAGGACGCCTCCGTCATGTACATCGGGGCATCCCTCAAACACAAGCCAGGTCTCCGCGAGGACGCCAATCACGGGCACGCCGAGATCCTCGATGCCCTGGAGAAGCGCGATATCGAAGCGGCCGTCAAGGCCCTCGACGAGCACCTGCGCACCTCGATCGACGCCTTCGACGCCTCCGAAGAGGAGGGTTGAACCGGCCTCATACCACCTCCTGGGGATCGAGGACATCCGTCGGCTCCTTCTTGGAAGCTCGATCCGAGAGCAGATTCACCGCCACTCCGAGGATGACCAGGATCAACCCCAAGAGCAGCGATGTGGTCACGTCCTCGTCGAGGATGAGGGCGGACGACACAACCCCTACCACCGGCACCGCCATGAGGGTGAGGTTGGTCGACACCGCGGAGAGGTTGCGCAGGATCACGAGCTGGACCCAGAAGGCGATTCCAGTGGCCAACAGGCCCTGATAGAGCACGACCAGGACCAGCTGGGGGGTCCAGTCGATCACCGGTGGGCCCTCGACTGCGAACCCGAGGATCACGAGGATGGTCGTGGCCGCGGTCAGCTGCCATGGCATGGAGTCGAGAGGGGCGATGGTCCAGCGATGGGCCCGGATGTGGACCGCGGTCGCCGCATTGGTGATGGCGGCGAGGACGAGAAGGGCATGTCCGATGGCGACACCCGAATCGGACCAGTCGAAGCCCCAGGGCTCGAACAGGGCAAGGACGCCGACGATGCCGAGGGAGAGCCCCAGCCATCGGGCTCTCGTCATCCTTTCTCCGAGGAAGATGGCAGCGATCGGCACTGTCCAGAGGCTGCTGGTCCACACCACCACCGAGGAGCGTCCCGCCGGCACCAACTCGAGGGCGGAGAAGACGAGCACCGTGACCGCGGCGAGCCGGAACAGCGCCATCGAGACGACGATCGGGAGATCCCGTCGCGGTGGGGGAGACATCGTTCCTCTGGCGACGGCTACCGCCACCATGAACAGAGTGGCGGTGCCGATGCGCAGCGCACCCATCCATATCGGCGCGACCGACTTGACTCCGGTGGCCATCACCGGCCAGTTGAGACCGAGGATCAGGACGACCAGCCCCAACAGGGCATAGATGACCGGGCGGGATAGCTTCACGCCGCGACCTCGTGATAGTCGGGCAGTAACGTGCCCCAACTCTCATGACCACGATCGACATCCACTGCCATCTGGCCACGCCGTCCAGCCGCCCACCCGTCGAGGAATCCCGCCGCCCCGAGTTCGAGCCCTACGACTTCTTCATGGGTCAGGACTCCAAGGACCAGAACAAGGTCATGTACCCGGGGATCGTCGACCAGCTCACCAATCCCGAGGCCCGGATCGAGCATATGGACCGGATGGGCGTCGACGTCCAGGGTCTGGCCACCTTCGTCTCCGAGTATCACTACTGGGCACCGGCCGAAGCGGCCGCCGAGTCGGCCCGGATCCAGAATGACAACCTGGCGGCGATCGTCGCCGCCAACCCCAAACGCTTCGTCGGGATGGGCGCGACCGTGCCGCTCCAGGACACCGCCCTCGCCATCGCCGAGATGCACCGCGTCGTCGACGATCTCGGCTTCAAGGGCCTGCAGATCGGGGGGACCATCGACGGGAGAAACCTGGACGAGCCGGAGTTCCGGCCATTCTGGGCGGCGGTGGAGGCGAAGGGGATCCCGGTGATCCTCCACCCGAGCGGCTATCCCGAGGGCCAGAGATTCGGCAGCTACTTCCTGACCAACTGCATCGGGAACCCACTGGAGACGATGGTCGCCGCAACCAGGATGATCTTCAGCGGCCTGTTCGAAGATCACCCGGGGATCAAGCTCGTGCTGCTCCATGGAGGTGGCTATCTGCCCTTCTATAGCTCCCGGGCCGATCACACCTGGGAGGTGCGACCGGAGACGAGAGTCGCCATCCCCGACCATCCGCCCAGTCACTACATGAAGCGCTTCTTCTACGACACGATGGTCTTCCAGCCCCTCTATCTCCGCCATCTGATCGAGATCGTCGGTGTCGATCGGGTCATGCTCGGCACCGACTACCCCTTCGACATGGGGGAGACCGACCCCGTCGGGCTCATCGGCGCCACCGATGGCCTGACCGACGCCGACAGGGCGGCCATTGCGGGAGAAAATGCGGCCAGGGTCTTCGAGCTGAGCTGACCGATCGTTCATTGCGCAGCCGGCTCGTACCGGTAATGGAGGAACTGTGGCGCCCAGCGGGCGATCAGCCATGCCCCGATGATGCAGGCGAGACCCCCCGATACGACACTGAATCGGATAGAGGTCAGCTCCGCGACCACACCGGCTTCGAGATCCCCGAGGCGGGGACCGCCCGCTACAACGGCGGTGTGCATGCCTCCCATCCGGCCTCGCAGCTCGTCGGGAGCAGTCAACTGGATGATGCTCCCCCGGAAGATGGCGGACACGACGTCCGCGGCCCCGGCGAAGCCGAGCATGACCAGCGCCAGGGGCAATGAGTCGGTGAGGCCGAAAATGGCGATGGCGAGACCCCACCCCATCACTGCGATGATGGTGGCCCTCCCATATCGGACGACCGATGACACCCAGCCCGAGGTGAGGGCGCCGATGAGGGCTCCCACTCCGGGGGCGGCGTAGAGGAGACCCACGGTGAAGGCATTGCCACCGAACACCCCGGTTCCCATGGCGGGGAACAGAGCGGTTGGCATCCCGAAGACCATCGCGTTGAGATCGATGAGCAGGGTGGCCTGGATCACCCTCTGATCCTTCAGGTATCGGAACCCCTCGGCGATGGAGGAGAACCCGAACCCCCGGCCACCGCCCTCGGTGGCAACGTCGGGCACGCGACGCATCAGGATGGCGCTGATGAGGAACATGACCACTTCGGTGCCGTACGTCACCGGGAGGCCCACCGTGGCGATGAGCAGACCGGCTATGGCCGGGAAGCCGGCATGGGCGACATTGGTCATCGTTTGGTTGAGGGCGAGTGAGGCGGGAAGCAGGTCTCGACCGACCAGGCCGGGGACGAGCGCATGACGGGCGGGGTTGTCGATCGCCGAGACACCGGCATTGATCGCGACCAGGACGAAGAGCGGCCAGACCAGCGGCTCCGCCGCAAGCGAGTTCCAGAGGAGGCCGGCGGCAGTAGCCGCCAGCACCAGCTGTGAGATGATTATCAGCATCCGCCGATTGAGCGCGTCGGCGAGTGCGCCTCCCACGACCGATACGAGGAGGACCGGGAACAACTGAGCCAACCCGAGCATGCCGACGGCCAGGGTCGAACCGGTCAGTTGGAATATCTGCACAGGCACGGCCACGACCGTCATCTGCCTGCCGGCCTGGGCGAAGAACATCCCCGAGAAGAGCCACCGGTAACCAGGGACACGGCGCAGAGGGGTGACGTCGACCACCGCCAGACGTCCCCAATGTCGAAGCCGATCCGTCAACCGATCATCCTTCCCTGGCCTCGCCCGTGTGACCGTCGTGACCACTCGGGAAGCTGACCTGTTGTCCGACCATTCTACGAGGTCATTCGAGGTCGGCTTGAAGGGTCTCGGGCACTGCCCGCCACATCACGGCGGCGCCGATCAGGCCGAACCCCCCAACGGCCACCGCGGCCGCTCCGAGAGAGGCGATCGAGGTGACGGCAGCCACCAGTAACGGCCCCCCTGCGGTACCGAGATCGCTGACCAGACGCCAGATGCCGAAGAACTGGCTTCGCCCGAGACGTGGGGAGAAGTCGGATCCGAGCACCATGTTGATCCCGGCGCCGAGGCCATTGGCCAGGCCCAGGAAGAGCCCTACGACTGCCAGCCCGGCGAAGGTGGAGGTGAGCGGGATCAGGGCCATCCCCACCGACAGCAAGATCAGACATGGCAACGCGGCCCACTTGCGGCCCTTCCGGTCCATCAACATCCCAATGGGGTAGAAGATGGCCATCTCGATGCCAGACGACGCCCCGAAGATCAGGGAGATCTGGCTGGCTCCGAGCCCGAGATGATCACCCCACAGCGGGATGATCGCCTGACGGGCGGTTCGCAATACCTGGATGGCCACCGCCACGAATCCGGCGGTCCTGAGGACCTGGCCACTGTCACGGAGCAGCGCCCGCAGCGACGGCGCGGGCTCGCTTGCGACCTGTGCGTCGTGGACGGTGGGCTCGACGGTGAAGAACAGGGTCACCGCGGCGGCGACGGCGAACAGGGCCTGGGCGAAAAAGGGCCCGGCGAGGCCGAGCGGGATGATGACGAGGCCACCGATCAACGGGCCGATGAACTGACCGGCCCGCATCGTGCCGCCCATGATCGACATCACCCTTCCCCGCTGCCGAAGTGGGGTGGCCTCGGTGGCATAGGTGAGTCGGGCCAGCGCCCACACCGACCAGGCGCAGCCGAGCAGGAACACTAGGGCGGAATACACGGCCATCGAGGGCCGCTGGGCGATCCCGACCGCGACGAGGGCGAGCGTGCCGGTCGCCACCAACATCGACCAGCGCTCACCGATCCGGGCCACCATCAAACCGGCCGGGATGTCGAACACCAGCGTCCCGATGCCGCGGAGGGCCACGATGAACCCGGCTGCTGCGGGAGAGGCACCGAGGTCGAGGGCAACCAGGGCGATGACCGGTATGGCCGCCCCCTGCCCGATGGAGAACAGGAGGTTCGGCACATAGACGGAGCCGGTCAGCGAGCCGATCCGGAACGGCTCGGGTGCCTTGGGGGGCCGGCTCACTTGGAGACGTCAGAGATCGCCCGGCGGACCCACTCCGAGCTGATCGGATAGTGGTCGACGGTGATCCCCATCCCCCCCAGAGCATGTTCCACGGCGGAGGCGACGGCAGCTGCGGTGGGGATGGTGCCACCCTCACCGGCGCCTTTGGCACCTAGCGGGTTAGTGGGCGACGGTGTCTCGGTGTGGATCTTGGTCAGAGGTGGCATGTCGGCGGCCGTGATGATCCGGTAGTCCATGAACGACGTGGTCAATGGTTGGCCGTCGTCGCTGAATCGGACCTCTTCCGATAACGCGTTGCCCAGCCCGTGGGCGACACCGCCGTCGATCTGGCCGTCGACGATCATCGGGTTGAGCAAGGTCCCACAGTCGTGGACCACGACGTAGTTGGCCACCACGACATGGCCGGTCTCCGGGTCGACCTCCACCTCGGCCACGTGGGTCCCGAAGGTGTAGGCCAGGCCGTCGAAGGGAACAACGCGCTCCACGGACAGCCCCGGACGTTGCTGGCCCTCCGGCAGGGTGGCTCCCAGCTTGGGCTGGAGCCCCGCGGCCAGATCACCCAGAGGGATCTCGGTCCCGGGCTGGCCCACGACCATGGCCACCCCGTCATCCAGGACGATGTCCTGGCTCGATGCCTCGAGACGGTCGGCCGCGAGACGCTTCGCGGTCTCGGCGAGATCGCCTGCCGCCACATGGACGGCTGACGCGGTGGTCTGCCCGCTGCGGCTGGCCACGGTGGCGATGCCGTGCCCGTAGGCGGCCGTGTCGCCGGCTCGAACCCTCACCCGATCCGGGCTTACCCCGAGATGGGCAGCGCAGATCTGGGCGAGGACGGTGGCGTGACCCTGTCCCTGGGAGCTCGCCCCGGTCTCGATCAGGACCTCCCCATTGGTCAGCACTTCGACCCGCACACCTTCGTAGGGCCCGAGCCCGGTGTCCTCGACATAGGAGGCGATGCCGAAGCCACGGAGACGTCCTGCGTCGGCGGAGCGCGACTTGCGTTGCTCGAATCCGTCGACGTCGGCCACCTCCAACGCCCGGTCGAGGGCAGCCAGGTAATCGCCGCTGTCGTAGGTCACCTTCCGGCCGTCGGAGGCCATGATGTCCACGACATAGGGGAGCTGATCGGGGCGGACGAAGTTACGTCTCCTCACCTCGTCCCGTTCCAGCCCCAACTCGCGGGCGATGGCATCTACCACGCGTTCGATGGCGAACGTGGCATTGGGACGGCCGGCCCCCCTGATCGCTCCGGTGGGTGTGGCGTTGGTGAAGACCACGTCGATGGCGGCGTCGAGGGCGGGGATGGCGTAAGGCCCGGAGAGGAGCCGCAGAGTGGTCATCGGGACCACGATCCCGTAAGGGACATAGGCCCCGCAGTCGTGCACCAGCCTCACCCGAATCCCGAGGATCAGCCCGTCGCTGTCGACTGCGGCCTCGATGGTCCCGCTCTGGCCACGCTGCTGGTTGGTGGCGACGAAATGTTCCCTTCGCCGCTCGGTCCACTTCACCGGGCGTCTCAGCTTCAAGGCCAACGCGGCCACGACGTACTCCTCGGCGTATATGGCCGCCTTGGGCCCGAAGCCACCGCCGACGTCGGGGGCGATCACCCGCAACTCATCGGGGGAGAGACCGAGGTAAGCGGCCAGCTGAGCCCGTATGGCATGTGGCGCCTGGCTCGAGCTCCAAAGGGTCAGGCGACGCTCGGCGTCGTCCCAGTTGGCCAGGACGGCCCTTCCCTCCATGGAGGCCAGCGCGCCGCGGTGCTGGTCCACCTCGACGGTGACCCGGTGGCCGGCGGAGGTGAAGGCACCTTCGACATCGCCGAAGGCCGCGGACAGGGTGCCAACGAGATTGGTGTCCGAGCCGAGATGGGCCGGGGCAGCTTCGGGCTCGAGGGCGCGACGGTGGTCGATGACCACGGGCAAGGTCTGGTAATCCACCTGCACCAGGTCGGCGCAATCGACCGCCCCAGCCGCCGTCTCGCCCACGACGACTGCAACTGGCTGTCCCACATAACAGACCTCGTCGACGGCCAGAGGTGGGGACTGGATCGACTGGGTGATCAGAGGAGAGGGGTACTGGTTGGGCATCGGACGCTCCAGCCCGAGGTCGGCGGCGGTGTAGAGCTCTCCTATCCCGGTCTCGTCCAGAGTGATCGGGCCGATGGTGGCGTGGGCCTCGACACTTCTCACGAAGACGGCGTGGAGCACCCCGGGCGGCACGATGTCATCGACGTACCGACCCTGCCCGGTGACCAGCCTCGGGTCCTCCACCCGGCGGAGAGGCTGGCCGATCACCGTTCCAGCCCGCCCAGCTCCTCCAGGTACCGGCAGAGAGCGGCGGCGTCGAGGTCACCCAGCCCTGCCGCACTGGCCGCCTCGTAGTTGGGGACCGTGGCATCGAGGAGGGGAGTGGGGGCGCCTACCGATCGTGCGAACTCCCGGATGATTCGCGAGTCCTTGAGCAGGATGTCGAGACGGGCCGCAGCCGGGTAGTCGTCGGCCACCATCATCGGGCCTCGTATCTCGAAGATCTTGGAGGAGCCGACTCCATCCTCCATCAC
This sequence comes from Acidimicrobiia bacterium, assembly GCA_025928935.1. Classification (GTDB taxonomy): domain Bacteria; phylum Actinomycetota; class Acidimicrobiia; order Spongiisociales; family ZC4RG35; genus JARDZU01. Next base: position 9,210 of record JAICNB010000015.1, read on the forward strand.
CTCTTGCACGCGGCCCGGGTCTAGCCCGGCTGCGATGCCCAGGGCGTGGGCCTCGGCGGCGGCGAGCCCATGGACGGCGACGAGGAGGTTGGCCACGTACTTCATCTTCGACCCGTTGCCGAACTCTCCCAGATAATGGGTGGAGCGCCCGATTGCATCGAAGACAGGTCGAGCCCGTTCGAAAGCCTGTTCGCTCCCTGAGGCGAACACCACCAGGGTGGCGTCGGCCGCCTGGAGGCCGGTCCCGGACAGAGGGGTGTCCAGCAGCTCGATCCCCGAGGCAGCGAGGAGATCCCGGGCAGCCTCCTTGGCCGCGAGGGGAAAGGTGCCGGTCTCGAGACAGATGAGACCCTCCGACCCGGTTTCGGCCACCTCGCCGGCCACGACGGCGAGGGCATCTGTGGTGGGAAGCGAGAAGACGACTATTTCGGCGATGGCGGAGACCTCGCCCGCCGAGTGAGCCGGTTCTCCACCGAATTCGGCGAGCGTGGTGAGCCGGGACGGCTCGATGTCGTATCCGAGAACGTCATGCCCGGCTCCAACCAGGTTGCGTGCCATCGCCGAGCCCATGACGCCGAGGCCGATCACGCCGATGGTCTCAGACATCGTCTTCCTCGTGGAGAGAGATGGTCGCCACCACGCCATCTTGCCCGTCTACGGCCACGATCCAATCACCGGGTGGGATGGTGACCCCGCAGACCGCCGGGACCCGCAGTGCACGCGCCGATTCGAACAGGTGGGCGGCGGGGCTCCCGGTCTCGGTGACGATGGCCGCCGCTTCCCATAGGAGGGGGGCGAGGCCGGGAACGGGCTGCTCGGCGGCAAGGACGCGACGCGGCGGGACGGGCAGAGGGGAGCCCGCGGGGCGGGTCACCACACCGGCTCCGACACCGCCCGAAGCGGGTGTGCCCTGGATCCGGTCGCCATTGCCGAGAACCACGGATGCCACGAACGGCTCCCATCGCCCCACTCCCTGGCGCCGACCTTCCTGCTCATTGTCGAGTTGTTCGACTAGCTCGCGCAGGTCCCCTGCGTTTGATGTATCCAGTTGGTCGATCGCGTCCAGTGCCGGTCCAGGGTCCGGTCCCAGGAGCACTGTGATGGTCGATTCGCCCACGCCCGTCCCGATCAGATATCGCTCCCAGGCCTCTCCCCCGTATCGGGCGACGATTCGGGCGATCCGGGTGAGTCGGTGATCGATCGGGCTGGGATCGATTGGCCGCGGTCGACCGGATTCGACGTGGCCGAGCTGGAGGATCCATACCTCGTCATCGAACAGGGCCCACTCACAGTGATTGGCACCCGTGGCCTCGTGGGCGGCCCGGAGGACCGATTCGACGCGAGCGATCGATTCGAAACCGATCACGTCGACAAGCTCCGGCCCGGCGTGGCCGCGGACCCACCCCTGGAGCAGCGGTGCGGGCGAGCCCTTGACCCCCGTTACGGCGACGAGACCGTCGGCCTCGAGATGAGCCGTGCCTCCGGCTTGCGGTTCGATGGCGGGCTGCACCAGCACTGCCATGGCTACGGACCCCGCGTCGATTCCGGCCGCACTTTGCCGTTCCAACGCCGCCACCGAGAACGCAGAAGCCCAGGTTCCGGTGACGGCTCGTGGGACCTCGGCGGGTGCGACATCGATATAGGAGGTGAACGCTCCGGACCATTCGCCAGACGCCTCGAGGCTCGTCGACGACCGGGCGACGAGGACCTCACCGAGGTGCTCGGCACGGGACACCAACTCGTCGGCGAATGGCAGGGGAGCAGCGGTCATGGCCAGACGGGTCCCACCGGAGCCACGATCGGCCAGCCTCTCCGCCCCGAGGGACATGTGTTCGAGCGACGCCGCCGCGTCGACGACCAAACCGGGGAGGACCGGGAGCCCGGCCCGTCTTGCTCGACCCAGCCAGGCCGCCTTGGCCCCGACCCGGGCCGGGTCGAGGGCGGCTTCGCTGTCGAGGTCGTGGAGCAAGACCCGTCCGGGTCAGGTGACCGAGATGATCTCGTGGGAGGCGTAGCTGGAGACCATCTCGATCCCGGTCTCGGTCACGTAGAGCATCTCCTCGAGACGCACACCGTGGTCGTGGAGCTTGCCGTGCTGGGTCTCCAGGGCGAACGTCATCCCCGGTTGGATCTCGACCGGGTGGTCGAGTGACCAGATACGCGAGATGACGGGCGGGTCGTACTGGGCGAGACCGAGCCCGTGGCCCCAGAAGTTGGCTGCCGCCTGGTCTTCCTCCTCGTAACCCCACACCTCCTTGGCCGACGGCCATTTCGAAGCCACGTCCGCGGTGGTCACCCCGGGTCCGGTCGCCTCGATGGAGTCCCACAGCCATTTGTGGGCCAGGTCGTATGTCTTCTGATGCTCGTCGGTGGGCTTTCCGCCGACGCAGTACGTTCGATAGACGCACGACTTGAACCCGTTCCAGGTGAGTGCGGCCAGGTCGACGATCACAAGCTCACCGGGCCGGATCATTCGGTCGGAGAAGTTGCGCCAGTTGGGCCAGGCATTGGGCCCTGAGGACACGATCACGTCCTCGACGTCCTCCATGCCAGGCAGGGAGTAGAGCCTCTCGAACCCGAATGCGGCCACCTCGTTCTCGGTGAGTCCCGGCTTGATGAAGTTGGTGATCTCGTAGTGGACGTAGTCACAGATGGCACCGACGATGGAGAACGCCTTGATCTCGTCGGGGCTCTTGATGGCGCGGGCCTCCATCATCGGGGTCATGCCGTCGGTCCACGTGATCCCACGCTGCTCGAATTGCTTGATCAGGTTGATGTCGATGAAGTCGACACCCAACGGCTGGTCCTTCACGCCGGCCTGCTCCAGGTCGTTCATCAGGGAGTCGACGAACTTGGTGACTTGTTGCTCCGCCGCCGGGCCCACCGCACCCTTGATCCAGGCGTACGAGTAGCGAATGTTCTCCTTGGGGATCCAGGGATTGTGCACCTCGAGGTGGAAGCCGATGTCGCCCTGTTCGTAGACGATCGGTGCCTTGCCGGCGGTCAGTACCACGTATCGGAGACCGGGCTTGAGACGGTTCCAGCCCGGGGTGAGGGTGGAGGAGACGTAGCGCATGTTCTCGTCGTAGAAGAGGAGCAGGGCGCCGAGACCATGACGCTCCATGGCGGCATGGGCCCGCTTCAGACGCCAATCCCGGACGTTGGCCCAGTTGATCCCCTCTTTCCAGTCGGTGCTCAACCCGAAGAATGCTTCTCTCATCCCTGCCTTTTCCTCCCTGGGGTCATTTCGTCGCTAGCCGACCTTATCCGGGATGACCTCCCGGACGATTTCGAGGAACTCCTCGTCGTCGAGCAGGCCCTTGGTGGCCAGGGAGCGACCCTTGACCTCGGCCAGGATCGCCTCGATCTCCTTGGTCTCGGCGTCGTGGATCCCGTGCCGGCCCAGCCAGATGGCCACCGAATCGAGCCCCGAGCCCTTCCCGAGCACGATCTCGGGGGCGGTCTGGCCCACCAGCTCGGGTCGGTATGGGAACGGCTCGAGCAATTCGTCGCCGACGTTCTTGACCCAGGTGGCGATGATCCCGGACTCGACGTTGTAGAGCATCTCCCCGGTGACAGGGCGGTTGGCGGGCTGGGTGACCCCGGACAGGTCGGCCACCAGGCGGGCGATCTCGGTGAACTTGGTGGTGTCGATCCCGGTGTCGATGCCGTACATGGTGAGAAGGGCTAGGACCGTCTCCTCGGTGGGGGCGTTGCCGGCTCTTTCCCCGATGCCGCTGACCGTGGTGTGTATCACCGAGGCGCCCTCGGCCACGGCGAGCGCGGTGTTGGCCACCCCCATCCCGAAGTCCATGTGGAAGTGGGTCTCCAGAGGCACGGCCATGCGCTCCCGGACCCGCTGGGTGTAGTACCGGATGGCGTGAGGCGAGGTGACGCCGAAGGTGTCGACGAGCGCGATCTTGTCGACGTGACCCTCGGCGGCCACCTGCTCGAGATCATCGAGCAGCTCGGTCATGGTGGCCCGGGTGGCGTCGATCGGGAAGAAGGTCACCTCGAGACCGTTGTCATGGGCGTACTTGGTCGCCTCGACCGATGCCTCGATCGCCTTCTCGATCGGCCACCGGTACGCCTTCTCGATGAGGTGGTGACTGGCAGGGACCTCCATGACCACGCCTTTGACCCCGCAATCGAGCGCGAGCTCCACGTCGGGGACCATGCACCGGCTGAAGGCGTAGATCTCGGTGGGTAGCCCTTCGGCCACCATCCTCTTGATCGCTTCGGCGTCGGATGGCGACACGGCGGGTAGGCCCGCCTCGATGCGGTGGATCCCGGCCTCGGCCAGGGCTGTGGCGATCCTCAGCTTGTCGTCGGAGGTGAACTCGACTCCTGCCTGTTGTTCTCCGTCACGGAGAGTGACATCGTGGACCTGGACCGAAGCGGGGAACTGGAAGCCCTCGGTCACCTCGGGGAGATAGTTCCACGGGCTGGAGAACCACTGGTCGGTCTTCCAAGGCTCCTGGGCCATATCTGCACTCCTAACCCGTTCGACAGGACGATCCTGCATCATATACGATCGACTATGGAGACTTCCAGCCGACCGAAGAGAGGGGAGGAATGAGCCCTCGGACGCTGTGGATCGGGGGATACGGGCCCGAGCAGAGCGCCCATGGCGAGGGTCTGAAGACCTTCAAGCGGCTGGTCGAGATGGGGACGGACGGCGACGTGGCGGTCGACGTCACCTGGAACATCATGGACGAGGGCCGTCCCAACACCGATCTGTTCGAGCTGGTCGAGGCCGGGCACATGTTCCTCTGCTATTTCTCGTCGAGCTACCTGGGGAGTCGGGTCCCAGAGCTGGACGTCCTCGAGACACCGTTTCTCTTCCCCGACCTGAAAAGCGCTCATCGCGCTCTCGACGGCGCCCTCGGCGAGGCCCTGGCCGGAGCGGTGAGACGTGAGACGGGCTTCGATGTGCTCGGCTTCTGGGACAACGGGTTCCGGCATCTCACCAACCGGCTCCGCCCCGTCCATACTCCCGAGGACTGTTCCGGCATGACCGTTCGTCTCCAGCCAAACGAGATCCATGAGGAGCTGATCCGGTCCTGGGGCGCGATCCCGGTGGCGGTGGAGCTGAGTGCAGGGATCCAGCTGATCAGCCGTCTCGATGTCGATGCCCAGGAGAACCCGCTGGCCAACACCGTTGCCTACGGAGTGGACCAGGTGCATACCCACTTCACGATGACCGGTCATCTCTACGGTGCCAGGGGCCTCTTCTGTCATAGGCCGACGCTGGAGAGCTTCGACCCCGATCTGCGCGCCATCGTGAACGGGGCCGCCACCCGGTCGGTGGAGGCCCAACGAGCCGCCGCGGCAGATCTCGAGCAGTCGTTGCGGGTGCGGCTCGAGGGGGCGGGTGCGCTGTTCGTGGACCTCACCCCGGAGGAACGCGATGACTTCGTTGCTGCCTCGGGCCCCGCCATCGAGCTGGCGCACAGCAAGCTGCCCGAGGGGTTGCTCGGCCTGGCGGCGGCATGACCCGCTTCGCCGGTCGGGTCGTGGTGGTGACCGGGGCCGCGGTCGGGATCGGGAAGGCAGCCGCCCGCGCCTTCGCCCGAGAGGGTGCAACCGTCTATCTGGTCGACGTGGACGATGAGACGGGCCCTCCGACGGCCGCCGCGATCGACGGGGCGACCTTTCTGCGATGTGACCTCACTGTCGAGGCGGAGGTGGCAGCCGCGGTCGATGCGATCGACCGGGGATCGGGTCGAATCGACGTCCTGGTCAACAATGCCGGCGGGTTCCCCGAGGCCCTAGGGCTCGCGGAGACCACCCTCGACACATGGCGTGACATCGTGGACAGCAACCTGACGTCGGTGTTCCTGATGAGCCGGGCCGCACTTCCACTACTGCGCCGATCCGACGCCGCCCGGATCGTGAATCTCGGTTCTCTGGCCGGGCTCACGGCAGGCTGGCAGACCGCCCCACCGTACGTGGCGGCCAAGGCAGGGGTGCACGGGCTCACCCGTGCCATGGCCGCCGAGCTGGCCGAAGAGGGAATCACTGTCAACGCCCTGGCCCCGTCGGCTGTGCTCACCGAGCGGATCCAACGGCTGCGCGATCGGGACCAGCTGGCGACCACAGCCGCCGGCATACCGCTCGGCCGTTATCAGACACCGGAAGAGGTGGCGGAGTGGATCCTTTTCCTCGCCTCCCCGGAGGCGGGCTTCATGACCGGGGAAACGGTGTCGGTCAATGGCGGTAGGTTCATGGCATGAGGGACGGGACAGGCGCATGGCCGGTTTGATCAGGTTCGACGAGGTTGACCCCGTGGCGCGCGGCGACGGGATCGAGAGCATCCGCCTCACCCCGGATCCCCTCGACGGACAGGGCTTCACCATGGGGATCACCACCTTCCCCCCCGGCACCAGCATCCGGCTCCACAGCCACAACACCATCGAGCAGGTAACAGTCATCGAAGGCGAAGGGATGGCCGAGCTCAACGGTGAGCAGGTGCCGGCCCGGCCCTACGACACGACTCAGATCGCCCCCGGGGAGTGGCATCGGTTCATCAACACTGGCACCGGGCGGATGCGAATCCTCTGGGTGTACGGAAGCACCCAGGTGACCAGGACGTTCGCCGACACCGGTGAGACCGTCGACCAGTTCGAGCGGTGAGATTCGGCTTCGATCGGCTGGCGGCCTTCTGTCGGGATGCCCTCGTCGCCCTGGGTGCGCTCCCCGAGCACGCAGAGGTGACGGCCAGGCGCCTCCTCGAGGCAGACCTGCGAGGCCGCACCGGGCACGGCATCATCCGACTGCCCCAGTATGCGGGCCGGATCGAGGCCGGTGGCATCGAGCTCCGACCGGACATCGACCTGCTCCGGGAGACGCCGGTCAGTGGTCTCGTCGACGGTGGCAATGGCCTGGGGCAGGTGGTGATGACGGTCGCCACCGAGACGGCAATGACCAAGGCGATCGAGTCCGGGATGGCCTGGGTGGGCACCGTCCACTCCAACCATGCCGGCGCCGCCGGGGTCTACACCGGGATGGCAGCCGAACGCGGGCTGATCGCCATGTACACCGCCGTGGCCAGCGCCAATGTCATGCCGCCCTGGGGTGGGCGGGAACGGCTCCTGGGGACCAACCCGATCTCCATCGCCATCCCTACCGATTCTCACCCCTTCCTGCTCGACATCGCCACGACCGTCACGTCCCACGGGACGATCAAGGTGCTCGCCCAGGCGGGGCAGCAGATGCCAGAGGGGTGGGTGGTGGACCTGGAGGGCCGTCCGATCCTCGACCCGACCCGCGCCGACGAGGGGTTCCTCATGCCGATCGGGGGCTACAAGGGATCGGGCCTCAATCTCGGCCTGGGGCTCCTCGCCGGGGTCCTCAACGGAGCGGCATTCGGTGACGATGTGATCGACCATCGCCAGGTCCCCGGGCAGGCGGCCAACACCGGCCAGGCCATCTTCGTGATGCGGCCCGACCTGTTTCGTGATTTCGACGAGTTCAGGTCGGACATGGAGAGACATCTCGCCGCACTGCGGGCATCTGGTGGCGATGACCCGGTGCATCTCCCGGGCGACATGGCGGCAGCGGAGATGTCCTCCCGGCTCCGGGACGGCATTCCGCTGGGGGACGTCCTGCTCGACCAGCTCCGGGCGCTGGGGGCACGGCTCGACGTCGAGGATGGCCTCGACTGAGGGCTCAGACCGGAGGGGCGGCGATCGACCAGCGCACGTGGGCGGGCGTGATGGCAGCGACGTTGGGGGCGCCGATGTTGGCCATGGTGATGCTGATCTCGTCCCGGAGGATCTCGAGGGCTCGGGAGAGGCCGGCCACGCCGCCGATGGCCAGACCCCAGCACTGAAGACGCCCTATCCCGACCGCACGCGCCCCGAGACCCAGGGCCTTGCAGATCTCGGCGCCCCTGGTGAATCCGCTGTCGATGGCCACGTCGACCCGCCCGTCGACTGCGTCCACGACCTCGCCGAGCGCCTCGATGGCTGACAAGGCATGATCGACCATCCTCCCGCCGTGGTTCGAGACGTAGACCCCTGCCACCCCACATTCGACCGCCTCGGCTGCGTCCCTCGCCGTCATGACCCCTTTCACCGTGACCGGCAGCGGGGTGTGGGCACACAACCAGGCCAGATCGCTCCAGCTGAAAGTCGTCCGGAAGGAATAGTCGTACCCATGCCGGGCGATGCCTGACGTTCCTTCCGCAGCGATCGACCACTTGAACCCGCTCTCCAAGCTCCGATCACGACGGCCGATCACGGGCGAGTCGACCGTGACGCAGATGCCGGCGAACCCGGCGGATTCGACCCGGTCGACGATGTCGCCCAGCCACTGACGGTCTCCCATCGGATAGACCTGGAAGTAATGCCTGCCCGGGGCGGTGGCGGCGACTTCCTCCCATTCGGAGCCGGTCAGCATGGCGCAGAACGTCGATGTGCCGGCTCTCGTCGCCGCCTCTGCGGCAGCCAGTGCGTCGCCATGGGCATAGAGCCGGAGGGCGGCCACCGGCGCCAACAGGACCGGGAGTGCCATCTGCACGCCCATGTAGGAGGTAGTGGTATCGACCCGGCTCACATCGCTCATCATGTGGGGCACCAGGGCGAGACGGTTCAGGGCGAGGGAGTTACGCGATGTCGTGACACCCTGGCCGGCGCCGGCCGCAGCCCACTCGTAGAGCGACGGGTCGAGCACCTCCCGGGCCCGGGCGATCAGTTGGTCGATCGTCGTGATGTCACCGGGGTCCTGTCGGGTGCTCAAGAGCCGTCAGTAGACCACCGGGACCAGCCGGCCCTGCCGGGCGGACCTCCCGATCGCCTCACAGATCTGGGCGTTGCGCAGGCCATCGTTGCCGGTGGCATCGGGCTCTTCCCCGGCGAGGACCGCCCGGGTGAACGCGGCCAGGGAGAGACGATGTGCCTCCGGAGCGGGGTAACGGGTGATGGTCTCACCGGACGCGGTGAGCACCGCGAGTTGGCCATCACTCCGGGAACGAGTGAAGCCCCTTCCGACAATCCGGCCCTCCGTGCCATAGATGACGATGTCGTTGAGCGGGTCGCGCAAGGTCTCGTTGGCGTTGTACTGGACGAGGGCGCCGTTCTGGAAGCGGAGCTGGATCAGCGCCAACATCTCGACTCCGCCGGGCCCGGGTGCCCGATCGAACATGGCCATGACCTCGGCGGGATCCGAGTGGAGCAGGACCCGGAGGAAGTCGAGACCGTGCACACCCACATTGTGGACCGTGCCCAGCCCGGCCATCTCCGGGTCGGCCCGCCAGTTGTCGTAGTGACGGGGCCCCGACGCCACCTGGAGCTGGACGACCCTGACCTCCCCGATGAGGCCGTCGGCGATCAGCCGGCTCACATCGCGCACCCAGGGGAGCTGGCGGTTGTGGAAGTTGACCCCGAGCGTGACCCCGGCGCCGGCACAGGCCTCGACCGCTCGTCTCGCCGACGGGACGTCGATCGCGAGCGGCTTGTCGCACAGGACGTGTTTGCCGGCCCGGGCCGCCGTCACCACCTGCTCGGCGTGGAACACGTTGGGCGTGGCGATGAACACCGCGTCCACCGCCGGGTTGGCCAGCATGTCGTCGTAGCTGGTGTAGGCGAACCGGGCGCCGAACTGGCGGGCGAAGGCGTCTGCCCGGCCCTGGTCGCGACTCACTCCGGCCACCAGGTCACATTGGGGCTCGACCGTCATGGCCGGCGCCATGGTCGTCGTGACGATGTCGCCGATCCCGATCACACCCCAGCCCAGCTTGCCTGTCACGGTCCCAGCACCCTTCCCGGGTTCGTGCTGAGGATCGCCGTCTTCTCGGCTTCGGTTAGCTCGGTGAGGCCGTTCACCCAGTTGACGGCATCGTGGAGCAGCATCGGAGCCGGGTAGTCGGTGCCGAGGACGACCCGGTCGATGCCAACCGTGTCGATCAGATAACGGAGGGCCGAACCGCTGTAGGTGCAGCAGTCGTAGATGAATCGGCCCAGGTAGTCGCTTGGAGGCAGAGCCTGGGCGAACCCATCAGCCTGGCCGAACGGCGGGATCAGCCCGCTGCCTGACTCGCCCTCCAAGGCCCCCGCCACCTTGTCCATGCGGGCGATGCCGAAGGCGGTGTAGCCGCCACCGTGGGCCAGGTAGGGCCGGAGATCGGGGAAGCGGTCGAGGATCCCACCGAAGACGAGTGTGGCGTAGACCAGAGTGCGCTCGGTGAGGTTGCCGACCGCATTTCCCAGCTTGTAGCGCCGGATCCGATGGTTGACCACGGTGTCGCCCCCCTGATGGAAGAAGACGAGGGCGCCGAGCTCCTCCGCGGCGGCGAAGAAGGGGAGGAATTCGGGTTCGTCGTAGGTGCGCCCGGCGACGTGGTCGCTGACGATGACGCCCCGGAACCCCAGATCGCCCATGATCCGCTCCATCTCGGCGACCGCACTGGCCGGGTCCTGCATGGGGAGGGTGGCCAGCCCGGCGAACCGGCTTGGATGGGCGTCGATCATCTCCCTGATCTCGTCGTTGCACTCCTTGGCGATACGTCGGGTCACCTCCACCTCGTTGCCGTACTGATAGAAGCCGACTGTCGGCGTGACGAGCTGCATGTCGACACCAAGGATGTCCATCTCGGAGAGACGTTCGTCGACGGCCTTGTCGAATCCTCCAAGACCGAGCTCGCCGGGAACATGGTCGAGCCCGTGCCATTCACCCCGCTCCCTGATCGCCTTCTTGTAACGCTCGGGAGTGACATGGGCGTGCATGTCGATGACCGCCATCGCCCACGAATATTACATTATGCATTCTACCGAACCCACCCGAGGAGCTCCGATGCCCGACACGATGAAACAACGTCTTCAGAACGGGGAACGACTCGTTGTCTTCGCAGTGGGACGGATGTTCCACCACAACATCGTGCGTTATCTGGGGATGACCGGGGCCTTCGACGGGTTCTGGATCGACGTGGAGCATGGCGGTCTCACCACCGCTGACATCGAGGTCGCTTCCGGCGTCGGCCAGGCGCACGGGCTCGAGTGTTTCGTGCGGGTGCCACCTACCGACTATGCCACCGTCACCCGTTGCTTCGAGAGCGGGGCCACGGGGGTCATGGCGGCACAGATCAGGTCGGCTGCCCAGGCCGAGGAGTTCGTGCAGTGGGCCAAGTTCGCCCCGAGGGGGAGACGTGGCCTCAACCCGCTCGGCTTCGACGGGGCCTACGGGACGGTGCCGCTGTCCGAGTTCGCCGAACGGGCCAATCGTGAGACTTTTGTCGCCATCCAGATCGAGACCGCCCAGGCCGTCGACGAGGTCGAAGGCATAGCGTCGGTGGACGGTGTCGACCTTCTCTTCGTGGGGCCATCGGATCTGAGCCAGGCGGTGGGGACCATCGGTGATTTCATGGGCGCCGCCTCGCTGGAGGCGGTGGACCGGGTCGCCACCGCCTGTGCGGCGCAGGGCAAGCAGTGGGGGGCGGTCACTCCCAACCCCGGGTACGCCGCACTGCTGATCGAGAAGGGCTGCACTCTCATCTCGCCGGTCAACGACGTGAAACTGGTCACCGAAGGTCTGGCCGCCACCAAGGACAAGTACTCGCTGCTCTGGTGATGCTCAGCCGTTGCGGTCGGTGTCGACCTCGAAGGCCTCCAGGGGCAGGTTGACGTGCCCGCTTTGAATCTCCAGTGCCCGATCGGCGTCGCCGGCAGCGAATGCGTCGAGGAGGGCGAAATGATCGACGACCGCACGGCGCCGGATCTCGGGGTGAAGTTGCTGTGCCTGGGCGACGAACACGCCTCCTGCCTCCTCGAGGGCGAGGAGCACTCCCGCCAGACGTCGTCCCCGGGTGGCCCGGTGGAAGATGGAGTGGAAGCGGATGTTGGCCTGGACCCATGATCCGAGGTCTTCCTCCTCGGAGAGGTCGGTGGCTATCTCCTTGGCCTGGGCCATCTCCTCGGGTGTTATCCCGGCCATCGCGCGCTGGATGGCGAGATTCTCGAGGGCGCGGCGCATCTCTACGATCTCGACCATCTCGTCCCAATCGGGCTTACGGACCGTCCCGATGCGATGGCTGTCCAGTGTGATCAGCCCTTCACTGGCCAGGTCGCGCATCGCCTCACGCACCGGCGTGGTGCTCACGTCGAGCTGGTTGGCGATCTCGGTCTGGACCAGACGCGATCCGCCGGGCAGGTCACCGCGCAGGATGGCCGATCTCAAGGCGTCACGGACCAGATCGACCGCAGTCACCCGCCGAGAGCGCGATACATCGAGGCGGAGCCGGTCCTCCACGTCGTGTACTATACCGAATATAGAACGTGGGATCCGCTGGGGCCGGATTTCATCCCGAGAACAGGAGGTAGAGCGATCTCCGGATACGCCAAAGGGCCATTCGCCGTCGATTGGGAGGATCGTTACGACTTCGCCGAACTCCGCCGCCAGAGGGTGGGAAAGGCCCATGAGGCCCTGGCCGGATCCGACGCCGATGCCGTGCTGGTCTGGAAGGACGAAAACGTCCGTTATCTGACCTCGCTGCGGGCGCAGCTCATAGCCGGAAAGACGACATCGCTGAACGGGGCCCTTCTCACTGCCGACGACGGCCCGGTGTTGCTGGGGTCGGGTGGGGAGATCGACAAGGCCCGTTTCGGCATGAGTTGGATCGGCGAGGCCCACGCCGTCCCCATCATGGAGCAGCGAGAGCTGGTCGACGGGTTCGTCAAGGACATCCTGATCCCGCTGCTTCAGACGAGAGGGCTCAGCAGTGGGAGGCTGGCGGTCGACCAGGCCAACATCTCGTTCATCGACTCGATGCGGGCCCATCTGCCCGATCTCGAGCTGGTCGACGGGGACACCGTCATGCAGCAGGCTCGCTGGATCAAGACAGACCTCGAGATCGCCGTGATCGAGGAGGCATGCGCCATTGGGGACTCGGTCACCCAGCGCGCCCTCGACGAGACCAGGGCCGGGCGTCGTGAGCTCGACGTTGCCGCCGACGCGATGCAAACCCTGTTCCAGCTCGGGGGAGAGATGGCGCATGTCATCACCCCATTCGTGGCGACCGGTGAGCACATGTCGCCGCCGCACCGGCTGGCCACGGACAAGATCATCCGAAACCAGGACCTCTGCTTCATCGACATCGGCGCGATGTGGAACGGCTATTTCGCCGACATCGGGCGAACCACCATCGTGGGCAAGCCCTCGAAGGAGCAGCAGGAGATCTACACCGCGGTCTATGAAGGGCTGATGGCGGGCCTGGACAAGATGAGGCCCGGAAACACCAACCAGGACTGTGCCGACGCCATCATCGCCAAGATCGCCGAGCACGGGCTCGACGAACATCTATTCAGCCTCTTCATCGGGCACGGGATCGGGATGGGGGCCAACGAGCCGCCGTACATAGGTGAGACCCTGCCCGGGGCCACCACCTATGAGTTCCAGCCCAACATGGTGTTCGCGGTGGAGCCCCTGGTCTGGGTGCCAAATGTGCGGGGCGGGGGCGGGGTCAGGCTCGAGGACATGGTGCTCATCACCGAAGGAGACCCCCATCTGCTGTCCAGGGTCGAATACGAGGAGCGGCTCCTGGTCTGATCCCCTCAGGGCGTCCTCTCGAGCTCGGCCAGGACCGCCTCGACGATCATCGTCGCCACCCTGTCCACTGCCTCCCGGGCGTTGCCGGCCACGTGAGGGGTGAGTAGCAGGTTGGGTGTCCCGGCGAAGACCGACGCCGCTTCCGGCCCGAGGGGCTCGGTGGCGTACACGTCGAGGGCCGCCCCGCCCAGGGCCCCACTGCGAAGCGCTGCGGCCAGTGCGGCCTCGTCGACCGTCCCACCACGCGAGGTGTTGATGAGGATGGCGGTCGGCTTCATACGGGCCAGCGCCTCTGCGTCGATGAGGTTTCTGGTCCCCGCATCGAGGGGGACATGGAGGCTCACCACATCGGAGGCGGTCAGGACCTCGTCGAAGCCGACACGTCGCACCGATGCCCACGCCGGGTCGTCCTCGGCGAGGAACGGGTCGTGGGCGACGATCACCATCCCCAGGCCCGCGGCCCGGGTCGCCACGTGTCCGGCGATCGACCCGAACCCGATCAGACCCAGCGTCTGGCCGCTCAGCTCGCGGCCGAAGGCGTGGCCCTGGCGCGGCCATTCACCGGCAAGCATCGAAGGGGTCATCCCGTAGACCCCACGCACGAGCACGAACATCGCCCCGATCACATACTCGGCGACCGAGACCGCGTTCGCGCCTCGAGCCGGGATCACCCGGATCCCCGACGTCTCACAGCCCTCCATGTCGATGTTGTCCAGGCCCACGCCGAGGCGCCCCACCACCCGGAGACGGCCGGCCGCGCCGATCAGCTCTTCGTCGACGCGGGTGCGATTGCGGGTGAAGATGGCATCGACGTCGGCTACCTCGGTCAGGAGCCGGGGCCGGTCGGTGCACAGATCTGGGTCGTACACGACCTCATGTCGTGCTCGGAGCCGGTCGAGATGCTCCTCGGGCAGGTACTCGGAGACGAGGACCCTGCTCACTGCCCCGCTGACCTCCTCCCTACTTGCCCGAGCCGGACACCAGTCCGGCGACCACATATCGCTCGACCCGGGTGTAGACGAGGATGAAGGGAAGCACGGTGAGGATGGTGAACGCCGCCTCGGCAGGGAAGTTGGCCAGACCCTCGATCCCTTGCATCAGATACAACTCGTAGGGCAGGGTTCTCTTGCCGGGGGTGCTGGTGAGCACGAGGACGAGGGTGAACTCGTTCCAGGCCTCCCGGAAGGCGAGCACGCCGATCGTGATCATGGCCGGCGCAGCCAGCGGCGCCACGATGTAGCGGAGCCTCGTCCACAACGTCGCACCGTCGACGTTGGCTGCTTCCTCGATGTCGCGTGGGATCTGCTGGAAGAAGCCGACCATGAGCCAGACCGCCAGGGGGAGCAGCATCCCGGTGTACACGATGATGAGGGTGGTGCGCTTGTCCAGGGCGCCGGCAGCCACCGCCAGGCGGTAGATCGGGACCATGATGCCGAGACTGGGCACAAGACGGGGGAGCAAGGTGAACAGCAAGAGCAGGTGACGGCCTCGGAACCGGAATCGGGCGAACGCATAGGCGGCCGGGACCCCGATGAGGAGGGTCAGAACCGTGGTGCCGACGCCGACGACGACGCTGTTGACGAACGAGGAGGTGAAGCTCTCGCTGGAGAGGACCTCCTGGTAGGCGGCCAGCGTGGGGGTCTGGGGGATCAGGCTCGGTGCCGAGAAGACCTCGCCCTTCTCCTTGAAGCTGACCGACGTCGTGACGAGGAAGGGCACGACGGTCCACGCCACCAGCAGGACCAGGGGAGTCGCCAGGAGGATCGGTCGCAGTGCCCGACCCAGTCGGTTGCCGGCGGGCTCCCGCTTCTCCGGGGTGGACCCCGTGACCGCTCCCGCCGCCGCCGCGGTCTCGGTGGCGAGTGGGGGCTCGTTCGGTCGCTGGGGCATTGTCATTGCTCGTACTCGTAGCGTCGGGCCACCCCCACGTACACCAGGGTGAGCACGGCGTTCAAGATCAAGATGAAGGTGGCGATGGCGAGAGCCCGGTTGAACTCGAGCTCGCGAAAGGCGACGGTGTACATCTCCATCGGCAGGGTCTGAGTCGCCTTCAGCGGCCCACCACCGGTCATCGCCAGGACGACTCCGAGACCGGTCAGGGTGGAGTAGCTGAGCCAGACCGTGCTGATCACGAGCTGTGGGGTGAGAAGCGGGATGACGATCGACCGGGCCCGTGTCCAGCCGGTGGCGCCGTCGACCAGGGCCGCATCCATGTACGACTTGTCGACCGTCATCAGACCGCCGAGCAGCACGAGGATGGTGAGTGGGAGATCGGTCCAGACCTGGGCCACGATCACAACGAACATGGCGAGACCGGGATCACTCAGCCAGCCGAGATCCTCGAAGCCGAGGAACTCGATCACCTGGTTGACCATCCCGAACTGGCTGTTGAAGAGAAGACGGAACATCACCGCCGCCGCGACGTTGGAGATGATGTAGGGGGCGACCGTCACTGCGCGTAGGAAGCGGAGCCGGCCGACCACCCGGAACAGGGCGAAGGAGAAGAAGAGGCCAAGCACGGTCCCGAGGATGAGGGAGCCGAACACGAAGATCGCGGTGCGGTTGAGGGCGTGCCAGAAGTCCGGGCCCGAGAACATGTCGACGTAGTTCTCGAAACCGACGAACACCTCGTCTTCGGCGAGGCTCGGAGCCCGATACAAGCTCTGCCAGGTCCCGTACAAGACGGGAAAGCCGAGGATGGCGGCGACGAGAAGGATGGCCGGCAGGCTGAACAGGTAGGGCGTCGCCTTGCTCTGACCGATCAGGGCGTTGTTGTCACGCCCACCGCCCTTACCTCCGTTGTCCGGTCGGCGGAGCCATCGTCTCGGCCTGGTGACGGTGCCAGCCGTCATCTACACGCCCTCATGTCGCGTGCTGAAGCGTGGCACACCCGCACCCACCATCGGTGAGCGCGGGTGTGTGATCCCACGACTGGTTGTCAGGGCGCCGTCTCGTCCAACTGTGGCTGGTACTCGGTCGCCAGGTCCTCTGCGGACTTGTCGGTCCCCACGACGATCTCGCCGAACATCTGCTCGAGGATCGCCTCCACGTCGCCGGCGTTCTCGCCGACAGGCGTTGGAGAACTGTTCTGATATGCCTCCTTCACCTCCTCGGTGAAGAAAGGCCAGATCTCCTGCAGCCGCGGGTCGTTGATCGCCTCGGTCTGACGCATCGGAACCGACCCGTTGCCGGCCGCCTCCACCAGGTTGTCGGTCTCGGCGATATAGCGGAGGATCAGCGCCGCCTCCTCCGGCTGGTCGCTTCCCGCGAGGACCGCCCAGCTTCGGGCTGCGTTCAATGCGACCCCACCCTCCGACAGCGGGACCGGTGTCAGGTTCCACACATCGGGATAGGTGAAATCGCCTACCTCGTTGAAGTCACCGGCGGTGGTGAAGCCGTCGAGGATGAGGCCGGCGTCACCGGATATGAAGGCCCCTCGGGCCTCGTCCTCACCCCAGGAGATCGCTTCTGGTGGCAGCAGCTCTTCGGCTGCGGCCTGGAGGAACCAGTTGATGGTGTAGATGCCACCGGGAGACTCCAGGTCGGGGATGGGGCCGTCGAAAGGAGTCCCGGCCGCGGCGAGGACCGTCTTGAGTGTCGTGACACCATCACCCGCCCGGGCCTGCACCGTCAGCGGGATGCCGTCGGGTCGAGCCGCCTTCATCGCCCGCATCCCTTCGAGGACGGCATCGAGCGAATCGAACGGGACGGTCACCCCTGCCTCCTCGAACCATGGGGTGTTGTAGTAGAGGATGTCGAAGTTGGCGGTTACCGACATGGCGGTCTTCATACCGTCGATCGCGGTCTCGTCCCAGACCAACGGAAGCAGCGTTGCGTACTGATCCGGGTCCTCGGCCTCCCAGGCCGCCGCGATCTCGTCATGTGATTCGATGAAGCCGGCGGCGACGTATTGCTCGATCATGAAGGCGTCCTCGGCGCCCAGGATGTCGGGCAGTGGCTGACCTGCGTCCGCCATCCTCTGGAATTGCTGGAAGATGTCGTCGTTGGCCTGGAGATTCGACTCGACCTCCACCCCGGTCTCGGCGGTGAAGCTCTCGAAATTGTCCGGCGGGATGTAGTACTCGCGGGTGACCCACACTTGGAGGGCGTCGCCGCCCTCGCCACCGGCGGCGGTCGTCCCGCCATCGCCAGCGGCCGTGGTGCTGGTGTCACCTCCCTCGCTGGCACATGCTGCCATCACCATGCCCAGCACGAGGACGATCGCGAGCGATCGTCGACTTGGTTTGACGGTCATGCCTTCTCTCCTCCGTTGATGAGCCTGGTCCCGCACCAAGCAACAGATCAGATGTCTGTCCTGCACAATGCAAAATACTTACTATGGATCAAGGGGTCAACAAAACGGCACCTCCAGCGCTCTGCGCGGATCTACTGCGCTGGTGGCGGCGCGAGCCCGCACAGAATGGAATCCTGCCGAAGCGGGTTCGAATCGGCCGACCGTTAACCTGTCCGAGTCGCCCTTGGGGGGTGGTGTAACCGGTAGCACGGCAGGTTTTGGTCCTGTAAGAGCGGGTTCGAGTCCTGCCCCCCCAGCCCGAGACTAGAGAGGTAGCTCCTTGCCGACCCACGTGATCGTCCTCGCCGCCGGGCAGGGCAAGCGGATGATGTCCGACCTGCCCAAAGTTGCTCACAAGGCGGCTGGTCGCACATTGATCGGCTGGGTGCTCGAGGCCGTCCACCCTCTCGAGCCGGCCAACACCGTCGTGGTGCTCGGGCACGGCGCCGATGAGGTGCTCGATCATCTCCCCCCGGGGGTGACGACGGCTATCCAGGAGAGGCAACTGGGCACGGGGCATGCCACCAACGTCGGTCTCGGTGCACTGGGCGATGTCACGAACGATGACACCATCCTGGTCCTGTACGGCGACATGCCCTTGCTCGGCCCCGAGCTGCTGGCTCGCCTGGTCGAGCGACCCGAGGACGTCGCCGCCCGGATGGTGACCTCCGTGTTCGACGACCCAACCGGTTACGGGCGGATCCTCCGCGACGATTCCGGCAATGTGGTCGAGGTGGTGGAAGAGCGCGATTGTGACGACGCCCAGAGGGCAATCGGTGAGATCAATGCAGGGGTATATGCCTTCCGGGCCAAGGACCTGATCGACACGTTGGCCGATGTCTCGAACGACAATGCACAAGGTGAGTACTACCTCACCGATGTCGTCGGGATCCTCGTCGGCCGTGGCCAGCGCCTGCAGCCGGTCGAGGCGACACCGCAGGAGGTGATCGGAATCAACTCTCAACACCAACTCGCCGAGGCGCAGGCGGTACTTCAGGCCCGTACCAACCGGCGGCTCATGGAATCGGGTGTCTGGATGCTCGACCCGGACCGCACCTACATCGACGATTCGGTGATCGTCGAGCCAGGGGCGCGGATTTACCCCGGTGTTCATCTCGAAGGGGAGACGAAGGTGGGCGCCGGGGCCCAGGTCGGGCCCGATGTCTTCGCCCTCGATTCCAGCATCGGCGCCGGCTCCACTGTCTGGTACTCCGTCTTGCGCGGGGCCATCATCGGAGAGGACTGCGAGGTTGGCCCCTTTGCCTCACTTCGCCCGGGCACGGTCCTCGAGGAGCGGTCCAAGGTGGGCACGTTCGTCGAGACCAAGAACACGACTCTCGGCCAAGGGGCCAAGGCTCCTCACCTCGCCTACCTGGGGGATGCGAAGATTGGCGCCAGGACGAACATCGGTGCCGGAACGGTCACGTGCAACTACGACGGATACGAGAAGCACGAGACCACGATCGGGGAGGATGTCTTCATAGGGTCCGACACGATGCTGGTCGCACCGGTGACCATCGGTGATGGTGCCGTCACCGGCGCAGGCTCCGTGATAACCGACGATGTGGAGGAGGGCGCCCTCGCCATCGAGCGGAGCGAGCAGCGAGAGATACGCGGCTACTCTCAGCGCCGAGCAGAGAGGCAGGCCACCAAGAAGGCCGAGGACTGAATTGGACATTGTCTCCCGCAACCGAATGATGCTCTTCACCGGCGGGGCCAATGCCTCGTTGGCTGAAGAGGTGGCGGAGGCCTTGGGAGTCGCCCTCGGTGACCTGGAGCGCTCCCGTTTCGCCAATGGTGAGATCTATGTGCGGCCTGCCGAGAGTGTGCGTGGCGCCGACTGCTACGTGATGCAGAGCCATTGCGACCCGATCAACGACAACATCATGGAGCAGTTGATCACCATCGATGCCCTGAATCGGGCATCGGCCCGCCGCATCACCGCGGTCATGCCGTTCTTCGGGTACGGGCGACAGGACAAGAAGGTCAGGCCGAGGGAGCCGATAACCGCCCGTCTGGTTGGCGACCTGTTCATGACCGCCGGCGCCGACCGGCTGGTCTCGGTCGACCTGCACACCGGACAGCTCCAGGGCTTCATCCACAAGCCATTCGACTCCCTGACCGCACTGCCCATCATCACCGAATACCTGGCGGACCGGATCGACGGACCCACCACCGTCGTCTCCCCTGATGCGGGCGGTGTGAAACGGGCGGAGCGTTATGCCCGCTTCCTCGATGGCGACGTCGCCGTGGTGTACAAACGGCGCGACCCGGCGCAGCACAATGTGTCTGAGGCACTCGAGATGGCTGGAACCGTCGCCGGACGGCACGCCGTGATCGTCGACGACATCATCGACACAGCGGGGACGGTCACCAACGCCGCCGAGTTGGTGCGTGAGCAAGGAGCGACCAGTGTTCGCATCGCCGCCACCCATGGTGTCTTCTCCGAGCCGGCGCTGGACCTCCTCAAGAACGCCCCGGTCGAGGAGGTGATCGTCACCAACACCCTGCCGGTGTCACAAGAGGTGTTGGAGCTGGACAAGGTCCAGGTTCTCTCGATCGCACCGATCCTCGCCGAGACACTCCAGGCCATCTTCATGGACTCGTCCGTGTCGGAGATCTTCCTCGGAGAGAACGCCTAGAACGGCTTGCCGGGCTCCCTGATCCTTAGACTCCGCCAGCCGTGAGCGCACGTCACCGCCAGCCTGCCCCCAACGCACAGTCGAGGCTGCGCGCCCTGATCATCGCGCTGGTGGCGATATTCCTGATCACGTTCTTCTTCCTGCGTGGCTCCGGGGAGGGAAGTGGGCCCGAGGGAACCGAGGCCCCGGTTGCCGGTGGCACCACGACCACCCTCGCCCCCGGAGTGACGGCTACGACTGTTCCCGGAACGGGCGGGACCACGGTCCCGGGAGCGTCTACCACGGCCGCCAACTTGCCCGAGTTGCAGGAGCTGAGGCTGGAGTCCTTGACGGGGGACGTGAGGCAACCGACCGCCATCACCGCCCCGGTCGGGGACGATCGGCTTTTCGTGGTGGAGCGCTTCGGTGTCATCTTGATGTTGGACGCCAACCGCGAGCTGCAGGAGACCCCGTTCCTCGACCTGACCGATCGAGTGTTGGCCGGTGGCATCGAGCAGGGCATGCTCGGCCTGGCCTTTCATCCCGATTACGCCAACAACGGGCGCTTCTACATCTATTACACCGACCAGGGCGGGCGGCGACAGGTCTCCGAGTTCCAGGTCTCGGTGTCCGACCCGAACATCGCCTCGCCTGACACCGAGAGAGTCCTCATCGAGTTGGAGCAGCCACCGGACGCAACCGACATCCGCCACTACGCCGGACAGCTCGCTTTCGGGCCCGAAGGCTATCTCTGGATCGCGATGGGCGACGGCGCGGACTCTCGGGATCAGGGACAGGACCCCAACACGATGTTCGGGGCGATCTCTCGCATCGACGTCGATGGCGGCGACCCGTATGGGATCCCGCCGGAGAACCCATTCGTGGACGGAGGCGGCGCCGGCGAGGTTTGGGCGTACGGGCTTCGCAATCCGTGGCGGTTCTCCATCGATCCGGTCGACGGGCTCATCTACATCGCCGACGTCGGCCACGCCGACCAGGAAGAGGTCAACGTGCTGCCCATCGCGGAGGGTGGGTTCAACCTGGGATGGTCCGACGTCGAGGGAACTCGTTGTTTCCACGTCCAGGACTGTGACCTGGCCAATTACACGTCACCTGCGATCACCTACACCCATGAGGAAGGATGCTCGGTGACCGGCGGATACGTCTATCGGGGAGCGGCCATCCCCGAGCTGAATGGCACCTATTTCTACAGTGACTGGTGCTCGCAGTGGATCAGGTCCTTCAAGTTCGCCGGCGGTGCAGTCACCGAGGAGCAGGACTGGTCGGAACAGCTCGGCGAGCTCGGCCAGGTCAACACCTTTGGGATCGACTCCGCCGGAGAGCTCTACCTCGGCACGCACGAGGGGATCGTCGCCCGTCTGGTCGCCGATCGCTAGCCGTCATCCGGCCGGGGGGAGCGCCACCGTCTCACCGGGGTAGATCAGGTCGGGATCCCCTGAGCGCAACCGGTCGCGGTTGGCCTCGATGACGGAGCGCCAATAGGGATCGATTTCCCCGTCCTCGGCGGACCTGCCGAGAACCCCGGCGAGGTGCTCCTCGCTGATCTTCCAGAGATGATCGCCGGGCTCCACCACGACCGAAGGAGGGATCGGCTCATCCATCGAGACCGGCACGAACGATGGGCTGGCTGCCGGTTGGGCGATGGCCACCGAACCGATCGACACCAAGGTCGTCACCGCCAGGAGACGTCTTGCCCACCCCATGCGTGTTGGACTACGACAAATTCAGCCCGAGGGGAAGGGGGTTACAGTGCCGAGCATGAAAGTCCGCATTGGGGTCGCCGACACCAGCAAGGTCTTCGAGATCGAGATCGATGACGCCGAGGTCTTCAGGGGCGAGGTCGAGCGGGCTCTGGCCGACGGGGGCATGGCCTGGTTCACCGACACCAAGAGCCGAACGGTTGGCGTGCCGACCGCGTCGCTGGCCTTCGTCGAGATCGAAGCCGCCGACGGCGGCCCTTCAGTAGGTTTCGCCCCGGCGGTCTAGACGGCGCGGCGGCGGCGCTCGGCGAGCCACCGCTTACGGAGACGCCGGCGGTCGTCCTCGGCGTACCCACCCCAGACCCCGGATTCCTGATTGGTCTCCAGGGCGTACTGGAGACAACTCTCCTGGACGGGGCAAATCATGCAGATGGCGACGGCCGCGTCGATCTGGTCTATCGCCGGGCCGGTGGTCCCGACCGGGAAGAACAGAGTCGGCTCGGAGTCCCGGCAAGCTGCCAGATCCCGCCAATCTGTTGTGATGGTGGTGGTGGTGGTGGTGAGCAAGATGTTCCTCAGTCTGTTCTCTCAGAAGTTTGTGATCTTTTTCACAAGCGTTCCGTCAGGATGAAAATTCCCGGGAACGGTGGTTTTTCCGGCACGAACGATAACGTCCGTGTCGCCGGCTGTAAACGGTTTTCTTCGGGAGGAATCGACGCGGATGACACCAATTGTCGTGGGCCATCGGGGATGGCCGACTCGATTCCCCGACAACACCCTGGCCGGCTTCCTCGCTGCAGCCGGGGTCGCCGACGCGGTCGAAGTCGATGTTCGCCGGAGCAGTGACGGGAAGCTAGTTCTCTCTCACGATCCGGTGCTCGGGGGCCTCTCGGTGGCTGACCACCCCTGGGCGGAGTTGGGCGAGATCGATCTTGGTGACGGGCATCGCCCCGCCCTCCTCGACGAGGCGATAGGCGTCGTTCCCGACCTGTCCTTTCAGTTCGAAATCAAGAACATGCCACACGAGTCGGGATTCGAACCGGATCACCGTCTTGGCCTCGAGGCCGCCGAACGTGCCCGGCCCGGCGACGTGGTCACCTCTTTCAACTGGGAGACCTTGGCTGCGGTTCACCGGGCTTTCCCCGAGGTCGCCACCGGCGTGCTCGTCGACGCTGCGGGTGACGTGGCCGGGGGCATCTCTGAGTGTCTTCGCTTCGGTCACCGAACTCTGCTCCCGTCGGTGTCCTTTCCGGTCCTGGAGATGATCCGGGCAGTCGATGCCGGGCTCGAGGTGTGCCCATGGGTCGTGAACGATGGGGACCGTGCGACCGAGTTGGCCGGCCTCGGCGTGTCGGGCATCATTACCGACGACCCGGCCGTGGTACGCAGCGCCCTGGACAGCCCCCTATGAGCATCAAAGACGAGCTCGCTGACGAGTTGAGAGACGCGATGAAGGCCAAGGACGCCCCGAGAAGGGACGTCATCAGGCAGGTCGAGACCGAGATCTCGGTAGCGAGGAGCCAACCCGGCTTCACCGGGGACCTGGACGACGACCTCTACCGACAGGTGATCGGGTCGTATGTCAAGAAGATGGACAAGACCCGCCAGGAGTATCTCGAGCTCGGAGGGCGTGGTGAGACGATGGCGGCAAAGCTCGCTTTCGAGGTGGAGTATCTGTCTCGCTGGCTGCCGAAGAAGCTCGATGAGGAGGCAACCCGCGAGCTGGTGCGGGAGGCCATCGAGGAGCTGGGAGTCGCGTCCGACGAGAAGGCCGCCGGTCGGGTCACCGGCCACCTGATGAAACGGCACGGCAGCGACCTCAACGGCGCCGTGGTGAGCCGTCTCGTCCGCGAACAGCTCACAGCCGGTTGAAGATCCCCGACTTCGAGCCGATGCTGGCGACGCGGGTCGATGAGCCCTTCGACGACCCCGGTTGGTGGTTCGAAGTGAAATGGGACGGCTACCGCGTGGTCCTGGCAGCCGAGGGAGGGAAGATCCGGGCTAGGTCGCGGCGCGGGCTCGACCTGACCGGGCCGTTCCCCGAGCTGGCCTCTCTGCCGATACCGGACGGTGTCGCCGTCGATGGCGAGGTGGTCGCCTTCGACGAGGAGGGTCTCCCGTCCTTCTCCTATCTGCAGCAACGCACCGGGTTCGGGGGACGGGGCACCAAGGCGGACGTAGGTGTGAATCTCGTGGTCTTCGACCTGTTGTTCCGGGGGCAGAGCCTGATCGGCCAGCCCTACGAAGACAGGGCCAGCATGCTCAGGGAACTCGCTCTTCCGTCACCGATCGTGGTCCCGGAGCCGACGCCCGAGCATGGGACCGCAGTCTTCGAGGTGGCCAGACGGCGTGGCCTGGAAGGCATTGTCGGCAAGCGGCTCGGATCGCCGTACCAGCCCGGGAGACGCTCGGCCGACTGGAAAAAGGTATCGGTCAAGCGCCGGCTCCGGGCCGTGGTCGGGGGCTATCTCCCCGGCGAGGGCGGAAGGTCGTCGACTTTCGGTTCGGTTCTCGTCGGTCTCCACGACGATGTCGGGCTGCGCTGGATAGCAGCGGTCGGGTCCGGGTTCGACGATGTCACGCTGGAGATCTTCGCCACCCACCTCCGCCAGATCGAGCGGCCCAGATCGCCGTTCCACAACCAGGTCGTGTTGCCCAGGCCGGGCAGGCCTCTGTGGGTCGAGCCGGTGATCGTCATCGGAGTCGAGTACAAGGAGTGGACTCACGACAATCATCTGAGGGCCCCGGTGTTCAAAGGGGTGGAGACGGTGCCGGCCGAGGCGGTCACCTGGGCGGAGGAGGGCCCGGGCTGAGCGAGAGCGCGGCTCACCCAGCCTTGGCGGCCTTGGTCTCCTTGGACTTGGTTGCTTCCACCGACGCCTTCAGGGCCTCCAACAGGTCGACCACCTTGGTCGGCTCCGGCGAGACCGTGGCGATGATCTCCTCACCCGCGACCTTCTTCGCCGCCAGCTGCTCGATCGCCTCGCGGGTCGGATCGGCGTAGTCCTCCGCCTCGAACGGGCGGGTCAGGTTGTCGATCAGGGAGGCTGCCATGGCGACTTCCTCGGGCCGTATCTCCACCTCGGCCTCGAGCTCCTCGAATTCGGCCTCGCGGAGCTCGTCGGGCCAGAACATGGTCTCCATGACGATCACGCCGTCTTTGGCCCGGAGGGTGGCGAGCTGTTGCTTCTCCCGGATGGACACCTTGGCGATGGCCACCCGGCCCTTCTCCTTCAGAGCCTCCTCCAAGATTTTGTAGGCCTTGATCCCGGTCTTCTCCGGGGCGAGGTAGTAGGCCGACTTGTAGTACATCGGGTCGATCTCGGTCTCGTCGACGAACTGAACGACGTCGACCAGCTTGTTGCCGTCCTGATGAGCGGAGTCGAGCTCCTCGTCGGTGAACACCACGTAACGGTCCTTCTCGAACTCGTACCCCTTGACGATGTCCTCCCACTGGACCTCGCTGCCGTCGGCCTCGGCCACCCGCTTGTAGCGGATCGGGGAGTGATCGGTCTTGCGGAGCTGCTTGAACTTGGGCGTCTTGTTGTCGGTCGCCGTGTACAGCCCGACCGGGATGGTGACCAGCCCGAAGTTGATGGCGCCCTTCCAGATGGCTCGTGGCATAGGGAGAGTTTACGCCGTGCCCTTTCCTGGTATGCCCGCCGGGGCATGACCACAGCCCTGAGATCACGCAGGTCACGCCGCAGCCGTGGTGGCCGCTTTGATCGGAGCGTTCATGGCGCCGGTGAGCGCCGAAGGAGGGCCGAAGCCAGGTCATACCTGTCCCTTAGAGGCCTGACGAGTGGCCGCCCGGCTGAGCCGGGCGGCCCTCTGCGTACCACACCGAACGGTACGCGAAGGACCATGGCTCACGCCCGACGGGTCGACAACACCAGAAGTCACGGCATCCGGTAGCATCGACCGTGTTGGTCCTGGGGGGTTGAGGTGCTGAGGCAGGGACGGTCGATCGGAAGCCGGCTTGCTGGTGCGCTGGTGCTCATCCTCCTATCGCTGGGCCTGCAACTTGTCACTGCCGCCCCGGCGGTGGCCGCCTCCCTCATCGTGAGCCCCGCGGTGGGCGTCGCCGGCACCAGTGTTCTGGTTGTCGGTACAGGCTTCCCCGCCTCTTCTCCCGTGGCACTCTGTTGGGACAACTCGGGCTGCTCGGATCTCGGCACGGTTTTGGCCGGGCCTGACGACACTTTCTCGGCGAGCGTGACCCTTCCTTCGGGTGCGGCGGCGGGTGTTCACCAGATTGTGGCTTGCCGACAGGGATCTCAGCCCTGTGCGACTGCCTTGTTCACCGTGCTCGCCAACTCGACCACGACCTCGACCGAAGCGACCGTGACGACCACAACGCCTGTGCCTACGACCAGTTCGACGGTTGTGACCAGCACCACCGTGTTCACGAATACCACCTCGACGACATCCGGCGTCTCGCCCTCGACCACATCGGGCGTCTCGCCTTCGACGACCTCGCCCACCACCACGACCACACATGCCTCTGTCGGAACCACCTCGCCGATCCCGGCGGTGGGGCCAATAGGAGTGACCACGACTTCGACTCCAACGGCGAGTCGCAGGGGCGATGCATCGCCACCAACTGCCACATCCGTGAGGCGGGATGATCAAGGGCCAGGGCCTGATGGCGCTCAGGGCGGAGGGGACGTGCTTGTCACGGCATCGTCCCAGGTCGGGAATGAGAGCTTCGTCGATCGGCTCCGATCATGGTTCAGCATCGAACCCGAAAGCACACGCAGCATCCCAACGATCGTCAGCCCACCTTTCGAAGAAGCCCTCACGCCGCCTCCCGAAGAGGCAGCAAGCCCTCCGTCACAACCAGCTTCTGACCTGGCGCGTTTCCCCTTATGGAGTCAGGTTGCCGCCCTCTCAGCCGGGGTCGCTGCGTTGTTCTTCTTGATCCCTCTGGTTGCCCGATGGGTATGGAATCTGTCGCGGGACTAGTAGAAGACGTTCGTCAGGGTGAATCCCCCCAAGAGGTCGAGTCCGGTGTAAATCCTCACCGATGGCGGAGACAGGCATGGGGGTTGGGCCCGTTCCCGCCGATCTGGAAACCCCGGTTCCCACGGCTCGGGAAAGTGGCACAGCGGGCCCAACTTTGAGACTGCACCGAGAACGAGTATCGCTGTACGTTCGCGTCCTTTGGAATCTTCTCCGCTACGTCTTCGCGTTGGCCGGGTTCGTGTGCCTCCTGCTCACGGTTACCACCCTCACCGGATGGTTCACGGTGTCGTCCGAAGGCGAGCAGCTCGAGTGGTATTGGCTGCTCATCGCAGCGTTCATGCTCGGCCTTCTCACCACCATCGGTGACGAGCCATTCCTAGGGGTGTCCGGGGCGGGACCTCGTCTGGGTGCACCGGATCAGCGGCTGGCTCCCAGTCTCGTTCATCCCATTCGGCGAATATTCTGGACGATTCTCGTCGCAGGAGCCTGGGGAGGTCTCACTTACTTGCTTGGCCTCGATCTGATCGTGATCCTTGCCGTGGCGGCGTTGGTCGGGCTCGGCTACGCATTCCGCCGACCGAGGGAAGGGGGCACGGTGGAGCAGCAGAAGACTGGCTGAGGAGGTCACCAGATGCAGCACGGTCGGAGCAGGGCGGGAGTCGAGACCTGACTGGAGACCCCTGGTCAGACACGGTTCGCGCTCCCGGCAGGATTCGAACCTGCGCACCCGGCTCCGGAGGCCGGCGCTCTATCCCCTGAGCTACGGGAGCGTCGAGGGGTGATTCTATCGACGACACTCCTTCTAGCCTCCGCCGGGTGAGGTACGTGTCCACCCGGGGAGAGGCCCCACCGCTCGACTTTCGGGGGGTGATGCTCACCGGACTGGCACCGGACGGCGGGCTCTACGTGCCCGAGGCGATCCCGTCCCTTCCCGCCGGCTGGGAAGACTGGTCATATCGCCAGGCGGTGACTGCGGTGCTGACCAGTTTCGGTGCCGAGGTGGTGGGCCCGATCGTGACGCAGGCTGCGGCACGTTTCTCCTCCGAGGAGGTCGCCCCGGTGGTGCCGGTCGGCGATCGTTTCGTCTTCGAGTTGTTCTGGGGTCCCACCCTGTCATTCAAGGATCACGCCCTCCAGATCCTCGGCGGGCTGCTCGACCGCGACGTGGCTAGACCCTCCACCATCCTCGGCGCCACCTCTGGAGACACGGGATCGGCCGCGATCGAGGCCTGCCGGGGGCGCCCCCAGCTTCGAATCGTCGTCCTCTATCCGCACGGGAAGGTATCCGAGTTCCAGCGCCGCCAGATGACCACCGTCGCCGAGGAGAACGTCCTGGCGATCGCGGTGCGGGGCAACTTCGACGACTGCCAGGCCTTGGTCAAGGACGCATTCCGTCGTCACGACGGCCTCCTCGCCTTCAACTCGATCAACTGGGCCCGGGTCGCGGCCCAAGCCGGCTACTACGTGTACTTGGGGGGCAGGATGGGGGCCCCCTTCGATGTCGTGGTCCCAACAGGGAACTTCGGCAACATTCTCGCCTGTTGGGTTGCCAAGCAGATGGGGGCGCCGATCGAGGCGATGGCGATCGCCAACAACGCCAACCGCGGGCTCTACAACCTGGTCAACACCGGCTCGATGGGAGACGAGGAGACGATCCCCACCCTGGCACCGGCGATGGACGTGACCGTGCCATCGAACCTCGAGCGGTTCACCGGTGACCCGGCTGAGACATTCGCGGCGGGATACGCCCAGGATGATGAGATCCTGAAGACGATCGCCGCTGTCGAAGCCGAGTACGGCTATCTGCTCGACCCGCACACCGCGGCCGCCTGGCATGTCGGGGAGGCCCTTCTCGGTGACCTGCCCCAGGTGGTGGTGGGGACTGCCCACCCGGCAAAATTCGCCGCTGCCGTTCAGAGCGCCCTGGGACTGCAGCCTGAGACGCCACCGGGGTTCGAGGACCTGTCAGGCAAACCGGAGCGGGTGACGGTCATCGA
This sequence comes from Acidimicrobiia bacterium, assembly GCA_025928935.1. Lineage (GTDB taxonomy): Bacteria > Actinomycetota > Acidimicrobiia > Spongiisociales > ZC4RG35 > JARDZU01. Next base: position 38,350 of record JAICNB010000015.1, read on the forward strand.
TGCCGACCCTTCAGAGCTCGACCGTCTGATCCGATAATCTCGTTGGTTGCTGCTTTGCGCAACCGGCGGGAGCAGCTACCATACGGTTCAGCCGACGACGCCAAGGGACGTTGCGGCCACCCACCCACAGTCCTCATCCGAGGCATGCCATCCATATTTGCGATGGTGCATATCCCGGTCCGTTCGAGCCTGAAAGCGAAGAATCGCGAAGGATCCAATGACCACACGAGCTCAACTCCAGAGCAAGACCATCGACGAGCTGCGGCAGATCGCCGATGCGGTAGGAATCGAGACCGACGGTCTCCAGAAATCGAAGCTGATCAGTGCCTTGGTCGACGCCGGCCAGGTGGCTGAGCCCGCGCCCGGCGAAGAGCTGGATCTGCCCCAGGCCACTCCTCGCATCGAGCGCGCCCCCCAGGACGGCGATGGCGAGCTCGAGGCCGTGCCCGGGGACGAGCCGCGCCCGGACGCCCGTCAGGCCGGCCGTGTCGACGACGACCAGCGTCAGGGTGGGAACCGGAGCCGCAATCGCCGGCGCCGTGGTGGAGGCGGACGTGAGGAGGAGTTCATCCCGGAGGAGGACCTGGAGATCCGCGAGGGTCTACTCGACATCCTGCCCGAGGGTTACGGGTTTCTCAGGGTCACCGGCTACCTGTCGGGCGACAAGGACGTCTACGTCTCGGCCAACCAGGTGCGCAAGTTCCGTCTTCGCAAGGGTGACATCGTCTCCGGACCGATCCGCCCGCCGCGGTCGAAGGAGAAGTTCCCGGCCGTGGTCCGCATCGACAAGGTCAATGGCATGTCGTCGGACGAGGCGATGCGCCGGCCGAAGTTCGAATCTCTGACCCCGCTCTTTCCGGACGAGAGGCTTCGTCTCGAGATCGATGGCCGGGCCAACGGAATCCTCACACGGATCGTCGACCTGATCGCCCCCATCGGCAAGGGACAGCGCGGTCTGATCGTCTCGCCGCCCAAGGCGGGCAAGACAACCGTCCTCCAGGAGATCGCACAGGCGATCACCACCAACAACCCCGAGTGCTATCTGATGGTGGTGCTCGTAGATGAGAGACCCGAAGAGGTGACCGACATGCAGCGCTCGGTCAAGGGCGAGGTCATCTACTCGACCTTCGACCGTCCCGCCGAGGAGCACACCCAAGTCTCCGAGCTGGCTTTGGAGCGGGCCAAGCGACTGGTGGAGATGGGCACCGACGTGGTGATCCTGCTCGACTCGATCACCCGTCTCGCCCGTGCCCACAACCTGGCGACCCCCGCCTCGGGCCGCATCCTCTCCGGTGGTGTCGACAGCCAGGCCCTTTACCCGCCGAAGCGTTTCTTCGGCGCCGCCCGGAACATCGAGGAGGGGGGCTCGCTCACCATCCTGGGCACAGCGCTCGTCGAGACGGGCTCCAAGATGGACGAGGTCATCTTCGAGGAGTTCAAGGGCACCGGGAACATGGAGCTCCGTCTCGATCGCAAGCTCGCCGACAAGCGGATCTACCCCGCCATCGACATCGAGGCATCGGGAACAAGGAAGGAAGAGCTGCTGTTCGACCAGAAGGAGCTGGCGCAGGTCTGGAAGCTGCGGCGAGTGCTGCTGGCTCTGGAGCCGGGCGCCGCACTCGAGCTCCTGATCGACAGGTTGAAGACCACCAAGTCCAACGCCGAGTTCCTCGCCGAGGTGGCGAAGAGCAGCGGCAGCTAGATAGGAGCCGACGGTGAAGACCGACATTCATCCCGAGTACGCCGAGACCCATGTCACTTGCTCGTGTGGCAACACGTTCACGACCAGGAGCACCAAGCCCGGCGAGATGCACATCGAGCTGTGCAATGAGTGCCATCCGTTCTTCACTGGGAAGCAGAAACTGGTCGACAGCGGGGGTCGGGTGGAGCGTTTCCAGAAGCGCTACGGGAAGACCGCATTCACCAAGGCCGGCGAGCCGGCCGATGCGAGCGCGGAGGCGGAAACCGCTGACGCAGAGTGAGTCGAGCGCTCCCGACGACCCGAAATTGGGATCCACAGTCCCGCATTCGGTACCTGAGCGTCCCAATTACGAGCGGCTGAGCGGTCCTATCGACCCGGCCAAGACGGTCGGGGGTCAGGCAGTCATCGAAGGTGTGATGATGCGCGCCCCGGGGGCGTGGTCGGTGGCGGTTCGCAGACCCGAGGGGCACATCGTCGCCCAGCGGCATGTGCTCGGCCGTCTCGCGGAGCGGAACACGGCGGCGAGGATCCCCTTCGTCCGCGGCGTCGTGGTGCTCTGGGAATCGCTGAGCCTCGGATTCCGCGCTCTGTCCTGGTCGGCCGAGATGGCCGCAGGCGAAGAGGAGGAGCCACTCACCAGATCCCAGATCGGCTGGACGATGGCACTGGCCTTCGCCCTCTTCGCCGGGATCTTCATCGTCTTGCCCGCCCTCGCCGCCGGAGTGGTGGCCGGCGAGTCGGGTCTTCTCTTCAACGTCTCCGAGGGTGTGATCCGCCTTGCCATCTTCGTGGGCTATATCTGGGCGATCGGCCGCTCTGCCGAGATCGGCCGGGTCTTCGAGTACCACGGCGCCGAGCACATGTCGATCCACGCCTTCGAGGCGGGAGAGCCTCTCAGCGTCGAGTCGGTCCGCCGCTATCCACCCGAGCATCCTCGATGCGGGACCAGCTTCCTCCTCATCGTGGTGCTCGGCTCGATAATCCTCTTCTCCTTCTTCGGGAGGCCGGGCTGGCTCTTCCTGGTGACCTCCCGCGTGCTCGGCATACCGATCATCGCCGGCATCGCGTACGAGGTCCTCCGCTGGTCGGGCACCCGGAGCAGCGGATGGCTGGCGCGGGCGCTGGCCGCACCCGGGATCTGGCTGCAGAAGCTCACCACCCGTGTCCCCGACGAGAGTCAGGTCGAAGTGGCGATATCCAGCCTGGTCGTGGCCCTCGATGACGAGATGGTCGACGATGTCATCGGAAGGGGCGGGCTTCCGGGGTCGGCCCTCGAGGTGCGGAGCACTGTGTTCGGGGTGGCCCCTCCGTCCGGGGAGGAGTGATGGAAGACACCCTGGCCACTCGGCTCGCCGAGATCGAGTCGGTCTTCGAGGAGACCGAGGCCGCCCTGGCCGACCCGGCGACCCTGTCCGACCCCGCCCTCCTGGCCGAATTGGGCAAGCGCCACGCCGATCTCAGAGATGTCGTGGCCGACGTGCGACGCCTTCGCCAGGCGCGCGCCGATCTCGAGGTGGCGAAGGAGATGGACGAAGACCCTGAGATGGCGAGCCTGGCGCGTGAGCTGGCTACCGAGATCGACCAGATCGAGGACCGGGTCACGCTTGCCCTGGTCCCTACCGACCCGTCGGACGCAAAGGACGTGATCGTCGAGATCCGCTCGGCCGCCGGTGGTGATGAGGCGGCGATCTGGGCCGGGGATCTGCTTCGCATGTATCAGAGATACGCCGATCGATCCGGCCTGGAGGTCGAGCCGATGGACAGCTCCCCGTCCGAGGCCGGCGGGTTCGACAAGGTCACCGTTGCGATCAAGGGCCGGGGCGCCTACTCGAAGATGAAATACGAGGCCGGCGTGCATCGGGTGCAGCGGGTCCCGAGAACCGAGTCACAGGGCCGGATCCACACTTCGACCGCCACCGTCGCCGTCCTGCCCGAGGTCGAGGAGCTGGAGGTGGAGATCGACCCCAACGACTTGAAGGTCGACGTGTACAGATCGACCGGCCCGGGTGGGCAGTCGGTCAACACCACCGATTCGGCAGTCCGCCTCACCCATATCCCGACCTCGCAGGTCGTGACCGTCCAGGACGAGAAGAGCCAGCTGCAGAACAAGGAGAAGGCGCTGCGGATACTCCGCGCTCGGCTCTATCAGATCGAGCTGGAGCGCCAGCAGTCGGAGCTGGCCGGCGCCCGGCGGTCGCAGGTGGGCTCCGGAGAGCGCGCCGAGAAGATTCGGACCTACAACTTCAAGGAGAACCGGGTGACTGATCATCGGATCGGCCTCACTTTGAAGCGCCTCGACCAGGTGCTCGACGGCGACCTGGAGGAGTTCGTGACCGCGCTCAGCGCCGACGAGCAGGCCGCACGCCTCGCCGAAGGGCGCTGACGCTCAGGTCCCGACCCCCAGGTTGGCCACGCCCTTGCGCTCCATGTTCCCCCACGTCTTGGTGGCTTTCCCGCCCAGGAGCGCCCTGACCCGCCAGGCCACCGTGAGCTGGCGCATGCCGAAGTTCTCGATCAGGACCATGACTATCAGCCGGGCCGTGTCGGCCGGCGAGTTGAAGTAGCCGTAGGTCTCGTCCAGCAGCAACGCCACCAGGGAATTGAGCAGGCCAACGCCGAAGGCGAGGGCGAGAAGTGTGAGCAGCGAGGTGATGTCGAGCGCGCCGAGGAGGAGGGCCAGAGGAATCGTGATCCATCCGACGAACTCGATGACGGGCGCCAGATATTCGAATAGGAACATCGCAGCCCAGGTGATTGTGCCCAACTTTCCGTACCTGGGGTTGAAGGTCATGGGCATGAAGTCGCGAACCGCGGTCATCAGCCCCCGATGCCAACGGACACGCTGTCGGCGGAGCACTCGCAGCGTCTCCGGCACCTCGGTCCAGATGACTGCGGACGGCTCGTAGACGATCCGGTAGGGAATGTCGTTGTCGATGTGGTAGCGGTGCATGCGCATGGTGAGGTCCATGTCCTCGCCCATGTGCCCGGTGGTGAATCCGCCCACCGCGATCACGGCGGAGCGCTTCCACACACCGAATGCGCCTGAGACCAGCGGGAGCGCCCCCATCTCCGACCATGCCGGTCGGCTGGCCAGGAAGGTGCGGAGATACTCCAACGCCTGCATTCTGGGGACCAGCTTGCGCGGGACTCCGGCTTCGACCAGATGACCCAGGTGGACCGTGCTGCCGTTGATGGGCCGGATGTTGCCGCCGACCGCGATCGTGCGCTGGCGATCCTCGACGACTCTGCGCATGGCGCCCACGAGACAGTTGGCGTCGAGGATTACATCCGCGTCCGTGCAAAGGGCGTAGGGGTACCTGGCGGCGTTGATCCCCGCGTTCAGCGCGTCTGCCCGGCCACCGTTCTCCTTGTCGATCACGGTGATGTCGACGGCGCCATGACCGCGGTAGATACCTCGGATCGGCGCAGTGGCGATGTCGGGTCGATAGGGGATCCGCACACGCTCCAGGCGAAATGCCTCGATCAACGCCTCCAATGTCTCGTCGCTGGACCCGTCGTTCACGACCACGATCTCGAATCGCGGATACCCAACGATGGACATCGACCTGATCGAATCGACGATGCCGGCCGCCTCGTTGAAGGCGGGGATGACGATCGACACAGGCGGCGACGTCCGGCTCGACAGCATCTCGGACACACGGCCGAACCGCTCCAGATGATGGGAGCGCCGCATCACCGCGACCGATCGCAGGCCGAGGCCGATCATGTAGGCCTGCATGACGATGAAGTAGACCAGGGTGGCGTATCCGACCCAGAGAAGGATCACCGGGATCAAGTCAGCACCTGCCCAGCCATGTGACTCAGGAGCGACCTGTCCTCGGCAGTGGCCAGGCCCGACTCTTCTCGTTCCCTGGCTTCGGCCAGGACGCCGCAGTCGGCGAGCGCCTCGGCGGCCGCATCCCGGGCGAACTCGTCATCGGAGGTGAGGGCATCGAGGAGCAGATCGCTGCCCCCGTGAAGTGAGGCGAGCCCTGCCGCGCTGTTGCGACGGACCCACCAGTTGGCGTCGGTCAAGCCCCTGGCGAGCGCCGTGTTCACCGATGGGTCCCCGATCTGGGCAAGAGAGGTGGCGGCCTTGGCCCGAAGTCGCCAGTCGGTGGCCTGGAAGGCGGCCCTGAGGGGTCTGATGGCCAGCGGTCCACCGACAACGCCGAGGGCTTCGATGGTTGCTATCAGAACTTCGGGATCGCTCCCCACTCTCAGCACCCCTGCCAGAGTCGGACCGACGTCGCGATCGCCGATCACGCCCAGCACCCTGATCGCCTCGACGACTCCCTCGTTGTCATGGTGTCGAAGGTTCACCCTGATGTAGGCGACGAGAGGCCAGGTCGCCTTGCTGCCGAAACCGACCAAGGTGTCGGCAAACCGTGCCCTGACCCAGGGCTCCTCGAGGTCGAACCTCTCCAGGATGGCGTCGATCGCGGCCGTGTGCCTCATCCGGCCCAATCCTCGAGCGCATTGGATCCTGATCTCAGGCTCACGGTCTGAGAGATGCTCGATGAGGACCGGTGCGGTGGATTCGTCACCGATCTCAGCCAACGAGACGGCGGCACGCAGGCGACGACCAACGGGAAACGAGCTGCGCAATCTCGCCTCTTGTCGCCGGGTGAGCCCCAGAGCGTCGATGATCCCGGCCAGGGTCTCCACCTTCTGTCCGGTCACCACGTTTCGTACGTCGATGACGGCATCGATGAAGGCGTCGTCGTCGATAGCCCTGGCATCGATCGGATCGGTCGACCCCGGGGAGGCAAGGCGACGGCTGAGCGTCGCCACGTACTCGGCGCGCCTGAGCTTGTGCAGCGCGGCGCGCTTGCGGTGAAGGGTCTTCATCACGACCAGACCTAGCAAGAGAGTGATGTCGCTGATGAGGACCACCGCGACCGCGATGAGGCCGATGGTCGTTCCGTTCATGAGATCTCTCGTCATATATCGGCGCCGGCGGAGCCCTATTGAGGCTCGCGGGGGCCTCAGCTCCGGAGATGCTGCCGCACCCTGGCCAGGAGCTCAGGGAGGCGAAATGGCTTGCGAATGAAGTCGACCGCCCCGGACTCGAAGCTCCCTACCACGGTGCGATCGTCGTCGACCCCCGACAGCATGATCGTGCTGATCTGGCGGCCCTCGTGTCTCCATCGCTCGATGACTTCCAGTCCGAGCAGGCCTGGCATGAGCTGGTCCAGGATGACCAGGTCGAAATCGCCGGTGAGGCCCTTCTCATAGGCCTCCTGCCCATTCACTGCAGTATCCACCTCATAACCCTCGAGTTCGAGCGCAGTGACCAGGACCGTGGTCACCGTGTCCGAGTCATCCGCCACGAGCACGCGTTTGTTATCACCCATGTTCGCCTCGGGCCTCCCATGGCGACCTGTCTATCGGCCCGATGATGGCAGGAAGAAGCCGATTTCCTGGTCACCATTCGGGCGAAGAGGCGGGGAGTGGGCCTGATGCGAACTATCTTCTGGCGCCTGGCGTGACATGAGATTGGGGCACCATGGCGACCATTCCCGAACACGAGATGGTGAGGCTCGAGGCCGTTGCGGGCCCCGACGCACCCCTCGACGCCCTCATCGCCCGAAGGCTCGAAGGCGAGCCACTCCAGTACATCGAGGGCAGCGCGGCCTTCGGCCCGCTGGACCTGGTCGTGGACGAGAGGGTCCTGATACCCCGGCCGGAGACCGAGGGGATGTTCGAGCTGGCCACCAAGATGGTGCGAAGCCCCGAGATCATCGTCGACCTCTGCACCGGATCCGGCGCCTTGGCCCTGGCACTGAAGAGCCGGTTCCCCAACGCTGCCGTCTTCGCCACCGACATCTCGGCGGACGCCATCGAGGTGGCCGCGAACAATCGCCAGCGGACCGGGCTGCAGGTGTATCTCGCCGAAGGTGACCTGTTCGATCCGCTCCCCACCGCCATCCTGGGGACGGTCGACCTGATCGTGGCCAACCCGCCCTATGTCGCAGAAGTCGATTTCGCGGCCCTGCCTGTCGATGTCCAACGCGAGCCCAGAGTGGCTCTGGTGGCCGGGCCGACCGGGCTCGAGGTGATCGAGCGGATTGGGGCCTCGGCAGCCTCCTGGCTTCGACCCGGAGGAGTGATCGTGTGTGAGATCGGCGAGAAACAAGGCGTGTCTGCGGTGAGCTCCTTCATCGAGCTGCCGGCCGTGGTCCGCCACGATCTCACGGGCCGTGACCGCTACATCGTCGCCGTCAAACCTTGAGCCTCGACGAGGCGGTCGAGGCGATTCGGGCCCGTCAGGTGATCGGCCTTCCCACCGACACGGTCTACGGGATCGGTGCCGACCCGGTCAGCGAGGAAGCCGTGGGTCGTCTGTATGAGTTGAAGGGGCGGCCGGAGAACAAGCCGGTCGGGCTGCTCGTCGCCTCACTCGAGCAGGCTGCGTCGATCGGGAGGATCGAGGGTGCGGGCGCCCTGCTTGCCTCCTCTCACTGGCCCGGGGCGCTGACTCTGGTGGTCACTCCCAAGGTCATCCTCGCCGACTGGGTAGGCGACGCCCAACGTCGGACCGTGGGTCTCCGGGTGCCCGACCACTCTGTGACCATCGAGTTGCTCGAGGCAGTGGGGCCTCTGGCGGTGACCTCGGCCAACCTGAGTGGGATGCCGGAGTCGATGACCGACGCCGAGGCGCGCGCCATCTTCGGCGACCGGGTGCAGTTCTACGTCGGCGGCCGCGCGCCAGGGGGGCGGGCCTCGACGGTGGTGGACCTCACCGGGTCGGAGCCGGTTGTGCTGCGTCAGGGCCCGGTAGCCATCTAGTTACCCTGCAAGATCATGATCTCGATGGACCCGTTGGAGCTCGTCGATCCAGCCACTGCCGGCCTCATCCGCAAGGATCTAGAACGGCAGAACACCCACATCCACCTGATCGCCTCGGAGAACTTCGCCTCACCGGCGGTGATGGCTGCCTCTGGCTCGGTCTTCACCAACAAGTACGCAGAGGGCTACCCGGGGCGCCGTTACTACGAGGGCTGCCAGGTGGTCGACGAGATGGAGCAGCTCGCCATCGACCGGGCCAAGGAGCTCTTCGGGGCCGAGCACGCCAATGTCCAGGCCCACTCCGGGGCCCAGGCCAACATGGGTGTCTACTTCTCCCTGCTCACTCCGGGAGACAGGGTGCTCGGGATGCGTCTCGATCAGGGAGGGCACCTCACCCATGGCTCTCCGGTCAACTTCTCCGGCCTCTACTACGACTTCGTTGCCTACGGCGTGGACCCCGAGACCGAGTTGATCGACATGGACCAGGTACGGGCCCTGGCCATCGAGCACAAGCCCAAGATCGTCCTGGCCGGCTTCTCCGCCTATTCGCGCACTCTCGACTACGAGGGCTTCCGTGCGGTCGCCGACGAGATCGAGGCCATCTTCATGGTCGACGCGGCCCACTTCATCGGTCTGGTGGCAGGTGGCTCATATCCCTCACCCGTGCCCTTCGCCGACGTGGTGACCGCGACCACCCACAAGGCGCTGCGTGGGCCGCGGGGCGGTCTCATCCTGAGCACCGAGGGATTCGCCAAGGAGATCGATCGAGCCGTTTTCCCCAATGCGCAGGGAGGCCCGATCGAGTCACAGGTCGCGGCCAAGGCGGTCTGCTTCCACGAGGCGATGCAGCCCGGATTCAAGACCTACACCGACCAGATCGTGGCCAACGCCCGGGCTATGACGACCA
>JAICNB010000016.1 GCA_025928935.1 Acidimicrobiia bacterium
AGCTGGAGCGCCTCACGAAGACTCAGCTCGAGGACCTTCTTCGCCCTCGGCGTGAACGGGATGTGGCCGGAGGGAGACTGCTGGCCCTGCCCGATGATCTTGACCACCTCTTCACGAACCGAGGCGAGGTCGATGTCGAGGCTCTCCAGTGCCTGGGCAGCGATGCCCTCCCCCTCGTTGAGGAGGCCGAGCAGGATGTGCTCGGTTCCGATGTAGTTGTGATTGAGGAGCCGCGCCTCTTCCTGGGCCAGAACGACGACCCGTCGGGCACGATCTGTGAAACGCTCAAACACTCTTGCCTCCCAAGCCTGGCAGACACAACTCTACCACCGGGTCATTCTTGACCCTCGGGGCTGATTCCCGATCGGTGGACACGTAATACCATCGTCACTAATGGACGACCTCCAAAGTCTCATTCGCATTCCCACCGTCTGGGACGCTCTGACTCGTGTCGAGGAGCGCCTTCTCGAGGCGTCCACGGCCGACGATGCTTACCTCACCAAGGTCGCCCAGCATCTCCTCCTGGCCGGCGGGAAACGGTTTAGGCCCTTGCTGGCACTACTCGCCGCCGAGTTCGGGCCCGCGCGGGATCGCCGCCCGGTCGAGGCCGGCGTCTCGGTCGAGCTGATACACGTCGGATCGCTCTATCACGACGATGTCATCGATGAGGCGGACGTGAGACGCGGCGCAGCCTCGGTGAACGCCAACTGGAGCAACACTGTGGCCATCCTCGCCGGTGACTTTCTCATGGCGAGGGCTTCGGAGGTCGCGGCGACACATCTCAGCCAGGAGTCGGTCCGGCTTCTCGCCGCCACCTATGCCGAGCTGGTGGAAGGACAGACCCGCGAGCTGCAGTTGGACTTCGACCTCGAGCACGAGGTGGCCGACTACGAACAGGTCATCGCCGGAAAGACCGCATCGCTGATCCGCACCTCCGCCCGACTGGGCGCGATGGCGGCCGATGCCGAGCCCGGTGTCGTCGACGCGCTCTCCGACTGGGCCTGGGAGCTGGGAATGGTGTTCCAGATCGCCGATGACGCGCTCGACCTCGTCGCCGAGGAGGAAACTATCGGCAAGCCGGCGGGCTCCGACATCCGGGAGGGCAAATTCACCATGCCTGTGCTCCAGGCGCTCTCCGGGCCTGCGGGCGACAGGGTGCGAAGTCTGCTGCAGGGCAACCATCCGTATGACGACGACGTGGTCAAGGAAGTCATCGAGATCGTCCGGGACGGGGGCCATGTCGACGCCTCCCTTTCCGAGGCCACCCGTCGTCTGAGAAAGGCATCGGCCGCGCTGGCCATCATTCCGGAGGGGGAGCCGAAGAAGATCCTGGAAGGCCTGGGGGACTATCTGCTCGGCCGGGTCGAAGCTGCCCGCGGCTGATCGCTGCCGAACTCGGGGCAACTTCGCTCAGCGGCGGTGGGGATCCTGGGTCCGTGTTCATGGCTGACCCTCGGGACGGAGGGTAGGGAACAGGATCACCTCGCGGATGTGGGCCTGGTCGGTGAGGAGCATGACCAAGCGGTCGACCCCGATCCCAATGCCGCCGGTGGGCGGCAACCCGTATTCCAGAGCGAGGAGATAGTCCTCATCCACCGGATGCGCCTCCAGGTCACCGGCAGCCCGGGCGGCCGCCTGCGCCTCGAATCTCTCCCGTTGGTCATCGGGGTCATTGAGCTCGGAGAATGCGTTGGCGTACTCCGAGCCGGCCACCACAAGCTCGAATCGGTCTGCCAGACGCGGTTCGTCCGGGTTGCGCCGCGCCAGGGGTGACACCTCCACCGGCTGATGGGTGACGAAGGTGGGGGCCCAAATGTCCGATTCCACTGTCTCTTCGTAGATCTCCGAGATGAGACGGGCCTCGCTCCACCCCTCTTCCACCTCGATGCCCAGCTCACCGGCCCGCACCGCCAGATCCTCTCTGTCGCTGTCCAGATCGACCTTGTGCCCCAACCGCTGCGAGACGAGCTCGATCATCGTCGCCCGTCGGAAGGGTGGGGTCAGGTCGATCTCCCGGCCCTGGTAGGCGACCTTGGTGCCCCCGGTCACCGCCCGAGCCACCTCGGGGATCACCTCCTCGAGGAGGGCCATCATGTCGGTGTAGTCGGCGAACGCCTGATACGCCTCGAGCATGGTGAACTCCGGGTTGTGGGTCGAGTCGACCCCCTCGTTGCGGAAGATCCGACCGATCTCGAACACTTTCTCGAGGCCGCCGACGACGAGCCGCTTCAAGAACAGCTCGGTGGCGATGCGGAGATACATGTCCATATCCAGGGCGTGATGGTGAGTGGCGAAGGGCCGGGCCGTCGCCCCGGTGGCCTCACGCAGCAGGACGGGCGTCTCGACCTCGATGAATCCCCTCGTCTCGAACTGACGACGCAGCTCGCCCACCACCACCGTCCTCGCCCGGGCCACAATCCGGGCCTCCTCGTTCACCATGAGGTCGACATATCGCCGACGGCTGCGGAGCTCGATGTCGTGGAGCCCGTGCCACTTGTCGGGGAGTGGGCGGAGGCTCTTCTGGAGGAGGGCGAAATCGTCCACCCTGACACTCAACTCCCCCTTGCGGGTGGTCATGATCACACCACTCGCACCGACCCAATCGCCTAGGTCGACCCGAGCGAACCGGTCGGCTGCCTCGTCGCCGAGGGTGGCCCGGTCGACGAACAGCTGGATGGTCCCCGCCTCGTCCTGGAGCGTCCCAAATTGGAGCTTCCCGAAGGACCGGTGCAGCATCAGCCGCCCGGCCACCGACACCCGTTGGTCCGTCTCCGAGCCCGGGCCGAGATCGGCGAACTCTCGATGCAACTCGCCGGCCAAATGGGTGCGGTCGTAGCGATGCGGGTAGCCGCCCCCATCCAGGATCTCCTGATGCTTTTCCCGTCTCCCGGCGACGAGTGGGTCCATGCCTTGGTCGGATGTCTCGGTCATGTCACTCGATGGGTGTGGGGTCACGGCAGGGTAGTTAGCCGACTCGGTTCGCCGAGGAGCAGGCCACGGTCCGGGACCGGCCTGCCGTCGACCCAATCGAAGGTGACATTGTCGATCAGACGCACCTCTCCGACGTGCGCCGCAACCGCGAGCACGGCGTGTCGGTCGAGCGCGGGGATGGGGACCATCGTGTCCTGAGAGGCGAGCGTGGCATAGTCGACCTGGAGGCCCTTCAGCGAGCGACGCACCGTCCTTTCGAGACGCTCGGCGCGGCGCTCACCGGCGTCGACCTGTTCCGCAGCTTGGAACAGCCCTCTGCTGATGGCGAGAGCCCGTTCCCGATCCATCCGGGACAGCCTCACGTTGCGGCTGGAGAGGGCGAGCCCATCGGGCTCCCGTACGAGCGGCGCGTCGATCACGTCGACTGGGAACCTGAGATCCCGGACCATGGACTTGAGCACGGCGAGCTGCTGGGCGTCCTTGCGCCCGAACATGGCGATGTCGGGCTGCAGGCCGGCGAAGAGCTTGGCCACGACAGTGGCCACGCCGGTGAAATGCCCGGCCCGATACCGCCCCTCCATCTCCTGGGACACCCCACCGACCTCGACGATGGTGGTCTCACCGACCGGATAGACCTCCTCTTGCTCGGGAGCGAACAGAAGGTCGACGGAGTGCGCCTCCGCCAGACCGGCATCGCGCTCGGTGTCCCTCGGGTATGCGGCGAAGTCCTCCCTGTCGTCGAACTGGGTCGGGTTGACGAAGAGCGACACCACCAGCGTGTCGCATTTAGGCCTGAGCAGGTCGATGAGGGCCAGATGACCCTCGTGGAGGAACCCGAGCGTTGGAAGGAGCCCGACCTTTCCTTGGTACTTCTCCCGTGTGCCGGCGAACGTCTGCGTTATCTCCACAGTGCGATGTCAGCCCTTCGATCGGCGCGGACGGCGGTCGCTTCGGCCATGAGCCGGTACTGCTCTCCGACTTCCTCGGACACTCGATGAGCCGCAGCTATCTGACCGGCGACCGTCGCGACGTCGCCTCGGGCTATCGGGCCTGTCAGGGGAGAATCGGCGGTGAGCTCGTAGAGGTTGGCTACGGCCTGCTCGACCAGCGGGCGGGTGACGATCGGATCGATCCGCGCCTCCATCATCAGGTCTGCCGCGGTGGCGAGGGCGGTAATGACGAAATTCGACGCGGCGGAGGCCCCTGCGTGATAGGCCGGCCTCGAGTCGTCGGCGAGGGGGAAGGGGATCATGCCCAACGACTGGCCCAAATCTGTTAGGACCGGTGCGGCGTCTGGGCCACCTCCGATCCCGACGAAGGCGCCGCTCAGGGCGGCGGCCCCACGCTCCGGATCGGGCAGTGTCTGCAGGGGATGGAAGCCACCGACTTCGACACCGGCCTCGGCGAGGCCATCCATTGCGGTGACCGGGGTGAAGCCCGACATGTGGGCGGCGACCGGGACCGATTCGGCGAGAGGCGTGAGCCGGGTAGCGACCTCGGCTATCGCATCGTCGCGCACCGCGATCAGGAGGAGGTCACAGTCAGGCAGGGGGTCGTCCCAATCGAGCACCGGGCCATATGGAGTTGGTGACGGTGAGCGAGAAAGCACCCCGACGATCTCGTGCCCCACCCTGGCCGCCGCGAGCGCAACCGATCCTCCGGCCCTGCCCGGGCCGACAACAGTCAATCTCACAGGTCTTCCTCGGCCGGCGTGGCGGCGAGGCTAGCCAGTGGTTCCCAGCCTCAGACCTGGCAGCCTCAGACCTGATCTTCCAGTTGGTTTGGGGTTATGACGGGCCAGTTCGAGTCCAGCTCGGACTTCATTTCGTGGTAACCCTCCCGTCGTTTCCAGAACTTGGTCTTCCAGACCCTGAATCGTCGTGGTTTCGAATCTTGCGGCTCGGCGAGATGATTGTGATTGTCCCCGGCTCCCCGCACCTCGGGCACCACGACCCCGTCGGGGTCTTCTGCCATGTGCAGCACCTGATGGGTGGAATGGCGGACTGCGCGATGTTGCTGTTTGCGCTCCTCGCGCGTCGGCCGACCGTCGTTGTATCCGGGGGTGTCCTGGCGGTGCTCTCGCGACCGTTTTGCCATCTAGATCGTTCCTCCTGTCCTGGACGCTCGCTGCATGTCCCGGTCAAGAGGTGGGCCGCGGCCGCTTCCCATGTCTTGAAGGTAGCACGGCGCGGCGACCATGTGCCAGGGCCGATGGTCCCTGATCTGGCGGCATCGGCATAATGCAACCGAGCTGGTTGAGAGGACTCAAACCGCATTCGCGTCAGGCAGTTTGTGTCTTACTCGCCGCCCTGTCGGTCGCTTGCGTCGACGGCGGAACGGCATCTCCCACACCGCCGCCTCCGGTGTCAGACACCGCGGAGAGCGCCTATCCGCTTGCGGCCACTGACCAGACCCTCCGGATGGAGTGCCAGCACGCCGCCGCCCTGCTCGGATTCAGCGTGCCTTGCCCAACCGCTCTGCCCGAGACCAACAACCCGGTCAGATGTGAGATCCCCGGCGCATTCCGTGACGCCAGAATCAGCCCCAAGGAGGGGTGCGCGCTCGGATCAGGGTTTCTCCTCGAGCCAACCGGCATCAAGGACCTCGACCTGTTTCATCTATTCGTCGAAGGTGCTCAGGCGGAGAGAGACCGCTGCGGGACGGCTGAGCCTCATGAGGAAGTCAGGATCGGGGACCGGTTGGGCAGCCTGATGCTGTGCACCGACGCAGGGCTACATGAAGGGCACACCATGGTGCGTTTCGAAGTCGATGACATCTCCGTGATGGTCAGTGCCCACGGCCATGATCAGGTGCAGCGACGAGCCGTCCTCGCCATCGCAGAAGAGATCGAGATGGTGCCACCGGGTTAGCCCGGATCGGTCGCTCACCAGTCGGCCGCGACCAGATCGACCTTCTGGCCAGACACCGACGCCAGCGCCTCCGCCGCGGTCAATCCGTCCCTCACCATGGCCTCCGGCCACACGTCGCAGAGCGGCTGGAGGACGAAGAGACGCTCGGCGGCCCTGGGATGAGGCACCTGAAGGTCCGGCGTGTCCATCGGCTGGTCGTCCACGGCCACGATGTCGAGGTCGAGGGTGCGCGGTCCCCATCGGACGGTCCGCACCCGATCGTGGGCTGTCTCGATCCGCTGTAGTGATTCGAGCAGCCTCGCCGGCGGGAGGTCGGTGTCGAGGAGGACGACCGCGTTCAAGAACGGATCCTGATCCGGGCCCCCAACCGGCTCGGTCTCGTAGAGACCCGAGATCCCCTCGATCGTCCCCAAGGCCCTGAGCTCCGTGACCGCTTGACGCATGTGGTCGATCCGCGACCCCTGGTTCGACCCGAGGGCGACGGCGAATCGGGTCATCTGGACCGATCGATCGTGACCGCTACGTCCCCGAACTCGAGGGGGATCGGCGCTTCCGGCTTGTGCACGGTCACGGTCACCCGTTCGACACGCGGCTCGGCGAGGACCCGCCCCGCCACCCGGTCGGCCACCGTCTCGATGAGCAGGTGGCTCTCGCCGGCAACGAGATCGTGGGCTTCCTGGGCCAGACGCCCGTAGTCGACGGTGTCGGCGAGGTCATCCGAGGCCCCGGCCCTGGACAGGTCCAGGTAGACGGTGAGGTCGATGAGGAAAGGCTGGGGCTCGACCCGTTCGTGCTCGAGCACGCCATGACGGGCGAGGACCTGGATGCCTTTGATCTCGATCCGATCGGTCACGAGACAGCTGATGCCGGGATGAGCGAGCGGCCCTCCGGCCCCAACGCCCGGCCCAGGATCTGCTGGATGACGGCCAGGGCGAGGATCGGGTCCTGGACCAGGCCGGAAGAGACGAGGAAACCGCCGAGCAGGCCACCCACCGTGTCGTCGATTGCCTCCCGATGCACGAGCACCCGGGAACGACGCTTCGAGGTCGCCTTGGTCAAGGTGGCGAAGAACTGGTCCACGTCGTCGCTGGTGAGATCCGCGCCGATCGGGACCGAAAACGTGGCCATGCCTGCCTCGCGATAGGCGAGGAGGTTCTGATTGCCGGGAAGCATCGAGACCACGGTGTTGATCCCTGCCTCCTCGACCAGCCAGGTGATCTCCTCCTCGCGCCGCACCCGCCGATGCTGGAAGCCGGAGCCACCGACCCGTTCGGACACGGCCAAACGATCGGTTATGACCCAGGTGAATCCCCGGGGCTTGAGTCCTGCGACCATTCGTGCCATGTCCCGTGGCTCACGATAGCCGCGGCCAGGCTCAGAGCCGCCCTTGACGAGACAACGTCGTGCACCCGAAAAACCCTTGCGCCACGCTCGAATCCGAGGGCGGTGGTGACCGCGGTGACCCCGTCGCGAGCCCCGGGGTCGTCGATGCCCGTGATCCTGCCCAGGAAGGCCTTGCGCGAGGTGCCGAGCACCACCGGATACCCGGATTCGACCAGCCGGGGCAAGCCATCGATCAGTTCGAGATTGTGAGTCGAAGTCTTGCCGAAGCCGATCCCGGGATCGATGGCGACCGAGGCCGAATCGACGCCACCATCGATCACCTGGCCGGCCCGATCCTCGAGGAATCCCGCCACCTCGGCCACGACATCGTCGTAGACAGGATCCTGTTGCATCGTCCTCGGGGTCCCTTTCATGTGCATGAGGATCACTCCGGCACCCGACCCGGCCAGGACCTCGATCATGCGGTCGGACCCGGCGGCGGTGACGTCGTTGACGATTTCGGCCCCTGCCTCGAGGGCAGCCGAGGCCACTTCGGGTTTCGTGGTGTCTATCGACACCACCAATCCCGATTCGACCAGAGCCGCCACCACCGGCACTACCCGACCCATCTCCTCGTCCACGTGCACGGGCAAGGCCCCAGGGCGGGTCGATTCTCCTCCCACGTCCACGAGATCGGCACCCGCTCTCGCCATCTCCAGACCGGCAGAGATCGCCCGTGCCGGATCGAGATGGACTCCCCCATCCGAGAACGAGTCGGGCGTGACGTTGATGACGCCCATGATCAACCCCTGGGAGACGTCCAGCTCCCTGGTGCGCAGCTTCCAGATCACCGACCGCTCCCTAGCGAGCGGTGCCGAACAGGAGCGACATCGCCTCGGCCCGGGTGGCCGGCTGCGACTCCATGATCCCCCGGACCGCCGAGGTGACCGTCGTGGCGCCGGGCTTCTTCACACCACGCATCGACATGCACAGGTGCTCCGCCTCCACGACGACCATCACGCCAAGTGGCTCGAGACGTTCGGTGAGAGCGTCCGCCACCTGAGCGGTGAGCCTTTCCTGCATCTGGGGGCGGCGGGCGAACCCCTCGACCAGACGCGCCAGCTTGGAGAGGCCGGTGATCCGGCCCTTGGGGATGTAGGCGACGTGGGCCTGCCCGTGGAAAGGCACGAAATGATGCTCACACATCGAGTAGAACGGGATCTCCCGCACCATCACGATCTCCTGATAGTGCTCGTCGCCAAAGAATGCGTCGACCACGTCGCCCGGTTCCCGGTGCAGGCCGTCGAAGACCTCGGCGTAGAAATTGGCCACACGTTCCGGGGTGTCGGACAGACCCTCCCGCTCCGGATCCTCACCCAACGCTTCGATGATCTCCCGGACCGCCTTCTCGATCCGACCCCGATCGATCGCCTCGATCCCGTCCCCGATCTCGCTCATGTGTTGAAGTTACCGGAGGGGTCGGGGATATCCCATCGGCTCTTGACAAAGTTGTCAGGATGACTGTATTATGATGTCATGATGACATCGCAAATGATGTCAGGGAAGGAGTCAAAATGATGATCTTCACCGATGGACCGGATGTCCTGGAAACGGTGTTGGAGCAGAGAATCCGGAGGGTGGTCAAGAGAAAGCCCACGATCGCGGAGTTGCCGAGCCGCCAGGCCGCCGATGCGATGCGTTGGGGCCAGGCCAGATAGGAGCGAGAGTCGATGCAGTTGACTCAGACCGAACAACTGATGGAGGCCGCGGTTCAGGCCCAGTTGCGGCTGGCCCATCCCGATCTGGCCTCGTTTGGGGCCGACCTGCTCGACGTCCTCCGGCCGGCGTTGAGACAAGCCATGATGGAGGTCGTGGAGATGGCCGCCCAGGAAGTGAACGGGCAGTTGGTCGGCCAAAAGGTCGAGGTGCGACTCGTCGACGGGGAGCCGGAGCTCGGTCTGCGCACCGACGACTCCAGGGTCCCTCCCCCACCCCCGGATGCGGAGGCGGTAGACGCCGAGGCCCGGATAACGCTCCGTGTCCCCGCCTATCTGAAGGACCTCATCACAGAAGCGGCTGAGGGGGCCGGCGACTCGGTCAACTCCTTCGTGGTCGAGACGCTTCGGACCAAGGCCTACGAGCGTGGCAGCTCGAACTCGGTGAGACGGACCATCGACCTGTGATCGACCGGGAGTTCACCGTCGACGGGAGCCCGGTGGTCCGAATCGCAATCAGATCCGGACGGGTGAATGTCCAAGAAGGCGATTCAGGGGTGGTCCGGCTCACGATCGACAGCAGTGATACACGCTTCGATCTCCAACAGCGGATGGGCACCATCGAGGCATCGGGAGCCGGGAGGACCTACGTCACCGTCCACGTTCCGCCCCGCGCCGAGGTCGAGGTCGAAAGCTCGAGCGGCGACGTCACCGTCTCTGTCCCCCTGGCGCGCCTCGACGCCTCCACCGCGAGCGGCAACATCGATTTCGGCACCACCGAGCGGCTGCGGGCCAAGACCGCGAGCGGCCGGGTTCGAGGTGACCAAGTGGACGGTGAGGCGATCTGCGTCACCGCATCGGGGAGCATCAGGATCACCCGACTCATGGACCGGGCCGACCTGTCCACTGCATCAGGCGATGTGACCGTCGGGGAGTGCGCCGGGATCGTCCACTGTGCCACCCTGTCGGGCAATGTCCGGGTCGAGAAGGTCACGGCGCCGTCGGTCAAGGTCAAGTCGATGTCCGGCGGAGTCAGACTCGGCATCCCACCCCGGACCCGACTCGAACTGGACGCGGAATCTCTCTCCGGAAAGGTGAGATTGCCCGAGCCCAACCCTCGACCCGAGCCTCCGGAGCGCGAGATCAGCGTGAAGGTGAGGTTGGTGTCCGGCGACCTGAGGATCGAACGGGTTTAGCCGCCCTCGGTTGCGGGCCGGCTGGAGCGCCGCAGCTTTCGGTTGAGGGTGAGCGACTCGGTCACCGGCTCCTCTTCAGTCTCCACCTCTTCCGCAGCCGCAATCTGCTCCCGTGGCTGGGGGATGACCGGGTTGTCCGGGTACTTGATGCGAAGCGCGCCCTCGGAGGTGTGCTCCCACTTGGGCACGTCGGCGAACAACTCGGCTACCTGGTCCCGGTCGACGGTCTCGCTCTCGAGCAGGGCCGAGACCATTTGCTCCATCGAGTCCTGATGGCGCTCCAGGATCAGCCGCGCCTCCTCGTGGGCGGCGTTGATCATCTTGCGAACCTCGTTGTCGATGTTGGCCGCGACCTCGTCCGAGTAATCCTGTTGCCGGGAGTAATCACGGCCCAGGAACACTTCACCGTTGGGCTTGCCGTACTGCATGGGCCCGAGGATGTCGCTCATCCCGTATTCCATCACCATGCGCCGGGCGATGGCAGTGGCCTTCTCGATGTCGTTGGCCGCACCGGTGGTGGGATCGGCGAAGATGAGCTCCTCGGCCGTGCGCCCGCCGAGCAACATGGCCAGCTGATCGACCAGCTCGGAACGACGGACCAGGTACTTGTCGTGGGTCGGGAGCGCCAGGGTGTGACCCAGGGATCGGCCGCGGGCCACGATGGTCACCTTGTGGACCGGGTCGGAGTTGGGGAGGGCATATCCGACGAGGGCGTGACCCGTCTCGTGATAGGCGATCAGCCGCTTCTCCTCGTCGGTCATGACCTTGGTCTTGCGCTCGGGGCCGGCGATGACCCGGTCGATCGCCTCCTCGAGCTCGAACATCCCGATGTCCTTGCGGCGTCGTCTCGTGGCGAGCAGGGCAGCCTCGTTGATCAGGTTGGCCAGGTCCGCGCCGGTGAAACCCGGGGTCCGCCGGGCCAGCACACCGAGGTCGATCTCGTCGTTGAGCGGCTTGCCCTTCGAGTGGACTTCGAGGATGTCCTTGCGACCCTCGACGTCGGGTGCGTCCACGACGATCTGACGGTCGAAACGGCCGGGGCGGAGCAGGGCGGGGTCGAGGATGTCGGGCCGGTTGGTCGCAGCCATGACGATGACGCCGCTGTTGCCCTCGAATCCGTCTAGCTCGACCAGGAGCTGGTTCAGGGTCTGCTCGCGCTCGTCATGGCCTCCACCGAGGCCGGCGCCGCGATGACGGCCCACGGCATCGATCTCGTCGATGAACACGATGGCAGGGGCGCTCTGCTTGGCCTGGTCGAAAAGGTCACGGACCCTGGAGGCACCGACGCCGACGAACATCTCCACGAAGTCGGAGCCAGAGATGGAGAGGAAGGGAACCCCTGCCTCGCCGGCCACGGCCTTGGCCAGCAGGGTCTTGCCCGTGCCGGGAGGGCCGAAGAGGAGCACGCCGCGAGGGATCTTCGCCCCCATCTGGCGGTACTTGTCCGGATTCTGGAGGAAGTCCTTGATCTCCTCGAGCTCCTCCTTGGCCTCGATGAGCCCGGCGACGTCGTCGAAGCTGATCTTCGGCTGCTCCTTGCCGACGAGTTTGGCCCTGGACTTGCCGAACTGCATGACGCGGTTCCCGCCGCCCTGCATCTGCATGAAGATGAAGACCATGAAACCGAGCAGGAACAGCCACGGAAGGAAGCTGATCAGCACCTCCCAGAAGCCCGGAGGCTGTGGGTCTGAACTGAAGGGGGTCCCGGATTCTCGGATCAGGGTGACGAGATCGCCTTCGGCGCCCTCGGGATAGCTGGAGACCTGATCCCACGCCTCGGGTGGGAGTGTGGAGTTCGTGACGCGGCCCTGCAGCTCGTTGGAGCGGGCCAGCATCTCGACCGCCTCGTAGTCACCGGCCTCGACCCTGTCCATGAACTGGGAGAGCTCGACGACCTCGGGCCCCTGCACCTGGTCGAACCACCACTGAGCCAGGATGGCCAGCATGATTATCGACAGGCCGTAGACGACCAGTGTGCGCAGGGTTCGGTTCACTGAGACCTCAAGTCAGACTCGGGGGAAGACTCCGAATTGTCAATGCTAAGGGAAAACGTGCCGTATTCGTATACCCGGCTGCCGGCTCAACCGTCGGCACCCATCACGCCGACGTACGGCAGGTTCCGGTATTTCCCGGCGTAGTCGAGGCCGTAGCCGACCACGAACTCGGGCCCGATCGGGAATCCGACGTACTTGACCTGCAGTGGCACTCTCTGGATGCCCTCCTTGAGCAGCAGTGCGGCGATCTCCAAGGAGGCGGGCTTGCGCACGTTGAGGCTCTTCATCAGATAGTTGAGGGTGAGCCCCGAGTCGATGATGTCCTCGACGATGAGGACATGCCGTCCTTCGATCTCCTCGTCCAGGTCTTTCAGGATGCGGACCACACCCGAGGTCTGTGTCGACGCTCCGTAGGAAGAGACCGCCATGAAGTCGAATTCGACCGGGAGGTCGATGTGTCGGGCCAGGTCGGCCATCACCATGAAGGCTCCTCTCAGCACCCCGACCAGCAGGACGTCCTTGCCCTGGTAGTCCGCCGTGATCTGCCCACCCAGGTCGGCGAGCTTCTCTTCGATTTCCTCGGCGGTGATCAAGGGCTTGATGTCCATCCGGATTCCTCTCTGGCGAACAGGGAAAGGTAGCCGTTGGCCCCGGGCCGATACCAGGCCACCGGAAGCCTCCTCTCCCCCGGCACCCAAGCCGGCTGCTCATTGGCCGAGACCACCAGCCGACCGTCGTCGTCGACCCTTGCGTCCAGCGCGACGTCCGCGGGGAACACTGCAGACCAGGTCCCGACGGGGAACACCCGGCACGGGCCTTCGAGACGATCGACGAGGATCTCGAAACCGCCCACCAGGTTCCGGCCCACTTCGAGGTCCACCGGGATCTCGGCACCGCTCTCGTCGCCGGACGGCCTGAACACGAGAAGAGGGCCCTCGTGAGCAACCTCCAGGCCAGTGCCGAGAAGCGTGGCCCTTCGGCGACGCCCGGCTACCTCCCAGATCGCCGCCATCTCCGCAGCGGTGCCACCGTACGGGGGTCGGAGCCGGCTCAGGCAACCCCGGATGGCACGGTCGGCCACCGATCGGGGCACGGCCTGCAACGAGCCGATGGGAAGGGCCAGGGTCGAGCCGGACTCGACGACCGGCAGCGATGCAGCCTCGGAAGACAGGTGTTGCTCGTCGGATTGGAGGAATGAGGCAGAACGGGCCAGCGCCTCGACCAGCCTCGGGTTGAACCGACCGGCCAACTCGGGGATGACTTCGAGACGGATCGCGTTCCTGCGCAGCCCCGGGTCGAGATTGGACGGGTCGTCCTCGTAGGGCAGCCCGCCCAGGCCGGCCAACTCTCTGGTCTGAGCCCGTGACACCTGGAGCATCGGGCGAGCCACATGTCCTGTCCGGGCAGGGATCCCGGCCAATCCGGCCGGCCCGGCGCCGCGGAGCAGGTTCATGAGCACGGTCTCGGCCTGATCGTCGAGGGTGTGGGCAGTGAGCAGGATCTCGCCAGGCTGCAGCGAGCCGATGAGCGCCCGATACCTCCTCTCACGGGCCTGCCCCTCGAACGAGGCGCCGGCCGGGATCTCTGTCTCCAGCACGACGAGTGGCGTGCTCGTGCGGTCGGCCACGGCTCGAGCCGCCTGCTCCAGACGTCCCGAGGCGGCCAGACCATGATTGACATGCACGGCTCGTCGCCCCTGTCCCCGTTGTGCCATCAGATAGGCGAGCGACGCCGAGTCGGCCCCACCGGAGAGAGCGATCACCGGATATTGCTCGGGCAGATCGAGGAGATCGAGCAATCTTTCCCTGAGCTGGATCAGGCGACGCGACTCAGCCATCGCTCGGGGCTTTCGATCTCCTCGAGCGTGGGGAGGCTGCCTGCCCCCCTGAAGGCGAGACCCACAGCTTCCCAACCGGCCTCGCGCTCGACGATCTCGATGAAGCGCTCCCCCATCCGGTACTGATTCATCTTCATCTCCAGCCCGGTGAGCCGGAAGAACGCCGCCGTTCGCTTGTCCTGGCGACGTGCCTTGAGCACCTTGCTCATCCTCTCCTGGGTGCGGAGGTGCTGGCCGCCGAGCCGATCCATGACGACGTGACCATGACCCTCGAGAAGCGACATCAGAGCCTGCACCTTGTCGATGACGATGTTCTGCTCGGAGGAGGCGAACAGACCGAGCAGGCCACGCTCGTCGATCACCGGCCCACCCGAGTACCGGCGTCTGGTCACCTCGTCGATGACCCGGTTGAGCCGTCCCGGCTCCGGTTTCGAGTGCTCCACCAGGTCGTTGACCAGACCCATGAAGTAGGCCCGGAGCCAGGGGACTCCCTGGAACTGGGCTCGGTGGGTCAGTTCGTGCAGCGCCACCCAGAACCTGAACTCCTCGGGTCGGAATTGGTGCGCCCGCTCGAGCTGCAGGATGTTGGGGCCGACGAAAGCGACCACGTCGGCGTCCTCGCCGGTGGGCAGGACCAACTCGTACTGGCCCAGGACACGTCGAGCGATGACACCCAGCACCGCGGTCAGCTCGGCCTGAACCATGCGGTTGGCCAGTGAGCCAACTCCTCTCGCTCCGGGGCCTGAGGACTCCAATCTCTCCGTGAGCTGACGCTGGAGGGGTTCCATGAGATGGCTGAAGCTGGCCACGTTGCGCTCGATCCACTCGGACCGGCCGATGACGATCGTGGTCGGGTCACCAGGAAGATCGAGACCGGTCGCCTCGGGCACGAGCCGGGAGACCTGCCCGGTGAGTCGGATCATGTCGGCTTCGAGGGCCGACCGGTGATAGGTCTCGGCGAGCGGGTAGGTCCCTGCGATCCTGTCCGCGAGACGACCCGAGCCGGGCCGGATGGGTGTCACTCCTTGACGATTCGGTACCGCCTGCGGACGACCCTCGTGAAGTACTGGATCGTGGTCATGACGATGACCAGGACGGCGAGCACGATCCCGGTCGGGATCATGTAGCGGTATGTCCAGTCGGGCAGGGGCTCGGTGGCCTCCGGCGTGGTCATCTGCACCGCAGGCTCGATGCCGGAGGTGGGCGCCGGTTCTTCGGCGATCGTGGTCGAGGTGGGCTCTTCACCCTCGGTGCCCAGGGCGGGTGTCACGAAGAACATGGCCTGGGCGGCGAGGATGACGAGAAGGGTGGCGATGCGGCTGAATCGCTTCATCTGGAGCGCACGTTAGTGGTCGGTCGGCCGAGGAGGCCGCGGTCTAGGACGAGGCCGCCTCACGGGCCAGGGCGTCGCGGAGTCTCTGCAGGAACTCGTCGGGAACGTCCTCCGCCAGCCGCTCCCTGACCACGATCTGGAGCCGCGCCTCGAAGTCGAAGCTCTTGAGACAGCCCGAGCAGTCCTCGAGGTGGGCCCGAATCACGGACGTAGTCGTCTCCTCGATCTCACGGTCCAGGTACTGATAGAGGTTGGTCAGTGCGTCGTCGCACTCATGGCCGCTCATGGTCGCTCCGCGCCTTCAGGCACAAGGCCCCTTTTGACTGCGTAATCCCATAACGATTTCTCCATCGCCTTTCTTCCCCGATGAAGCCGCGACATGACGGTACCGATGGGGATGTCGAGGATGTCGGCTATCTCCTTGTATGAGAAACCGGCCAGATCGGCGAGAAGGACGGGGAGACGGAAATTCTCCGGAAGGTCCTCGACTGCCTCTTTGATGTCGGACTCGACCAACCCGTCGAGCACGCGGTCCTCGGTCGACCGCGCCGCCTCCGCGGACTCCTCGGAGCCGATGTTGCGATAGAGGTAGAGGTCCTCCACGGCGCCAAGGTCGACCTCGGACGGGCGGCGCGAGTCCTTGCGGTACTTGTTGATGTAGGTGTTGGTCAGGATCCGGTAGAGCCATGCCTTGAGGTTGGTCCCCTCCTCGAAGGTGTGATACGCCCGATAAGCCTTGAGGAAGGTCTCCTGCACCAGGTCCTCCGCGTCGGCCGGGTTGCGGGTCATGCGCATGGCGGCGCTGTAGAGCTGAGGGGCGAACTGCATGGCGTCGCGCTCGAAGTTGGCCTGGTCAGCCACGGGGGAACGGTACAGGGCCAGGGAAGAAAGCCCTAAGTCCGGCGTCGGCCGAGTCTGCCCGCAGGAGGCACGCCTGGGGATCGTCCAACGACGCCGGCTGCCGGCGCTGGACTGTGGCCAGGATGACTTCCGACACGAGGTCGGCCGCACACTCCCGTCCGACCGATGACGCTGCAAAACCCACGGGTGACAGGACGTTGCAGGGTCGACGATGGAGCCGGAGAGGGGAGTCGAACCCCTGGCCTATCGCTTACGAGGCGATTGCTCTACCACTGAGCTACTCCGGCGGGGATCCCAATGGTAAAGCGACGAGATTCGCTGAGCCAGATGCTCTCCAGTGGACGAGGGACCGAGTCTCCACCTTGTGCAGCCACCCACCGCCATGGTGGACTCGTGTACCAGGATCAAGAGCCCTGAGCTCAGTCTTCGGAGCCGAGACCGGCAAAGAGGTTGGCGAGGACCAACTCACGGCGGAGGTTGGCCTGGATGTCGACCACCGCGTCGAGGATCTTCTCGGCCGAGGCAACCGCCTTGCGTGGGGTGACGTCGGTGAACCCGCCGAGCGGGAGATCGGAGTTGCGCACCGGGCCACCCATCTGCAGCGACGCCGAGTCGGTGTACCAGGAGGCGAGAATCTCCAAGCCGTTGACGAGAAGCGACTGCTCGGCCCTTCTCCGTGCCCGCTGCTCGCGGTCCTTCGACATCTCCCCGGACACCGACTGGTCGACCAGGGGACTGATCTCGGAGAGCACCGAGGAGGCGAGACGCTGCCCGTCGCCGGGATGAGGGGTCACCTGACCCGGGATCGAGAGCCAGAGGTCACGGAACTGCGAGACCTCGGCCCGGTCCATCAAGGCCAAGGCGAGCCCGGGTCGGCCACCTGAGACGACCGCCACACTCTGCGCCACCACCTGCTCCATGCCCCGCTCCTCGAGGGCGGCCATCATGGTCGGCAGCGGCACCCTGCCGACGTGGACTGTGCGGCATCGGGAAGCCACAGTCGCCGGAAAGTCGTCCTCGGACTCGGCCACCAGGAGAAAGACCACCGATGCGGTTGGCTCCTCGAGCGTCTTGAGCAGGGCATTGGCTGCCTGCTCGGTCATGGACCCCGCCTCCGGGAAGAGAAACACCGACCGTTCCGATTCGACCGGGCGCAGGGATGCTCGAGTCACGACCGTTCGCGCCTGATCGACCCCCAGGCTGGTCGCCCCCTCGGGCTCGACCACGGTGACATCGGGGTGCGCCCCGACCCGTACCAGCCGGCAAGAACGACATTCGATCTCATGCCTGCCCCCTTCGGGACAGAGAAGCGCCGCGGCGAACCGGGCCGCCAGCGTCCCCTTCCCCACTGAGTCCGGTCCGGTGAAGAGATAGGCCTGGGCGGGAGTATTCACCTCGCGTCGAAGCAGTTCCACCACCCGGTCGTGGCCGATGACACCATCGAATGGGTCAATCATCTTCGATCACCCGTATCACCTGTTCCACCAGCTCATCCACCGATTCGGCGCCGTCGAGCAGTGTCACCCGATCCGGCTCGGCATCCGCGAGGTCGCGATACCCGGCTCTCACCGCCTCCTGGAACTCCACGCTCTCGCTCCCGATCCGATCGGGCCGGCCCTGACGGGCCAGAGCAGTGCCCGGATCGACCTCTATGACGAGAACACGACCCGGTTCCACCCCGCCCAGTGCAGCCTCGTTGATCTGGCGAACCAGGTCCACCCCCAGGCCACGAGCTTTTCCCTGATATGCGATCGACGAGTAGTAGGTGCGGTCGCTGATCACCCACGCCCCACGCTCCAGGGCGGGCGCCACGACATCACGCACCAGCTGCGCCCGCTGGGCGGCGAAGAGGAGCGCCTCCGCCCATGGATCCATGTGATCGGAGTCGAGCAGGAGCTCGCGGATTTGCTCTCCCAGCGAGGTGCCGCCAGGCTCCCGCACCTCGACCACCTCATCCCCATTGGCCCGCAGACGGGCTCCCAATGCGGCAGACAAGGTCGTCTTGCCACTGCCATCGCCGCCTTCCAGCGCAATATATCGGTGGTTTCGGGACCCTTTCCCTGTCACTGTGACAGACGGTAACGGTCCCCCGGGACACGGGTCGTGTTGACATCGGCCCGTCTCATCAAGTCAACTCACCACACCCATGCCCAAGAGCCTCGTCATAGTGGAGTCGCCAACCAAGGCCCGAACCATCTCCGGTTTCCTCGGGCCGGACGTTGCCGTGGAATCGTCGATGGGCCATATCCGCGACCTGCCCCGCTCGGCCGCGGAGATCCCGGCGAGCGCAAGAGGCAAGGGTTGGGCCCGTCTCGGTGTCGACGTCGACAACGACTTCGAGCCGCTCTACGTCATCCCGAAGGAGCGAAAAGACAGGGTCAAGAGGCTCAAGGAGCTGCTGGCGGGAGTGGACCAGCTCTACCTCGCGACCGACGAGGACCGGGAAGGGGAGTCGATCGCCTGGCATCTGACCGAGGCCCTCAAACCGAAGGTACCGGTACACCGCATGGTGTTCCACGAGATCACGCAGCACGCCATCGAAGACGCCTTCGCCAACCCCCGTGACCTCGACCTTCGCCTGGTGCAGGCCCAGGAGGCCAGGCGGATCCTCGACCGTCTCTACGGGTTCGAGGTATCTCCCGTCCTGTGGCGAAAGGTCCAGCAAGGGCTCTCCGCCGGGCGGGTGCAGAGCGTTGCGGTGCGCATCGTCGTGGAGCGGGAGCGGGAGCGGATGCGGTTCACGGCTGCTTCGTATTGGAGCCTGGAGGGGACCTTTGCCCCGGTCGACGACCTCGATCGGACCTTCGACGCAACCCTGCTCCAGATCGATGAGTCACGGGTGGCAACTGGCAAGGAGTTCGACTCCACCGGGAAGCCGAAACCGGGAACCCTCGTCCTCGATCAGTCGGGGGCGACGGCCCTGGCCGAGGGCCTGCTCGACTCCACGTTCGAGGTGCAAACGGTCGAGGAGAAGCCCTACCGGCGCTCCCCCTATCCCCCGTTCCGAACCTCGACCCTGCAACAGGAGGCCGCCAGGAAGCTTCGTTTCTCCTCGTCGCGCACGATGTCGGTGGCTCAGCGTCTCTATGAGAACGGGTACATCACATACATGCGCACCGACTCGACATCGCTGGCCGAATCGGCGGTCGCTTCGGCACGATCACAGATCGCCAAGTTGTACGGGGGGGAATACCTCTCTCCCAAGCCCCGCGCTTACGCATCGAAGGTGAAGGGGGCCCAGGAGGCCCATGAGGCGATCCGCCCCGCCGGGGACGACCACTTCCAGACCCCGGAGCAGATGGCGTCCGCGGTCGGTCCGGACGAGGCACGGCTCTACGAGCTCATCTGGAAACGCACGCTTGCGTCGCAGATGACCGACGCTGTTGGTGTAAGTGTGTCCGCCCGGCTGGGGGCGGAGGTCGGGGACGGCAGGAAGGCCGTGTTCAGCACGAGTGGGCGCACCATCACCTTCCCGGGCTTCATGCGGGTCTATGTGCAGGGCACCGACGATCCCGAGACCGACCCCGAGGACAAGGAACGTGCCCTACCCCCGCTCGCCGCCGGCGACCGACTGGCCGTGCAGAGCCTCGAGCCGACCGGGCACGAGACCCGCCCGCCGGCCCGATACACCGAGGCCTCGCTCGTGCAGCGCCTCGAAGAGCTAGGAGTGGGTCGTCCCTCGACCTACGCCTCGATCATGACCACGATCCAGGATCGGGGCTATGTCTGGAAGAAGGGCTCGGCGCTGGTCCCCACTTTTGTCGCCTTCGGCGTGGTCGGCTTGCTCGAGAAGCACTTCCCTCAGCTCGTCGACTACGGCTTCACCGCCTCCATGGAGGACGACCTCGACCGCATCGCCGCCGGCCAGGAGGAGTCCCTCCCCTGGCTGACTCATTTCTACTTCGGCGACGATGGGCTCAAGCACAAGGTCGCGACGCGTCTCGACGAGATCGACCCGAGGGCGGTGGGCTCGATCGCGATCGGCATCGACGAGTCGGGGAACGACGTCGTCGCCAGGATCGGGAGATATGGGCCGTATGTCGAGATCGGGGAGGAGAGGGCGTCGATCCCGGAGGACCTGCCCCCCGACGAGCTGACTGTCGAGAAAGCCATCGACCTGGTCCAGCATCAGAACGCCGGCGACAAGATCCTGGGCAGCGATCCCGAGACCGGGCTCACCGTCTACGGGAAGACCGGCCGTTTTGGGCCTTATGTGCAGCTGGGTGAGGTGGAGGAGGGCAGCAAGGAGAAGCCGAGACGGGCGTCCCTCTTCAGGACGATGTCCCTCGACGAGCTGTCACTGGACACCGCGCTCAGCCTCCTCGCCTTGCCCCGCACGGTGGGCAGCGACGCAGAGGGGGTGGAGATCATCGCCCTGAACGGCCGATACGGGCCCTACATCCAGCGCGGTTCCGACCGGCGCAGCCTCGAGAGCGAGGACCAGTTGTTCACCCTCACGGTCGAAGAGGCGCTCCAGCTACTGGCCGAGCCTCCTCGGCGGCGGGGCCAGCGGGCTGCGGCAGCGTTGAAGGAGCTGGGCCCGGACCCGGTGAGCGGCAAGTCGGTCACGGTCCGGACCGGGCGCTATGGGCCATACGTCACCGACGGGGAGGTGAATGCCTCACTCCGTCAGGGCGACTCCCCGGAGACAATCACGATCGAACGGGCCGCTGAGCTGCTGGCCGCCCGCCGGGAGCGGATCGGAAGCTGATCCTTTGCGAAATCGGGACGAGAAACCTCGCATGTCGTAGCTGGCGGTCCCAATTTCGCAGGCTAGAGCACCGTGGCGGCCATCTCGGCCAGCGGCGAGCGAACCGTCTTCTCCAGCGTGACGTGCCCGAAGAGTGGCGACCCTTTGAACTTCTCGATCAGGGCCGCCATGCCCCCGAACGGTGAGATGTACGGGTTGTCGACCTGGGTCAGGTCACCACAGAACACCACCTTGGAGTCCCGCGACATCCGGGTCAGGATCACCTTCAAGGTGGGCAGCTCGAGGTTCTGCGCCTCATCGATGATGACGAACTCCCCGGTGATCGAGCGCCCACGGAGATAGGTGACCGCCGCCATCTCGAGCTCACCGCGGTCTACCAGCTCTTCGATGGCATGTTTGGCCCCATCCACACCGGCATCGGAGAAGAGGGCGTACAAGTTGTCGTGCACCGCCGCCATCCATGGGGCAAGCTTCTCGTTGAGGTCCCCGGGCAGATAGCCCACCTCTTGCCGTCCTACTGCGACCAGCGGTCGGTAGACCGAGACCCGGCGGTAACGCCCCTGTTCGAGGACCTGTTCCAGGGCGGCGGCCAGGGCCAGGAATGTCTTGCCGGTCCCGGCCATGCCCATCAGGGAGACAGCCGGGATGTCGGGGTCGAGGAGCTGGTGAAGCGCGACGGTCTGCCTCACGTTCTTCGGTTCGACGCCGAAGGCACGGACATGGCCCGGGACCCGTTCGACGACCACGGTTGGGTCGGCCTGGATGACACGGGCGAGTGCGGACCGAGATGCCCCGGATCGGAGCAGGACGAATTGGTTGACCACGGCCTCGAGTCCGTCCAGAGTGATCTTCCCCTCGTCGAACAGGCGGTCGATGGTCTCGCCATCGGTGGGGTGCTCGACGAGACCAGATTGGAGCTGTTCCACCGGCACCGTATCGGCGCGGTAGTCCTGGACCGGGACGCCGAGTTGGGCACCCTTGATCCGGAGAGACGCATCCTTGGTGACGAGGACAGCCGGGCCCTGCTCATGGAGATTCAGGCAGGTGGCCAGGATCCTGTGGTCGGGCGACATCGGGTCGAGAACGGCGGGGAGACGGTCCGACACCACGCCGTTGAGCTCGATCCTCAGAGTCCCGCCTCCCGGAATGGCCACCGGCTCGCGCATCCCGCCGGAGCGGGACGCGCCCAGCTCCTCGAGCAGGCGGATGGCCGCTCGGGCATTGGCCCCCACTTCATCCATCCTGGTCTTCTTTCGGTCGAGCTCCTCGACAACGACCAAGGGCAGGACGACATCGTGCTCATCGAACCTGAGTGGCGATTGCGGGTCGGCGAGGAGCACACAGGTGTCGAGTACGTAGGTGGCCACCGGGTCGGTTTGCTCAGACTTGTTCGCCAAGGACCACAGCATCCCGTCGCGAGGGACGAATTACAAGGATCGTCGCCGGTCAGGCTCCGGTCTCGACCCTGAACACCGGGAACCGGCCGGCCTTGGTCGCGAAGTCGGCCATGGTCGGATTCTCCGGGACATCCATGTAAGGACGGGGAAACGTCTCCCTGGCGTAATAGGCGGCGACCGTCTCTGCCGCCTCCTCGCCCGTGATCTCCTCGAGACGCACCCGGCGATCTCTCGAGCCGTGGCGAAGGGTCACGTTCGGGTTGGAGCGGACGTTGCGCACCCACGCCACCTCACCGTAGGGCGCCACCACGTATTCGGAGCCGCCCAGCTCGATTGGGCTCACCGGCACTTGCCGAGGTTTCCCGCTCAACTGCCCGGTGGTGGTCAGCACCTCGGTCCGGCCCCAACCTCTTCGCGCCATCCAGGACGTGAGTCGGTTGATATTGCTGTTGGCCTCGTATGGCTTGGCCACGCCGACAAGCTAGTGCTCAGCGTCGTCTCGCCGCCCAGGCCAGGAACTCCTTCAGAGGCTTGGCGTTCGCCACCCGCTCGGTGGTGACCCAGCCTCGCTGGGCATGGGTGACCCCGTAATCCATCCGCACGAGGTCACTGGTGTGGTGTGAGTCGGTGTCGATGACGAAGTCGATGTCACGAGCCATTGCGAGACGAGCTACCTCAGCGGTCGCGTCGAGGCGATCGAGCGCGCCATTGATCTCGAGCGCCACACCGGTGACCTCGAGAGCCTCGAGCACGACGTCGATGTCGAGATCGACGCCGGGCCGGCGACCCACATAGCGCCCGCTGAGATGGCCGATTGCGTTGACCCACGGATCGTGGAGCGCGTTGAGGATCCGCACGGTCTGCCGCTCCTGGGGTAGATCGAAATGCGAATGGATCGAGGCGACGCAGTAGTCGAATTCCTGCCTGAACTCGGAGTCGTAGTCGAGACCGCCGTCGGGCCCGATGTTGAGCTCGCAACCGAACAGAAGCCGGATGTCTGGATAACGCTCCTGTATGGCACGGATCCTGTCCCGGTGCTCGAGCATCACCTCCCGGCTCGACCCGTTGATGGCCAGATCCTCACCGTGGTCGGTGAACGCGACGTACTCGTACCCCTGACCCAGGGCGGCCTCGACCATCTCCTCGATCGTGGACCTCCCATCCCCGGACCGGTCCGAGTGATAGTGGAGGTCGCCCTTGATCTGATCCCGCTGGATCAAAGGCGGTAGCTCCCCTGCGTCGGCCGCCTCCATCTCACCGGTCCCCTCACGCAGCGGTGGCGGGATGAGCTGCAATTCCAGCGCCTTGTAGATGTCCTCCTCGGTTGCCGAGGCGATGACCCGATCCTCCTCGAAGAGCCCGTACTCGCTGAGCAGCCAGCCCCGGTCGATTGCACGCTGTCTCAGTGCGATGTTGTGAGTCTTCGATCCCGTGAAATAGAGAAGAGCGGAGCCGAGTTGCGCCGGCTCGACGGTGCGGACATCGACCTGCATGCCTTCCCTGGTCAGGAATGAGGTCTTGGTCCCGCCGGAGCCGATCAGCTCGGCCGCTTCAGGCAGGCCGACCACGAACTCGGACACCGAGCCCGGGTCGGTCGTTGCGACCACGATGTCGATGTCGCCGACGGTGTCGGCGAATCGTCGGATCGACCCGCAGGGCACGGCCGTCTCCACATCATCGAGCGCCGAGATGCGGGCGACGAGGGAGCGGGCCAGCGGGAGAGCCTCCACCAGCGGGGTACGGCGGTCTTTGCCATGGAGACCGAGCCGGACGATCGCCTTGGCGATCTTCTCCTCTGAGGTTTTCCCCAGCCCGGGCAGCTCGCGCAGCCGCTCGGCCGCGATGGCCTGGCGCAGCCCTTCTATGTCCTCGACACCGAGCTCGGCCCTGATCAGCTTCAGGGTCTTGGGCCCGAGGCCGGGGATCTTGGTCAGCTCGACAAAGGAGGGCGGGTACCTCTCCCTGAGGTCGGTCAGCCTGGCCACCTCGCCGGTTGCCATGAACTCGAGGATCTTGTCGGCGGTGGACCCGCCTACCCCTTTGATCTCGGTGAGCTGTTTCTTGTCGAGCCCGGTCAGCTCGCCCTGGAAGCCCTCGATCCCGTGAAAGGCGTTCTCGTAGGCCCGCACTCTGAAGGCTTGGGAGCTGCCCTCGTCGATCTCCGTGAGCTTCGCCAGCTCGGCCAGCATCCGCAGCACTTCGAGACGGGTGGCCATGGAAGGAGCCTAGATCTGCCACTCAATCGTCAGCGATGTCGGCGGAGACGCCGTCGGCGACCTCGAGGAGAGTCGCCGGGGCCAGCTCCAGCTGGAGACCACGCCGCCCACCGGAGACCGCGATCGTCTCGTAGCGCAGCGCCGAGGAATCGAGGAACAGACGCTGTCGTTTGCGCCGCCCGAAAGGGCTGATTCCCCCCGGGACGTAGCCGGTGTCCCTCTCAGCCGTCGCCGGTGAGGCGAGGGAACAGCGCTTGCCGCCGACCGCATGGGCCAGCTTCTTCGTCGAGAGACGTCGCGCCACCGGGACCACGGCGACGAGGACCTCGTCATCGACCTCCGCCACCAGGGTCTTGAAGACACGATCCGACACCATCCCGATGGCCCGGGCCACAGCCTCGCCGTATCCCTCGCCTACCTTCTCCTCGACCGTGTACTGAAGGACCTCGTAGACGGCCCCGGACCTATCCAGCTCCGCCGTGGCCCTGGTCGCCTGCCCGGCCACTCGTCACCATCGCTCCACGAGGTGCTCCCGGCCGGGCGGCGGCTCGTATGGCTCGGGCCAGAAATCGGTGACAGTGGCGATCTGGCCTTCGGCAAAGGTGAAGAAGGCCATCCCGTCGGCCGGCTCGGCCTCGGGTAGCTCCCAGCGGAACCAGGCGACGCCGTTGACCTCGTCGGCGATCGCGACCTCGAGTCTGAGATGCCAGTCACCCGGATATTCCTGGTTGAACTGGAGGTAGCGATCGCGCCCCCGGATTCGCTCGCGGGTCTGCGGCACCTCGTAGACCACCTCCGGGTGGAGAAGATCGGCCCAGGTCATCCAATCGCGGGCCTCCAGGCTATCGATGAACGTGACCACCAGATCCCTGTTCTCCGGCACGCGCCCACCCTATCTCCTCACCGGTCGGCGCGGTCACCTCCCCAGCCACGCGCGCGGCTCGAACTCGGCCCGTGCAGTCTTCCCCACCGCCACCTCGCCGAACAAGGGCACGTTTGCTGTCAGGGCGACCGTCACCGTGACGACACGAGCTCTCAAGGATGTGTCCACGTCACACCAGCAGCTGATCAACCGTGCCCCATTGCGCCGGGCCAGCTCGGCGGCGAGACGGTCGGGAGCACCGTCTGACGCAGAGGGATAGGTGGCCACCGCCGCAGCAAGAGCGGCAGCCTCGGCTGCGGTCGCCGCCTTCTCCCGGGCGTCGTAAAGCACACCCAGTGCCGCGGTGCCCACCCCGAGCGTGGCGATCAGGCCGCAGAGCCCGAGCATGAGGACGGTTCCGGCACCGCGGTCCAGGCTCACTTCTCGGTCCGCATGATGGCGCTGGCCGAGAGATCCACCCCCACCGAATCGGGGAAGGGTGCGCCGAGGATGTGACGCATCGACACCGAGACCCGGGCCATGGCGCCCACACGTGAGGGTCTCTCCACCGAGACCCGGGCGAACGCCCTTGTCTCGGGCGTGAGGGAGGCGAGCACCGCCTCCACCGCCCGCGCCGGGTCCGGCGTGGTGGCCGCGACTCTCGCCCCTTCTCTTGCTGCCCCCTGCAGCTCGATCCTGGTCCGGGCCACACCGATGAGCTGCAGCGACCCCACCAGGACCAGGATCGCCACGGGAAGCACCAGGAACAGCTCGACGGTCACCGAGCCGCGCTCCCCACTCAGAATCTCCCCGCCACCCAATCGATCACCTTGCCGAACAGGCTCCCCAGCAACCCGCCCCCGCTCCCAGACTGCAGCCATCTCAGCGCGATGACTGCCAGCGCGGTTGCAGCGAGGATCACCAGGAAGTATTCGACCGTTCCCTGCCCGCGGTCGCCGCGGGTTGCCAGCCATGTGAGCATGCGTGCCATTTCCTCTCCTTGTCGTCCGGTTGCCGACCGGTGCGGGGAGAAGTGCGGATCTCATGAGAAAGGCCCTGAGAGATCTTCGAAGAGACGCAGCATCGAAGGGGCATAGAGAAGGAGAACGAGGCCGGGGAGCACGAGCAGGGTGATGGGGAGCATGAGCCGAACCGGGAGTGCGCGAGACCGCGCCACACGCGTTGCCTTCTCGGAGGCGATGTCCGCCTCGATCATGGCGCGGACCGTGTCGCCCAATGCCGCCCCCGACTTCTGTGCCCTGGCCAGCTGGGACAAGATGCCCCTCAACTCCCCCTTCATCGGGAGGACGGCATGGGTCAACCCGGAGATGGTGGCGACTCTGGCGGCCCGGGCCAGCTCCACGTCTCCGGGGAAGGCAGCCGCCACGGTCTGTAACGCCCCCAGCACGGATCTGCCCGATCGAAGCTCGATGAGGAGGACTATCAACGCCGGCCGGAGCGGAGACGGGGCGCGGCGCAAACGGCCCCGAGCATGGAGGGCCAGACCGAGGCACGCACCGAGAAGGGCGCCTGGCATGCCGGCGACGGCCAGCCCGGCCGAGGCCGCGATGAGCACGTTCATCTCGCCCTCCGAAGGATCGCAATCGAGATAGTCAGGCCGAATACGACCAGGACCGCACCGATGACGGCCGCGGCCCGTTGCGCGGGCTGGCGCAGGTACGGCTCCAAGCCTCCCCGGGTCAGCGCCCACCCCACGCCGAGCACGGTGGCAGCCAGGAGCACCGCACCGGTGGCACGGGCGGGGGCGGAGGCGATCGACACTTCATGCGCTACCTCCACCTGGGCCAGGGCCAGCGCACCGACCTCGTCGAAGAGCGATGCAGGTGAGACGCCGATCTCGCCCGCCCGGGACAGCAATGCTTTGAGCTCGGGACCCACATCGTCGAACTCCGTCGACGCCGCTCTGGCGACACTGATCATCGGTGCCCCCTCGTCGCACAGACGGGCGACCTCGGGTGCCTCGACAGAGAGAGCAGACCTCTCGACTGCAAGGCGCAACGACTCTCCGGCCCGCAACTCGGCCGACACGGCTTCGCAGAAGCGGACAGCGCGCATGGACAGACCGGGCCGAGCCCGCCACCAGACCACCGCCACCAGCCCGAGGAATGGCAGCGGGACGGCCAAACCCAACGCGAGAACGCCGAGACGCCTCCAGTCGGCCCCTGCGGCGAGGCCCATGGCGACGATGGCCCAGGTCACCCTCTGTCCTCGATCCCTTCGGGACCTACTGCGGCGATCTCGGTGATGGAGCGCAAGGCGCCCTCGCGCTCGAGTTGGACCACGAGGTCGATGGCCGCATGGAGTTGGCGCCTCACCGCCACCTCGGCGGTGTCCCCGGCCGACAGTGCGAGCGTCTCCAGACGCCACAACGCCTCCTGAGGCGTGTTGGCGTGGATCGTCGACAACGATCCTCGATGCCCGGTGTTCAGCGCCCAGATCAGATCCAACGCCTCTCCACCGCGCACTTCGCCGACCACGATCCGGTCCGGTCTGAGCCGTAGAGCCGATCGCAGGAGCTGTCGGATGGTGATCTCGCCCACTCCCTCTTGATTGGCTGGATGAGCCTCGAGACGGACCCGATGCCCCGGGATCTGGAGCTCGGCGGCATCTTCGATCGTGACGACTCTCTCCACCGGCGGGATCAGTCCGGCGAGGAGGTTGAGCAACGTGGTCTTCCCGGTGCCGGTGCCGCCGGACACGAGGATCGTCTTCCTGGCCAGGACCGCAGAAGAGAGCGTCTCGACTTGTGCCAGAGTCGCAGCTCCGGCGCCTACCAGCTCATCCAATGAGCGAACCGCCTGGGTGAATCGGCGTATGGCGACAATCGGATGGTCTACCGCCGCCGGTGGGACTACGACATGGATCCGGCTCCCGTCCTCTAGTCTCCCCTCGACCGTCGGGGAGGACCGATCGACTCTGAGGCCGAGTGGGGCGATGACCCGTTCTACCGTGGCGTGGAGATCGGAGTCGCCGGCGAAACGGGCATCTACCCGGGACAGGGCGCCACCTCGATCCACCCAGATCTCGTCCGGGCCGTTGACCAGTATGTCGGTGACGAGCGGGTCTGCCAGCAGGGGCTCCAACGGGCCCATACCCAGCACACGATCGGCGATGTCCCCGGCCAGTGCCCCGGCCCATCGGGGCGAGGCGATGGTGAGCAGACGCTCGGCCTCGGCTGTTATCTCCGACCGCCTCAGGGCGACCGTGCCGGCAGCGATGTCCCCGATGACACGATCGATCACCCCCATGGCATCGACCACACGCTTTCCCAGGCCCTGACCCATCGCGCTCGGAGGGCGGTCCGGCCGCCGAGCAGCCGTCTGACGAGCGACCCTGTCAGCCTTGGCAGGACCGGCCCCGGACCGGGTGGTCGGACCGGAGAGCCGACCGGCTGCCAGACGGCGGGCTCCTGGTGCGACGCACGTAGGAGCCCGGGGAGAAGCGCCCTCACCGGTACGTTCGGGCCTTCCCATTGGCCCGCTTGACAGCGAATCACGACGGCC
Organism: Acidimicrobiia bacterium; assembly: GCA_025928935.1. GTDB lineage: Bacteria > Actinomycetota > Acidimicrobiia > Spongiisociales > ZC4RG35 > JARDZU01. The sequence continues at coordinate 28,771 of JAICNB010000016.1, forward strand.
GGCCAGACCTCTGAGAGGGCCTCGATCAGTGGCAGGGCCGCCTCGACCGTGATCGGGCCCGATCCGAGAAGCGCCACCCCGGATCGGCCCGGTCTGAGTTCCGACAGGGATGGGCCCTCCGAGGCGAGATCCGACAGAGTTCGGCCGTCCAGTGCCAGGTCCCGGCACAGATCGACCACCAGAGCGCTGCCCGCGACCTGGGCCAGGCCGAGGGCGGAGAGCAAAGACAGGACGGGCTCCGGTGAATGAACCGCGAGCACACCCTGTCTTGCCGGAGATCTCCCCATCCCCACCATGGCCCGAACGTATCGAGCCGGGCAACCCCCTACAAGGGGGTCGGGTGCCAGGTGTGACCGGCTGCCGTCACGGCGTCGATCAGCTCGGAGATGGTGAACGAGCCGTCGGGGAGCGACTCGACGACCGCATGGTCGACCGCGATCCCTCGAACCGCCCAAATCAGGCTCCGGTCGATGTCCTCGGCCAGCCTGTCCTTCTCCGCGCGTTTCACCGCATCCGACACCGGGGTCACCAGGAGGGCGGGGATCGTCACCTCCCCGGGCGGGCCGTCGATCTCGACGCCGGCGGCATCGACGAACACGACCCGGCCGTCACCGGCCATCCGACGAAGTTCCCGGGAGTCGATCACCAGTCAAAAGTACCCTCGGCCCGATGGATCGGGTGATGATCGTGGTAGCCGCCGGGAGCGGTGTCAGGTTCGGCGAAGACAAGATGATGCTGCAAGTTGCCGGCCTCCCCCTGGTGGCGCACACCGTCGCAGCCGTGTCGGGACATGCGGATCGATGCATCCTGGTATGCCGGCCCGACCAGATGCCTGCCCTCTCCGAACTGGCTCCGGGCGTCGACCTGGTCCCCGGGGGCCCGACACGAACCGCCTCCGAGATGGCAGGGCTCGAGGCCGTCGGCGAGGCGGCCAGCCTGATCGGCATCCATGACGGCGCCCGCCCCCTGGTGGGCCCGGCCCTGGTCGAGCAGCTCTTCGACACCGCGGCCAGACTCGGCGGAGCGGTGCCTGTCGTCGAGCCCGGTCTCCTGGTCAGGAGGTCCGACCTCGTCAAGATCGATAACGCCGTAGTGGCGCAGACCCCTCAGGTCTTCCGTGGTGAAGACCTCCTCGCCGCCTTCGCAGCCGCTGCAGATGTCGGGTTCGTCGGCGCGGACACCGCCGAAGTCGTCCGACGGTTTGGGACGCTGGAGATAGGGACTGTGCTCGGCGATCCGGGCAACATCAAGGTGACCGAGCCGGAGGACATCGAACTCGTCCGGAAGCACCTCGAGTCATCGGACATCAGTCTCCGATGACCGGAGCGCGGCCGCCCTTGGACCGGGGACCAGCGTCATCGGATTCGGGTTCTCGGCGTCGGCTGATTGACGACGTCGAAGTCACACTCATCTTTTACGGATCGATCATCTACCTGGCGGTCATCTCGGCGCTCGGGTCACAACCCACGCCACCCTCGCCTGTCGCCGCGATCAGCGCGGTGGTGGCGAGCGGGACGGTGCTGTACATGGCGCACGTGTTCACCGCCCTCGTGCCGAAAGTCGCCCGGGTCGGGCGCTTCTCTTGGGCAGACCTGCGTGCAGCCTTGTCGCACGACTTCCCATTGCTGGCCTCGGTCGCGGTTCCCGTGCTTCCGCTCCTTCTCGCGGCGTCGGACGTCATCGCGGTCGACACCGGATATCGGATGAGCGTCCGGTTGACCATCGCCCTCCTCTTTGTCATCGCGGTCGTCCTGAGCCGTCGGGACGGCCTGTCCTGGAGGCGGGCCGTCATCGCGGGGCTGGTGATCATCGCCATCGCCATCGTCGTGATCCTGCTCGAGTCCCACGTGCATTGAGCCCGCCCGATCAGTGCACTCGGGTATCTCAGTCGGCGGCGAGCACCTTCTCGTAGCGAACCTCGGTGACATCGACTCCCCCGATGGCCTCGATCCGTATGGGCTTGCCCAGACCCCACCCCTGCCTCGCGTAGAACGCTCGGGCCCGGGTGTTGCCCTCGAGTACCCAGAGCAACGCCTGCCGATACCCCGCTCCTGCGAGTCCTCGCTCACCGGCCGCGAGCATGTCCCGGCCAACACCCTTCCCCCATCGCGTCGGATCTAGATAGAGGGCAAAGACCTCCCCCCAATCCTCGTCGAGAGCGGGGCCGACTGCACAGAAGCCGATGACGACACCCCCCGACTCCGCCAGCAGCACCCTGCCCCGCGGCTGATGGAGGATTCGGGCCCAGCTCTGGGTACGGCCCTCGACGTCGAGAGAGTCGAGGAACCCCTGGTCGATCAGCCCCGGGTATGCAGCCTGCCAGCTGGCGACCTGCACCCGAGCCATGCCTCCAGCGTCCCCGGGCTCGGCTTCCCTGATGATGGGCCGCGAGCCGCTCACGGCCCCTTGCTTTGCTCCTCTGATGCGTGATGCGCCTCTGATGCGCCGAGGGCCTCGACTCGAGTCGGTTCGGCTTCCTCCCCATGGGAGTCGTCGACGACATGCTCGTCGCGCCCGCCGAGCACCCAGAAGGCGAGAGCAGACAGAGATGCGGCCCCGAGAGCGACACCGAGCCACAGCCACTGATTCGTGGAGGCGCTGATGGCCGTCTCCTCGGGCTCGGTAGGCGGGACACTCGAAGAGAAGTCCACTCCCAACTCGCCGAGCGAGACAGGGCCCGACTCGGCTCCCGGGTCTCCGATCACCTCGAACACAACCACGTAGTTGGCCGGCTTGACCTCGGTGGTCACGCCGTAGACCCCGTCCTCGCGGAGAACCATGGGGATGGTGATCGTGTCTTCGTCGGGCAGCGCGAGATGGGCGACAACCGATTCCGGGGCCCCGTCTACCTCCACCCGCAGGTCGATGACCATGCTCTCCTCGCCCATCGACTCGACCGTCGCCGCGGCAGTCCCGAAGCCGGCCCCAAGCTCGACCGCGAGGAGAATTGCCGCGGTGAATCTGGTCATCCGCCGGCGATGCTACCCATGGGTCGAACCGCGACCCGTGGCCGGCGGCTCCCCCCAGGCACCACGTGCTACCAGCACTTCCTTGAGCAGGTCGGGCCGATCGGTGATGATCCCGTCGACACCCAGGTCGAGCAGTTCGCCCATCTCCGCCTCATGGTTCACGGTCCAGACATGGACCTGGAGGCCCAGGCCGTGAGCCGCCTCGACGAGACGCTTGTCGACCACCTTCACTCCGCGCGACCGGCGTGGTAGCTGGAGCGCAACGGCATCAGACCTGACTCCCCGGCCGATCCTCGACGCCAGCAGCCATGACCGGCTCAGGGCCGCCCCGGTCGACGTCGCGACCCGTCTCCCTGCCACCGCCCGGAACTCGTCGATTCTGCGATCCGAGAATGACCCGACTATCAGCCGGTCATGGAGGTCGAGACGGTCGATGAGCTCGTTGAGGGGGCCCACCAGATTCTCGGCTTTGAGATCTACCACGAAGGCCACATCCGGGAAAGTCGATACCGCCTCCTCGAGGGTGGGGACACGGAGACCACTCGCCCGGAACACCGGTCCCTCTGCGCCGGTATGGCGATATCCCGCATCCAGCCGGCGCAACTCGTCGAAGGTGAGATCACTCACCGGCCCCGAACCGTCGGTGGTCCGGTCGACAGTGTGGTCGTGGAGGCAGACCAATGTCCCGTCCCGGGTCAAGCGAAGGTCTGTCTCGAGATGGCGATATCCGAGAGCGACCGCCCCGGCGAAGGCCTCCATGGTGTTCTCCGGCCAGAGGAGACGACTGCCGCGATGAGCGATTGCGACCGGCGGGCGCCATTTCTCGAGGGACATACCGGGCGCAAAGTAATGGGCCCCGCCGGGTAGACGGGGCCCATCGAATCTCGGTTAGTGGTCTGTCACTCGGCGACTCTGTCCTTGAGCCCCTTCGAAGCCGAGAAGTGGGCGTATCTCTTCGCCGCGATCGTGATCGTCTCACCCGTGGCGGGGTTGCGGCCCTGACGGGCGGAGCGGTGCTTCGTGGCGAAATTGCCGAATCCGGTGATGTTCACCTTGCGACCGGCATCCAGCTCAGCGGCGATGATCCCCTCGCCCGGCTTGGTCGAGAAGATCACGTCGATGATCTCCGCCGCCTTGCCCTTGGAGATATCTGCCCTATCGGCGAGCTTGTCCGCCATCTCGGACTTGTTCACGGCCCCTCCTTGTGGGTCGACGCTTGGCACCGTCAAATTGGTGACGTGCCGTCTAACAATAGGCGAAAAGGCCACAACTGCTTGGATTTTCGGGGGTTAGCCTTGGTCGACGAGGAGGAGCATGAGCGTCGAATTCGATCTCGCCGGGGACGTCGCGGTGGTCACCATGGACCGGCCCGACCGTTTCAACGCCATCGACGGCTCCCTCGGCGACGGTCTGGTCAGGGCCCTCGAGCGGGCGGGCGGGGAAGCCAGGGCGGTGATCCTGACCGGGACCGGGCGCGCATTCTGCGCGGGCGCGGACCTCGCCGACTTGAAACCCCGCTACGAGGAGGGTGGCGGTCCCGAACTCGACGCCTTGCTCGACGACGTGTTCCACCCCGCCCTCGAGGCAATCCTCGAATGCCGGGTCCCTGTCATCGGCGCAATCAACGGCGTCGCTGCCGGAGCCGGGATGGGCCTCGCCCTGGCCTGTGACCTGAGGGTGATGTCGGAAGACGCCTTCTTCACCTCGGCGTTCACCGCCATCGGCCTGATACCGGACTCAGGCACCACCTGGTGGCTGCCCCATCATCTCGGCATCTCGCGGGCCCTCGAACTCGCCCTCACCAATCGGCGACTTGCCGCTGCTGAGACCCTGGACCTGGGTCTTTGTCTCGATGTGGTACCAGCCGATCGGCTGCTCGATCGATCCCTGGAGGTGGCTGGGCAGATGGCCGACCTCGTACCCGATTCCCTGGTCACGACGAGACGGCTGATCAGAGGGGCCGCTTCCTCATCGCTCGATGAAGCCATGAAGGCGGAGCGAGCCGAGCAAGGCCGTCTGGGCAAGACCCCCGAGCATCGCGAAGGCGTCATGGCCTTCCTGGAGAAGCGAAAGCCAGATTTCCGGGACGGCTAGTTCCATTCCGCGAGGAATTGCCTCGCTTGGAGCCGCGCCGAATCCGCACAGAACGGATCAGGGGCGAGCCACGTACACCTCGACCGTGAGCTTCCCCGCCTCGCCCCTGCCGAAGGCGACCCCGATCTCGTTGTTCAGCCAGGCGAGGTCTTCGTTTCCCGTCTGGAAAGTGAGCAGCTCGTGCGGCTCGGCCGACCCGTCCGGGCTCACGATGGAAACCCCGGTACCTCGATAGCCGACCGTCTCGCGCTTTTCGCCAACGGTGGCGTGAATGTCGAGGTCCATGTTCCCGTCGGACCGCAGCGTCACGAAGTCCACGCCGCTCACCGGGCGTAGACCCTCCCAATGCTCACTGGTGGCGGTGCCCTCGAAGGGGAAATCGATGCGCATCCCGGCCGGTGTGTCGCCGACGATCCTCCTCCCCATCTCGGCCTCGATCGTGCAAAACAGCTCCAGTGACGGCATCGGATGTACTCCTGTCGGGATGGCGAAACGCTAGTGGCGGGATTGCCTGAGGAGGTCGAGCACCTCGGAATCGGAGGTTGGGCTGAAGTCCCGGTACCAGGCGCCGACGGCCATGAAACGACGTGGTTGCTCCAGCACGATCACCCGATCCGCCTGTTTCCCGATGACCGGGATGGAGTCGGCCGGTGCCACCGGGACGGCCAGCCAGACCCCGGCCGCCCCCCTTGCCCTCAGGACAGCGATCGCGGCGAGGGCTGTCGACCCCGTGGCCAGCCCATCATCCACGACGATTGCCGTCCTGCCTTCGGGATCGATGGCTGGCGCCGCTTCCCTGTAGAGACTCAGCCTCGTCTCGAGCTCGGCTCGTTCCATGGCGGCACGATCCTCGAAGAGCTCGTCGTCGATGCCCACCGAGGCCATCACCTCCCGATTCATGACCACGGCCTCGCCTTCGGCCACGGCTCCCATGGCCAGCTCGGGGTGAAAGGGGACACCCACCTTCCGTACCACTAGGACGTCGAGCTCACAGCCGAGGGCCATCGCGACCTCGTACCCGACCGGCACGCCGCCCCGGGGCAATGCGGTGACGAGGGGGTGGTCGGGTTGCTGAGCGGCGACAGCTCGTCCCAGCTTCGCCCCCGCCTCACGACGGTCGGCGAACCTCATCGTCTCAGCCGTAGGCGTCTACGTACCGTTTCAACCAGGGAGTCACCTGGGCGAGGAAATCCTCCGCCTCCCCCATGGGAAGAGTGCGGGCCGCGTAGTTCATCAGCAGGATCTGCCTGGCGGCATGAAAGCCGTCCAATTGCTCGTCGTCTTCGATCGGCCAGGGTGCTATCTCCTCGAACCCTTGACGGTAGGCCGCCCTGATCTCGTCGCGTCTCTCGCTCGCCCGCGACGAATAGAGGCAGACGGACACATCCTGACCGGGGGTGGCGATCATCACGTCTTCGAAGTCGAAGGCGTGGATACGCGACTGGATCAGATGGACGTTCCACTCGTGAAGGTCACCATGGACCACGTGAGGGAACCCATTTGCCCAGGCGTCCTTGATCACGTGCTCGCTGAGCTCACTCGCCCGGCTGATGGTCCTCCGCCGGTACCTGTCGAAAAGATGGTCGAATCGGGCGCTCTCGATGATCACCGGGTCACTGATCGGGTCGTAGTAGAAGATTCGGTCCCAACGTCGCATGCCATCGGGGTTGGGGATCTCCCAGGTGCGACCGTGCTTCTGGAGCGAAGCGCTCACCCTGCCCAGGAGTCTGTAACCGAAGCTCCCAGCCCCGTCGGCCAGGGGTGCGCCCGGCACCCAACTGAAGAGCACACAGGGCCTGGTCCTGTCCGAATCCGGTTCCCTGGCGTCGACGACGAGTGAGCCGTAATCGTTCCTGATCGGGGAGACCACCTCGAGGTCGGTGTCCCGATTGAGAGCGGACAACCAGGCGACCTCGTAGTCGATGTTCTTGCGTGAATCCGATTCGGGGCTCCCCACCCTCAGCACACATTGGAAGCCGTCCGAGGTGACGACGCGATAGAGCACGTTGGAATGGGTGGCGAGATGCTCCACCGACCTGACGCGGAACGGATAATGGCGCAGCACGTCTTCCGCGAGCGGCAGCAGCCTGGCCGCCTCGTGACCAATGCGACGTTTGTCCATCCGCGCTGAGCCCTCTCCCTACCGATGGGGGCCCAATGCCCTCCCCAAGCGAACATTCTGGTCGGTTGGCGCTCACTACATCACTGGATCTCCCGGCTCATTCCCGCCTAGCTGTGATCAGACATCCAGGATCTGGTTCAGCGCCTCGACGAACCTGCGGTTCTCTTCCTCGGAGCCAACGGTGACCCTCAGCCAGCCGCCGGACATGGGCCGCACGATCACACCCCGCCGGGTGAAGAGCTCCGCCGCCTCCTCGGCGCCAAATCCCAACTCGAAGTAGACGAAGTTGGCCTGGCTGTCGGTATGGGGCAGGGAGCGCTCGGCCAGGACGCCCTGGAGGTGGTGACGGGCTGCTTCATTGGCCATCTTGCGTCGTTCGAGCTCTCCCCTGTCCTGCAGCGACGCAGCAGCGGCTGCCTGGGCCACCTGGCCAACCGTGAATGGCGGCTGAGCCTTGCGCAACTCGAGGATCGTCTCCGGTCTTCCCACTGCGTACCCGACGCGGTGCCCGGCGAGGGCGAAGATCTTGGAGAAGGTCCGCAGCACCAAGACGTTTGGCCGACGTAGCGCCTCTGGGACGGCGGTGGCGTACCGCTGGTCGGTCACATAGTCGTGATATGCCTCGTCGATGACCACCAAGGTCTGTTCGGGGACCGAATCGATGAAGGCCGAAACTGCATCCGCGGAGACGACGGTCCCGGTCGGGTTGTTCGGGTTGCACAGATAGACGAGCGTCGTGTCCGGGCGCAACGCCGCCCGCACGGCTTCAAGGTCATGGGTGTGATCCTCGTCGAGCGGGACCTCGATGGCATCGCTCATGGCCAGACGAGTGGCGATGCGATACATGATGAAAGAGGGCCAGGCATAGACCGCACTCGTCCCCGGGCCGCCGACTGCAGAGGCGATGTGTCCGATCAGGCCGACGCTCCCGTTGCCGAACCAGAGATGATCCGCAGGAACGCCGAGGAACCCGGACAGAGCGACAGTCAGAGCACGGAGGTTGTCATCCGGGTAGCGACTCGCTTCTGCCAGTGCCTTCGTCGCAGCCTCGACCACACCTGGAAAAGGCCCGTCCGGGCTCTCGTTCGAGGCGAGTTTGACGATTTCCCCGGGTGCCATCCCGATGTCGGCCGCCACCTCTTCGATCGACCGGCCCGGGACGTAGGGGCCGATGGCGGCGACGTCGGGCCGGATTGTCGGCATGGGTTAGAAGGTAATGGATTTCGGGTTGTGGGTTCCGGGTTCTGGGTCTCGAGACGGCCCCACTCGTTATGGTTCGACGGAATTGGCCACCACTCTTCAGGTGATCGATCAGGACGGCCGGTTGGTTGGCGCGGACCCCGGGCTCGATCCCGATCTCTATCAGCGGATGTACCGCGACATGGTGCTCTCCCGGGAGCTCGATCGGCGCATGCTCGCCCTTCAGCGTCAAGGGAGAATCGGGACCTACGCCATGTTGGAGGGCCAGGAAGCGGTGCAGATCGGCTCGGCGCTGGCCCTGGACCCGGGCGACTACGTCTTCCCCTCTTACCGGGAGCACGGCGTCCAGGTGGCGCGGGGTCTTCCCATCGATGTGCTCCTCGCCTATTGGAAGGGCCTGCCCAACGCCCGATGGGACATGGAGAAGTACCGCACCGCCATCGTGACCGTCCCCATCGCCACCCAGTTGCCCCACGCTGTCGGATATTCCTACGTGACCAAGCTGCGTGGAGAGAACACCGTCACGGCCGTGTACTTCGGGGATGGGGCGACCTCGGAGGTGGACTTCCACTCCGGGATGAACTTCGCCGGCGTGTGGCAGACGCCAACCGTCTTCATCTGCGCCAACAACCTCTATGCCATCTCGGTGCCCTATGACAAGCAGACCGCCTCCGAGACAATCGCCCAGAAGGCCGCGGCCTACGGCTTCGAGGGGATTCGAGTCGACGGCATGGACGTCGTTGCGATGTACCTGGCGACAAGGCAGGCAATAGAAAAGGCGCGAAACGTGGGTGGCCCGACCCTGGTCGAGGCGATGACCTACCGCTACGGGCCTCATGCCACAGCCGACGACCCCACCCTCTACCGGACACGTGAGGAAGAGGACTTGTGGCGCCGGCGAGACCCGATCGACCGCCTGCAGGGGTTTCTCCAGGAACGCGGCGAGTGGGACGAGGCGGTCGGCGAGAAGGTGCAGATGGAGACGTCGGACCTCGTGGCCGCCGCCATCGCCGGGATCGAGGCCGAGCCTCTGCCGGATCGGGAGGACGCGGTGCGTCACGGGTTCCACAAGATCCCGCGCCACGTCGTGGAGCAACTCCACTCGATGCAGGAGTCACACGGGGAGGCCCCGACGACGTTCGAGGACGAGGAGCTCTGGTCGATTGGAGACGACCACACGCCGTCCGGCCCGACCAGTTACATGACCATGGCCGAGGCGATCAACGCCGCCCTCGACGAGGCGATGGACCGTGACCCCAGCGTCCTCGTATTGGGCGAGGATGTCGGGCTCAGCGGCGGGGTCTTTCGAATCACCGAGGGCCTGCAGGCCCGCTACGGCGAGGATCGCGTGATCGACACACCCCTCAACGAGTCGGGGATCGTCGGGACCGCCGTGGGCATGGCGCTGGCCGGGGCCCGTCCCGTCGCAGAGATCCAGTTCGACGGATTCGTCTACCCCGCCTTCGATCAAATCGTCAGCCACCTCGGCAGATATCGCTTCCGCACGCGGGGCACCTCCGAGGTGCCGGTCGTGGTCAGATTCCCCAACGGGGCAGGGATCGGCGCCCACGAGCACCACTGCGACTCCCCGGAAGCTTATTTCGTGCATGCCCCCGGGCTCGTCGTGGTGTGCCCCTCCACTGCTGTCGATGCCAAAGGGCTCCTCGCATCGGCACTGACCGGGCACGACCCCGTGATCTTCCTCGAGCCCAAGGTGCTCTATCGGGCAAGCCGGGAGGAGGTGCCCACCAGCCACTACACCCTGCCCATCGGGCGGGCCCGGGTGAGACAGGAAGGGGAAGACCTGACCTTGGTGACATACGGCGGCATGGTGCCGGTGGCGTTGCAGGCGGCGGGGGCGGTCGACGCTTCCGTCGAGGTGATCGATCTCCGCACCCTCTTCCCCTGGGATCGTGAGACCGTGCTCGGCTCCGTCAGGAAGACGGGCCGGCTCCTACTCGTCCAGGAGCCGCAGCGGTCGGCGGGAGTTGCCGCCGAAGTCGCCGCGGAAGTGGCCGAAAAGGCGATGTACGACCTGCAGGCACCGATCGTGCGGATCACGGGCTTCGATGTGCCCTGGCCCCAGTTCGCCATCGAGAAGCATGCGCTGATCGACGCCGAGAGGGTGACGGCAGGGATCATGGAGACCCTGACCCGATGATCATGCAAGGCGCCGTGGCCGTGTTCGGCTCGTCGCAGACCGTGCCCGGCTCGACCGAATGGGAGGACGCCCGACGCGCCGGAGGCCTCCTGGCCGACGCCGGGTATGCCGTCGTCACCGGTGGCTACGGAGGAACGATGGAGGCGGCCTCCAGCGGCGCGGCCGATGCAGGCGGCCATGTCATCGGGGTCACCGCCCCAGATCTGTTCCCGGGCCGGGTCGGCGCCAACCCGTTCGTCGCCGAAGTCATCGAGGCGACCTCCCTGGCCAACCGGATCGACATCATGATGGAGAGGTCGACTGCCACCCTCGCCCTGCCCGGATCGATCGGGACCGCCGCCGAGCTTTTGATCTCGTGGAACACCAATCACATCCTGCGGACGGCCGGGGCGCGACCCCGGATCAGCGTCGCCGTGGGGTCGGGGTGGAAGGCTCTAGCCCGGGCCATGGTCGACTCGGGCGCCTTCGAAGGCGATGTCTTCTGGGTCGAGACCGTCGACGAGGGCGTGGACCGAATCGTGACCGAGAGCTGACTAGTCAGTTGATGCCTGCCAGGGACGATCCTTGACTTCAGGTCTCCGGCGGTGATCCTCTGGATCGCTCATGACCCATCTTCGAGCCAAGGACATCCCCACGGCCCACCGCCGCTCTTCCTGTCGCCGGGGGAGCCATCGATTCGATACCCCGCAGAATGTCGGGGCCGGGATCGTTCGCCGTGTCTGCGTCGCCTGTGGGTCGGTGAGCATCGACCTCACCGCCCGCGGCCCCGATGACGAAATGACCCGGCCGATCACGAGGAGCAGCCGCATCTAAAGTCCCCGCCGTGACACGACTCGTCAGAGCCGCCGGGGGTGTCGTCTTTCGCAAGACACCCAAGGGCAAGCTCCGGATCCTGGTCGCCCACCGTCCCCGGTACGACGACTGGACCCTCCCCAAGGGCAAGGCCGACGGGACGGAGAGCCCTGAGGAGACTGCGATCCGGGAGGTCCTCGAGGAAACGGGAGCACACTGTCGCGTCGTCGCCTCACTCGGGACCACTCGCTACCGGGTGTCGGGGGGTGTCAAGGAGGTGAGCTGGTTCGCCATGCGCCCGCTCCCCCGCAGCAAGCCCTTCAAGAAGAACTCCGAGGTCGACGCGATCGAATGGGTGTCGAGATCGAGGGCGATGAAACGTCTCACCTACGAACAGGACCGCGAGCTGATCTCCGGCACTGACCTCAAGAGCCTCTCGCAGACCGGCACGCTGTACCTGCTCCGGCACGCCACCGCCGGCGAAAGGGCCAAGTGGCAGGGCCACGACGAGAATCGGTCGCTCACCAAGAAGGGGTGGCGCGAGTCCGAGGCGATCGCCGCCTCCCTGGCAGAGGCCGGGATCGAGCGCATCCTGTCCAGCCCATACGAGCGTTGTGTCCAGACGGTCAAGCCGCTCGCCAAGGTGGTCGGGGCGCCGATCGAGACCACACCCCTCCTGGCCGAAGAGCCCGACCTCGACGCCACCTATTTGTTGGTGGACGGGTTGGTGGGCGCCAACGCGGTCATCTCCTCTCATGGCGACGTGATTCCCGCCCTGATCAACCGCATGATGTGGGCTGGTCTGAGCCTGGAGTCACGCTTCTACTGCTCCAAAGGCTCGATCTGGGTGGTGGAGGTGGAGAACGGGAAGTTCACCACCGGCCACTACCGACCTCCACCCGAGGTCTAGGGCCCTGTTCTACCCCGGCCCCGATCCCATATATTTGCGCCGATGGACGTCGAAAAGGGCCACCTGTTCATAGGTTTCGAGATCGAAGCGCCCAAAGAGCCCTTCGTCTTCGACAGCGCCGACTTCACCACCCACGGAGCCGTTGTCGGGATGACCGGGTCGGGCAAGACCGGCCTCGCTGTCACGATCCTGGAGGAGGCACTTCTCAGCGGGATTCCCTGCTTCATCTTCGACCCGAAGGGGGACATGGGGAACCTGCTGCTCAACTTCCCTGATCTCGCCGCCTCCGACTTCAGACCGTGGGTGGACGAGGCCGAGGCTGAGCGTCGAGGAGTGACCCCGGATCAGCTGGCGGCAGACACCGCCGATTCGTGGAAGGACGGCCTCGCCGCCGCCGGGATCACCCCGGAGCGAATGAGGCAGCTCCGCGACGGCTCGGACATGACGATCTACACCCCCGGCTCCGGGGCCGGGATCGGTCTCAACGTCCTCGGCTCGATGAAGGCCCCGGCGCTGGACTGGGATACCCAGGGGGAGCTGATCAAGGACGAGATCGAGGCGTTCGTGTCGTCGCTGCTCTCACTGGCCGGCGTCGAGTCAGATCCGGTGTCCGGCCCGGAGCACATTCTCCTCAGCACCATCATCGAGAGCTTCTGGCGCGAGGGCCGGGATCTCGATCTGGCCACACTGGTTGGCCAAATGCCGAAGCCGCCGTTCCGCAAGCTCGGGGTCTTCGATGTGGACACCTTCTTCCCGGAAAAGGATCGCATGGCATTGGCCATGAGGCTCAACGGCCTCCTCGCCTCCCCGTCGTTCGCGGCGTGGCTCGAGGGCGCTCCCCTCGACGTCGGCCAGATGCTCACCGGTGGTGACAAGGCCAAGGCGGCGATCGTGTACCTGAGCCATCTATCGGACGCCGAGCGAATGTTCGTGGTGACGCTGCTGTTCTCGAAAGTGGTCTCCTGGTTCCGCACCCAGCCGGGGACCTCTGACCTGCGAGCACTCGTCTACATGGATGAGGTGTTCGGATACGTGCCCCCCACCGCCGAGCCACCTTCGAAGAAGCCGATCCTCACCATCCTCAAGCAGGCCAGGGCCCATGGGGTGGGCCTCATACTCTCCACCCAGAACCCGGTGGACCTCGACTACAAGGCCATGTCCAATGCTGCGACGTGGATGGTGGGCCGTCTTCGGACCGAGAACGACAAGAAGAGGATCCTGGAGGGAATCGACAGCGCAACCGGCGAGGTCGACGTGGACGTTGTCGACAAGCAGATCTCCGACCTGGAGAAGCGTCAGTTCGTGATGGCATCGGTCAGGGCATCCGAGCCGACCTTGTTCGGGTCGAGGTTCGCAATTTCTTATCTGGCCGGCCCGCTGACCCGAGAACGGGTCTCGACCTTGATGGCTGACAAGAAGACGGCCGCCGAGAAGAACGGGGCTGTCGCCGCGACTGGAACCGCGCCGGTGTCGGCGGCTCCTACAGAAGAGGGGCCTCCGACCGAGACGACGGAGCCGGACGAAGTTGCCGCACCCGCGGCTGCCCCGTCAACGACGCTCGTGCCTTCTTCTGACCCCGTTACTCCCGAGCCTGGGGCCGATGCAGTGCCGATCCAACCCGAGGTCGCGGACGGGGTGGTGTCCGTCTTCCTCGATCCCGCCGCGACCTGGGCAGGCGAAGTGGGGGTGGACCCGAGCGCCACCTACTACCGGCCGGCCGTCGCGGCAACGGTCAATCTGCTGTACGACGACGCCAACGCGGCGATCAACCATCAGGAGGTGTTCGAGGCTGTCGTCTTCCCGCTCGGGCCGGTACTCACCCCGGAGGCGATCAAAGAGGTCGACCACGACCCACGTGACTTTCGGGCCGAGACGCCGGCATCGGCCACCTATGCCCTCCCTGACGTCGAGATCGACACCAAGACGTACTGGACGAACCTGGGGAAAGACCTGACCAATCACTTGATCGGGTCGCGGAAGGTCACCGTGTACAGGAACGAAGCACTCGATCTCTTCTCCCGTCCGGGGGAGACCCGAGAGGACTTCGAGACACGGGTCACTGCCGCGGCGGAACAGGCGGTCGATGAGGCCATCGCCAAGCTCCGGGGCAAGCACGGCGCCCGCCTGGAGCGGGCGCAGGCTGCGCTCTCCAAGGCTGAGAACCGTGTCGCCGACACAGAGGCAGCTGCCGGCTCGAAGCAGACCGAAGAGCTCATGTCCGGCGCCGGCGACCTGATCGGGATGCTGCTCGGGAAGGGCAAGAGGTCCAACCCCCTGGGTCAGGCGGCGCGGCGTCGCTCCGCGAGCAGTGAGGCGCGAGCCAGGGCCGAGAACGCGCGAGTCGCCCTCGCCGAGGAGCAAGCCGAACTGGAAGAGCTCAAGGCAGATCTGGAAGACGAGGTGGCCGACCTGGAAGACGAGTTCGCCGCGAAGATGGGGATCGAGGAAGTGGAGATCCCTCTCGAGAAGACGGATGTGAGAGTCGCGGAGCTCAAGCTGGTCTGGGTGCCGACCGGCTGAGAACCCGGGAGTCGCTTCAGACCGTTTCGACCAGCGCTTTGAGCAGGTCCCGGACCGACACCACTCCGAGCAGCACACCCTCGTCGTCGACGACCGGGAGATGTCGATAGCCGGATTCCGCGATCCATGCGGCCGCATCCCAGACGTCGAGATCCGGATCGAACGTGTCCGGATCGGAGCTCATGATCGATGACACGGCCGTGGCGAGGTCGACGTCTTCGGCCACCGAACGACGAATGTCGCGTTCAGTGATCAAGCCAACGAGGTCACGTCCTTCCACCACGGCGAGGGACCCCAGATCCGAGCCTTCCATCGCCACTGCGGCCTCGAGGATCGTCGTCTCCGGCCCGCACACATAGGGCGAATTGCTGACCAGGTCACCGAGTCTCATCGGGACCACGTTATTCGGCGCCGGATCTCTCAGACGAGGTCTGCTTCGCGGATGCCGAAAGAGGGATGGCGGAGACGGCACAGGGCCAGCTTCTCCAGCTGGCGAATCCGCTCACGGGTCAGGTTGAACTCATCCCCGATCTCCTCGAGTGTCCGGGGGACACCGTCATAGAACCCATAACGAAGGGCGAGAATCCTGCCCTCGCGCTCGGGAAGGCGCTCGATCGAGACTCGCAGCGAGTTGGCGACGTCCATCTCTTCGGTCATCTGCACCGGATCGGCGGCATCCTCATCCTCGATGAAGTCACCGAGTTGAGCCCCGTCCTCGCCGATGGGCTGCTCCAGGGAGACGGTGTCGGCGACGCTGAGGGCCAGCTCGACCTTGTCCGCGGTGACTCCTGCCTCTTCTGCGATCTCCTCCGGGCGTGGGTCGCGCCCCAGCTCGGCCTTGAGGGAGGCTTGGGCGGCCCGCACCGCGGCCAGGGTGTCATGAAGGTGCACCGGGATGCGTACGGTCCGGGATTTGTCGGCTATGGCACGTGTGATCGCCTGACGGATCCACCACGTGGCGTAGGTGGAGAACTTGAACCCCTTGCGCCAGTCGAACTTCTCGACGGCGCGGATCAGACCCAGATTCCCCTCCTGGATCAGGTCGAGGAAGTCGATCCCGGAGGTGTTGGCGTAGCGTCTTGCGTTGGCGACGACCAGACGGAGGTTGGCGGTCAGGAAGTCGTCCTTGGCCTGGGCCCCGCGGCGGGCCAGGCGGCGAAGTTCCATCTCCTCGCGTTTGCCGTTGTATTCGCCGTTCTCGAGCTTCTCGGCCGCTTCTTCGCCGGCCTCGATCTTCTGGGCCAGCTCGACTTCCTGCTCGGCGGTGAGGAGGTCGTACTCGCCGATGGCGGTCAGATATTGCGAAACCAGGTCAGTCGTGAGACGGCCGCGCTCATCCGTCAGCTTCGAATGAAGCCGAATACGGGGCTTTTCGGTTTTCTCGGAACGCGTCTCAGCAGCTGGCATGTAGTTCAAATCCTCCTAAGCCCGTCGGGCAAGGTTCTCCCGGACGCCCAACTATGACACATGGCGGGTTGTTTGTGAACCCCCCTCTTTGCGCAAGGCGCGGCTCAATAAGGCGGTCGGGGGAGGCCATCATTCTACCGTGATCGCCAGATATTCCATCCTGCGCGCACGGAGATTCATGCGACACAACGCAGTCCCGTACCCTCTTGTTCCCACATCTAACCGGATTGAGTGACATGACCGGCCCACCCTCGGACGTGCAGACGTTCCTCGCTGACCTCCCCGAACAGACCCGTGCTGCCTTGATCGATCTCCGGAAAGCCATCCAGTCGGTCGGGTCGGGACTCGAAGAGCGCATCGGTTACGGCGTCCCCGCCTTCTACTACAAGAAGAGGCCACTCGTCTCTTATGGGGCGACGAGCAAGCACTGTGCCCTCTACGTCCAGAGCCCACAGGTCATCGAGGCGCATCGAGCCCAGCTGGAGGGTTATGACCTGGCCAAGGGCACGGTGCGGTTCCAACCCGACCGGCCCCTGCCCCCCGATTTGGTCGAGACACTGGTCCGGGCGCGGATGGCCGAGATCGACGCCCGCTAGCGCCTCGTCAGAAGGTCAACGACCAGGGTCGTAGTCCCGTGGCTGCAGCACCCGGGTCATCGCCCCGGTCGCCCCAGGCAGTTCGGCCCACGTGGCGATATCGAGAGCGACCACGGCCACAGTTGCAGTCTTCATCTCCACCCTCTCCCCGGTCAGCGCGGCGACCAGCATCGACCACGTCGGCTGATGCCCGACCAGCATGAGACGGGGCACGTCGGGTGCGGACGCAGCTACGTCGAGCACCCCCCTCGGGCCCTCGTCGTAAAGCGCTCGGTCCAGGACGAGCTCTGCGTCCCAATTGCCTGACTCGATGGCCAGCTCGGCGGTTCTCCTGGCCCGCAAGGCCGTGGAGCTGGTCACGCGATCGGGGATGAGCCCTTGATCGGCCAGCACTCTCCCCATCAGCCGCGCGCTCTTGGCACCCCGGTGGTTCAGTGGACGGTCGTGGTCCGACCCGTACTCGGCCTCCCAGTCGGACTTGGCGTGCCGCATCAGCAGCAGCGTTTTCATCTATCCGTTCTCAGACCAGGAGCCGTCCGGCGGTGGTGAACACACGGGGGTCTGGATAATCGGCGCAGTAGTTGTACAGATAGGCGACGCGGATCATCCCATCCGTGGCGACCACGAACTCCCCGGATTGCATCCAGGGGTCATCGACCAGGCGGCGACCCTGAGCCTTTCGCTCGTCCTGGAATTGACGCCCCGTGTCCTCCCTGAGGTCGCAGAACTCATCAGGGGCGTCGTAAAGGGCCTGTTCCAGCGACCAGTGCCCGAGGCCGAATGCCTTGTGGGCGGCGTATCCGGGGTCGGCGAGGATGGGAACCGGGATCGCGTTTCGCTCCTTGTAGACTGCTACCCGCTCGACCTCGGCGGGGGCCACGATCACCACGTTCAGACCCGATTCTGCGTAGTCGAGGTGCTCTTCCCTGAGTCGCTCCGCCCTTTCCATCCCGCAACCGCATCCCAGGTGTCTCCAGAGCAGGGCCAGAGCGGGCTGCTCGGCCCACACACTGGCGAGCGAGATGGGGTTGCCGTCGGCATCGAGGACTTCGACGTCGGGTGCTTTGTCACCACGGCGGAGGGGGTTCCCCTCGAGGGTCGGGCCGGCCAACCAGCCCTGCATCCAGCGCTGCTCCGCCGAAAGGTAGAGGGCCTGAATGTCGCTGTCGGTCATCGCCACCGACATTATCCACCGTGGGGACGCATCTCGCCGCCCCGAGTACGTTCTCGGCGTGGCCACATGGCGAGATGTCGAGAGGATCGCTGCAGGTTTGACCGGGGCAAAATCCGGTGTCGCGTCCGACGGCTCGCCAACGTTCGACGTCGGCCGTCATCACTTCGCCCGACTCCGTTGGGACGAGGACGGGACCGAGATCCTCCAGTTCTGGACCCAGGACCCGCACACCGAGAACCTGCTGGCGGACCGCCGCGACACCTTTTTCCGGGTCGACACCTTCAAGGTCAAGGTGTCGGTTTGGGCCTGGCTCGAGTTGCTCGAGCTCGACGAGCTGACCGACATCGTGACCGGCTCCTGGTTGGCGCGTCGGGGAGTTCGGCCCCGGGCCTAGCGTGATGGCGTGCCCAACCGTCTCGCCCACGCCACATCTCCGTACCTCCTCCAACACAAGGACAACCCGGTCGACTGGCACGAATGGGGTGATGAGGCCTTCGCCGAGGCGCGGGAACGCGACGTACCGGTCCTGCTCAGCGTCGGCTACTCG
>JAICNB010000059.1 GCA_025928935.1 Acidimicrobiia bacterium
CTTCAAGACAGAAACCAGGTCATGACCCGAGATCCGGGACCGGTCCACCGAGGCCAAGGCTGAAGAGAGCATCACCCCCGGGGGCAGCCAGCCCAGGTCGGCTATCAGCGGATCAGAAACCCGAACCGGCCGGACAACATCCGACTGGAGCAAATCGAAGGGTGTCTCCGTATCGAACATATGTTCGTAGCGTACAACCCGCCCCCGACAAGAACCACCCCCACGTGATGGATGTCGAAGAATTTTCCGAAATCATCGGCTGACGAGATTTGGGTCGACGTGACGAGGAGGAGGATTCGGCGTTCCTGCCCACGGAAACGGCGGGTGTGGAACAAGCCCTCCCGTCCCTAAAGAAAAAAGGCCGCGAATTCCGATAACGCTTGGATGGGGACGGACCGCTCACTCAGTCCAAAGGCACGACGCCGAGCGGTGGGTGCCGCCATCGGAGCCACCCTGCTCTTGGTCGTGGTGGTGCTGGGTCTCGCCTTCGCCAACTCGGTGGGGGCATCCAAGGTGGCGGGCAATGCAGAGGAATTGCATAGGGCCAATGCCACCCTCGGCACTGCAGCCCTGACCCGGGCCGCGGTGGTGCAGGCGACGACCTTCACCGAGCTCGCCGCCACCGACCTCGTCACGGCCGAAGATCTCGACGCGGCCATGTCCGAGGCCGCAGACGCGCGCGATCGTCTCGCCCAGCTCCAGGGGCTCTCGGCCTCGACCGTGTCGGAAGCCCCACTCACCGATTTCCTGGCCACGATCGACCAAACCCTGGTCGCTCTGGAGGCCGGCCACTTCGACGAGGCCAAGTCCATCCTCGTGGACGATGGCGAGCCGATCTACACCGAGCTGGTCGACACCCTCCAGGACGAGCAGGCCGAGATCCAGTCCCGGATCGACGCCAACACCGTGGGGTCCCGCCGCACCAACGAGCTGATCCAGTTCTTCCTCATGCTCGCCATTCCCGGCTCGGCGGTCCTGATCTACCGATCCATCGCACGCCGGCAGATGCGTGAGCTCCGGCTCAAGGTCGACCTCGAGCTGGAGAAAGAGCGTGAGATCGGCCGCGCCAAGGACGAGTTCATCGCCGGCCTCTCTCACGAGCTTCGCACTCCGCTCACATCGATCTACGGATTCGCCGAGGTCCTCACGGATGGCGGAGCCGAGGACACGAGCACGGCAGTCGAGTTGTCCCGGATCATCGCAAACGAGGCTGCCGAGATGACGCGCATGGTGGACGACCTACTCGCTGTGGCCCGCCTCGAGAGCACGGGCATCCAGATCGAGATGAGCCCGACTCACGTCGCCGAAGTCATCGACTCGGCCATGCTCCCCTTCGAGCGTGCCGGAATGACGGTGAGACGCGCCGGCGGCGATGCCGTGGTGTCCACCGACGCGGCCCGACTCCGTCACGTCCTGATAAACCTGATCTCGAACGCGGCACGTCATGGTGGCCCCAACGTCGGCATCGAGGTTTCGGTCGGCGAGGGTGTGGTGGACATCGAAGTATGGGACGACGGGGCTGGAGTGCCCGACGACCGGCTCGAGAACCTGTTCGACACCTTCATCCACAACGGGCGGGCGACTCTGATGACCGGGACTCTGGGTCTCGGCTTGGGCGTGGCATCACGTCTCACGGCGCTGATCGGCGGGAAGCTGGTCTACCAGCGCTTCTCCCAGAAGAGCTATTTCATCGTGACGCTGCCCCTGCTCGCCGGGGCGGAGCAACCGGCCGAAGCCCACGACGACGTGCCGGTGGCCCAGCTCATCCGGGCCATGTCGGCGTGAGACGGTTCGTCGCGTCTCTCGTAGTCATCGGTCTCCTCATCCTCCCGATGACCGCGTCTGCCTCGGGGACCGAGAAGTACCGGGACAAGTTCACCTCGATCGGCTGGGGAGGCTCGGACGGATCGCTGCCATGGCCGGGCCCATGGAGTGAGATCAACGACGACGGGGACGAGAAGAAGGGGAACGTGCGTGTGGTCTCCTCGGGCAACTGCCCGTCGGGCAACTGCATCTGGATCGGGGCACTGACCACGCTCCTGGGCCCGATCGGGGCCCGACGCGCCGCCGACACCAGCGGGTTCGAGGATCTGGCCCTTCGCTTCGATCTCCATGCCACTGCCTCGCTGCTCGCCTCGGAGCTGGAGGTGCAGGTGACGTCCGGCGGGAGTTGGACGACGGTCGCCGAATACCAGCTGGGAGCCGCGGTTGACGTCAGCCCGAACCTCGACATCAGTGGCTTCCGCTCCGAGGACTTCCAGCTGCGATTCCTCTTCTCCGGGCTCCTGCTCAGCAGCGAGGTCTACCTCGACAACGTCGAGATCTACGGGTCAACGGCCGAGCCGACCATCACGACGACCACCACTGCCCCGACCACCACCACGATCACTGGCCCGACCACCACCACGACGACGGCTGCGACGACCACCACAACCCGAGCACCCGGCGCAACCCCGACCACTCAGCCAGAGACCACCACGCATGAGGATGATGGGGATGGCGGCGATACCACCACCACCACGAGCCTTTCGTCGACCACAAGCACCAGCCAGGCGTCAGGTGGAACGTCGACGTCGTCGACCTCGACATCGACTACCACGACCACCACGCTCGCCTCAGGCGGTGCCGACGGCTCCGGCGGTGGCGGGACCCCTGAGGGCGGCGCCTTGCGGCTCGCTGCCCGGGGTCTACAAGCCAACTTCCAGGGAGATATCTACGGCGAGGTGCAGGGTGTCACCCACCTCAACGGGGTGGACCTCCAGGCGGACTACAACATGGCGGTCGAGATGATCGAGGCCTCCTGGGGCTGGATCGTGGTGCTCGGGCTGGTCGTCGCATACTCGATCCTCTCCGGTCTCGACCACCGCCGGCGTAAGACGGAAAGCTGATCGACCCGGGTTGTGCCGGCGCCCCGGTAGCTTCAGTGTGATGAGCCGTAAGGCGGAAACTCCGAGAAAGGGCTACGGGATCGCCCTGGGCAACGCCATGGCCGAATTCGAGGTCCTGCTCAACCCTGCTGCCGAACATCGGATCGAGGAGCAACGCCGCCTGGAGATCGCACCCGACGAGGTCGGGATCGAGCTCGACGAGACGAGCGGTAAGGTCCATGTCGTCCCACCCGACGGGGCTCGGGAGCAGACCTCCGTCGATCTGGCGGCGAGGCATGGGAGCGACGTCCATCGTTGACATGTTGCCGGGGCGGATCAGCGGCCTGATAGAGGGTCTGCGTGCCGATATCGCCTCGGCGGCTACCTCCCCGTTCCGTCACGCTCCCTACCCCTTGGCCCACAGCCTGGAGTATCGGGGTGATCCTGGTCTGTTCGGCCCCGGCTCGATCTCCTGGCGTGTGATCGGTGACCCGGCGTCTTTCATCGGGGGGATCCGCGCCCTCCTCATCCAGGCGGCGCATCCCGAGGTAGTGGCCGGCGTCGGCGATCACTCCCGCTACCGGGAGGATCCGCTCGGCCGACTCTCCCGCACCTCCGCCTACGTCACAGCCACCACCTACGGGGCAATGCCGGAAGTGGAGAAGGCCATCGCCCAGGTGCGTCGTGTCCATCGGGTCGTGTCAGGAGTGTCCAGCCGTGGCATCGAATACGACGCCGACGACCCGGGTTACTCCGCATGGGTCCACAACGCCCTCACCGATTCCTTTCTGGTGGCCAACCAAACCTTTGGGATTGATCGGCTCGCCCCTGCCGAGGCCGATCGATTCGTCACCGAGCAGACTGAGGTGGGTGCCCTGCTCGATGCCGATCCGATGCCGACCACCGCCCGCGAGCTGAGCACCTGGATAGAAGGTCATCCCGGGCCGGCGTCCTCACCCGAGATGAGGGACGCTGTCGACTTCCTGGTCGACCCGCCCCTCGAAGAAAGCCTGAAGCTGGGATACAAGCTCATCATGG
The DNA here is from genome assembly GCA_025928935.1 of Acidimicrobiia bacterium. Taxonomy (GTDB): domain Bacteria; phylum Actinomycetota; class Acidimicrobiia; order Spongiisociales; family ZC4RG35; genus JARDZU01. The sequence continues at coordinate 3,906 of JAICNB010000059.1, forward strand.
AGGCTGCGGTCGCCACCGTCCCGCCCCGCATCAGGGACATCCTCGAGCTCACCAGGGCTCCGGGAGCGATCCTGGCCGGGAGGGCGGTTGCAGCAGGGCTCCGCTGGGCGCTCGGGTCATCACCGTCGTGGCATCTCGCCCTGGTCAGGGTGGGCGCTCCGGTCCCGGCGGGACGCTTCAAACAGCCACTACCCGTTCCCGTGTGATCATCCGTCGCCGAGATAGCCGCGCAGGATCTGCAGCTCACGTCTGAGCCCCTCCGCCCTCTGCTCCTGACCGATGCTCGAGTACTCCGCCAGGGCGCTCTCCCATTCCTCGACCTCCCCGGCGACGATCCCGACGACGTCTTCATCGGTGAGCGAGCGACGACTGACGTCGCCGTATCCCACGACTCCCTCCACCGATGACACACCCTCGACAGCCTCGGCGTTCCCGATCGCGGCCAGGGTGGTGCGGAGCACCTTGACCCTCGTCATGTCACGCTCCCGAAGGGCTTGCGCAAGATCGGCGCGCATCGTCTCCGCCAACGACGTCATGGAGCGACCTCGTGCGGGAACCGGGCTGTCATGTCACCACCCTATGCACGGATGAGGAGCCTCAGCGGGCGGATAACTCTCTGTCGAGGGGTGCGGCAAAGCGCGGTATGACCGGCTTGTCTTCGAGCCAGGTCTCGAGCTCACCGGCCTGACGCTCGACCTCCGTGGCGGTTTCCTTGCCTACGTCCTCGAGCAGGGCGGTCCGGACCTGGGCAGTCTTGGTCTGCCCCCAGCCGCCGACGATCCTCCCGTCGACCCAGATGGTCTGTCCGGCGTTGCCGTTTCGGTCGAACAATCGGGGCGCATGAGGCCCCAGATACCACTCACGCTCCTTCCAGCCCATCGTGGTCGGATCGAGGGAGGGGAGCAGGGCGACCCATGACTCGGGGGCCCCGGCCGGCTCGACATCGTCGGGGAGGACATACCCGGTGCCCACCTCCAGCCCGACCTCGACTGCTCCGACCGCGGTGAGGGCCGCCCTCACCTGCGTCACGGGCCATCCGGTCCACCATTTCATGTCTAGCTCGGTTCCCGGACCGAAAGCGGCAAGCCATTTGCGAAGGACTTCGGCCTGGGCCTCCGCCCTGGGGATCTCGGGCATCGGTGCCCCGAGCCAGGCGTCCATCGGTGCCCAGCGGTACATGCTGCTCACCCAGGTCCCCTTGGGCCGGCCGCGGATGATGCGTCCCTCGGTGGCGAGCAGGAAGAGGATCCTGGTCGACATCCCGACTGTGGCCAGGATCGACCCGTCCTTCCGGTAGAACGTGATCTTGTTCACGAGATCGGGGACATCCTTCGTCAGTTCGGTGGCCACTGCCTCGCCCCTCTTCTTCAGGGCGGCGAAGGTCCTCTCGGAGACAGTGGCGACCCAAGTCGCGCCATCGTCCGATATCCCGTGCTCCTCGACCAATTTCTCCAGACGACGCCGCTCCGGCCCTACCAACAGGACTGCCGAAGAGTTGTGCAACATCGGTGCCATCTCCACCGGGACTACGAACATCGTTCGACGCATGGCCAGGATCCGGGCTAGCGACTTCTGCTCGTAGAGAGCGTGCTCGAGATCCCCCTGTTTGAAGCCGGGGACACGGGCCCGGGCCGACAGATAGACGGTGACCGGGTCGGAGGAATGAAGCGCCACGACCGAACCTGCGGCCTGGACGACGTCGGACACGCTGACGGCGAGGCTGTGCCTGGCCCCGAGCCGGGCCCGCCGCTCCTCGTTGGAGATGGTGCGCATTCCTTTCATTCTTGCCCAGGTGCGCTCTGGAGATTGCGGGATTCGGGCGGGGGCACGCCCGGTACCGTCTCGCCGCATGTGGGCCGACAGGGATGTCAGACGGGTGGTCCTGGCCAGGTTCATCTCCCGGACCGGCGGTGAGGCCGCCTTCTTCGTGGGCATCTGGGGCAAAGCCGCCTTCGAGATGGAAGCGACCGCGGCCGGGGTGGCCGCCGTCATGGCATCTCTCGGCGTTGCCTCGCTGATCGGCTCGGCGATCGCCGGCGTCCTGGTCGACCGTTTCGACCCTCGCCGGGTCCTCATCGCCGGCGAGATCCTGTTCATCCCGGTGGCTCTGGGGATGATGATCCCTGAGACCATCCCGGGGCTGGTCGTCTCGACGTTTCTGCTCGGCCTGGTCGGTATGCCGGTCTACACCGCCATCTCTGCCTTCGGGCCCTTTCTCACCGACAACCCGGACCGTCTGGCCCGCATCAACGGCTACATCGAAGGCGCCTCCTGGGCTGCCTTCGTGGTTGGCCCTGCCCTCGGGGCGATCATCGCCGGCTCGACGGGACTCGATGGGATCTTCGTTCTCGATGCCGCCACATCGGCTGTGGCGGCGCTGGTCATCATCCCGGTCAGAGTCCGGGAGATGGCGCGAGAGAACAGGGAGAAGGAGGGCTTTCGCGAGCTGCGGGAGGGCTTCTCGTACGCCTACGGGCATCATCGGCTGCGCTTCTACATCTGGCTGGGATCCTCGGTGTGGGTCCTCTTCGGCACCTTCAGCGCCCTGGAGCCACTGTTCTACCGGGACATCCTCCAGGTGGAGCCCGAGACGCTCGGGTGGGTCAACTCGATCTTCGGGCTCGGTCTCGTTGCCGGGACCGTGATCGCCTCTCGTCTCCCAGCCCGATTCCGCAACGCCCGGTCCCTGGTCCTGATCGTCGCCATGAACGCGCTGGGGGTGCTGGCGTACGTCGGGACAGATCGGCTCAGGGTGGTCGTGGTCGCCGGGGTGTTCTGGGGCCTCCTCATCGGCATCATGGCGCCACTGCTTCGCACCCTGATCCAGCTCAACACGCCCGAGGCCCTGATGGGGAGGATCACCGGCGTCACCCAGGTGCACTCCGAGGTGGGCCATCTCCTCCCCCTGGCGATCGCCCCGTTCTTCGCCGGTGTGTTCGGGGTGCAACGGACTTTGATCTACGCCGGTCTGGCCCTGGCTCTCTTCGCCATGCTCTTCCTGCCGATGGCCATGAGATTGGACCGGACACGCACAGTCGACGTCCCACCCACCGGGCTGCCCGACCCCAGCGACGAGCCGCGCTCGGTCGGTCACTGAGAGTCCGGCGCGAAGGAGCGTCGTTAGAGTCCGGCCGCCATGGGAGGAGCCAATCGACGGATAGCCCGGACCGGGCTCTCGATCCTGGCAGTGGTGGTGGCTTTCGTCCTCCTGTGGGAGGGGTACAAGCTGATCTGGACCGCGATGGGCTGGGAGAACCCGGTCTCACCCGACGACCGGACCATGCCCCACACCTGGGACATCTTCCTCACTCTGTTACGCCCCGCGCAGCGGAACGGCCCCCCATTCATCCTCGTCGAGCTGAAAGCCGCTCTTATGACCCTGCGTGAGGCGTTTGTCGGGTTCCTGATCGGTGGTGCTGTCGGTTTTGGCCTGGGGGTGCTCTTCGTGAGGTCGACGATGGCGGAGCGCGCCTTCATGCCATACGTCGTCGCCTCCCAGACCGTCCCCATCATCGCCATCGCCCCGATGGTGGTGGTGTGGGGGGGAAGGATCGACCTGCCGCAATGGCTGAGCGTCTCGTTGATCGCCGCCTATCTCACCTTCTTCCCGGTCGCCATCAACACGCTGCGCGGGCTCCGCTCCCCGCAGCCGACCGCAATGGAGCTGATGCGGAGCTACGCCAGCACCGGCAACGAGACCTTGTGGAAGCTGCAGGTGCCGGCGGCGATGCCCTACATCTTCACCGCGCTCAAGGTGTCGGCGGCGGCCAGCGTCATCGGCGCCATCGTCGGCGAGCTCCCCGCCGGGCTGCGCGGCGGTCTGGGGCGGGATCTGCTCCAGTTCTCCCAGCAATTCACCGCAGCGCCGGAGAAGCTGTTCGCCGCCGTGCTCATCGCCGGACTGGCCGGCATCGCCTTCGTCGGCCTGGTCACTGCCGTCGAGCACCGTTGGGTCCAGGCCAACCGAAGGTTGATCACGTGAGCTCCTCCGTGGTCGAAGCGAGGGGTGTCGGCAAGACATTCGGGACCGGAGACGGTCAGATCGTGGCCCTCAGTGGCATCGATCTCCAGATCCACCAGGGTGACTTCATATCGTTGATCGGGCCCTCGGGATGTGGCAAGTCCACACTGCTGCGTCTCATCGGGGACCTCGTCAGTCCCACGACCGGGACCCTGGTGGTCAACGGGAAGACGCCCGGGCAGGCACGTCTCGACCGTGATTACGGGATCGTCTTCCAGTCGGCCACCCTGCTCGATTGGCGCAGTGTCCAGAAGAATGTCGAGTTGCCGCTCGAGATCATGGACTTCCCCTCAGAGGAGCGCCCGGCCCGGGCCAGGGAGATGCTCGATCTGGTCCAGCTCGACGCCTTCGCCGACCACTTCCCATGGCAGCTGTCCGGCGGCATGCAGCAGAGGGTGGCGATCGCACGGGCCCTCGCCTTCCGACCTTCCCTCCTGCTCATGGACGAGCCGTTCGGCGCCCTCGACGAGATGACCCGGGAGGCGATGCAGCAGGAGGTGTTGCGGGTTTGGCGGGAAACCGGCACCAGTGTCGTGTTCGTCACCCATTCCATCCCCGAGGCGGTGTTCCTCTCCACCAGGGTGGTGGTGATGTCTCCCCGACCCGGGCACATCAGCGACGAGATCGTCGTCGACCTCCCGCGCCAGCGCGATCAGGACACCCGCGAGCAGTCGAAGTACTTCGATCTGGTGATCGAGGTCAGGGAGGCGTTACGCAAAGGAGAGAAGGGAGGGGGTGCTCTGTGACCGAACGTGACGACCTGATCCGGGAGACACCGGAGACCGACGTCTTCGCTTCATTCGAGGGAGACCTCCCCACTATCGGCCGGAGATCCTCGCCGGGTCGTCTGCTCCGCCGCTACCTCCCCGCCTTCATTGCTTTTCTGACGGTGATCCTGGTCTGGGAAGGACTGACCCGTCTCTTGGGTGTGGAGTCGTTCGTGCTGTCCAAGCCGAGTGAGATCCTGACCAGCTTCACCGAGACGTTCACGACCATCTGGGGTGCGGGCATGCGGACCCTGTTAGAGGCCGCCACCGGCTTCGTCATCGGCACCAGCCTCGCCGTTGCCACCTCTCTGGCGGCCGCACGGTGGGTGGGGTTCCGCGACGGCATGCTGCCCATCGCCATTGCCTTGAACGCCACTCCAATCGCCGCTCTGGCGCCCATCTTCAACAGCTGGTTCGGTCTGACCAACCCCTTCTCCAAGATGGCGGTGGTGGCGGTGGTGGTCTATTTCCCCGTGATGATCAACACCACCCGGGGCTTGCTCGAAGTGGACCCCGCCGAGCTGGAGTTGATGCGCTCTATGGCCGCTACTCCGGCCGAGGTCACCAGGCGGATACGAATCCCGCGGGCATTGCCCTATTTCTTCTCCTCGATCAAGGTGGCCTCGGTCCTGTCCCTGATCGCCGCCATCATCGCCGAGTACTTCGGGGGCCCTCAAAACGTGCTCGGCCAGTACATCGTGAACCGCGCCCAGCTGTTTCAGTTTCCCGACGCATGGGCGGCGATCCTGGTGGCATCGATACTCGGTGTGACGTTCTACCTCCTCATCCTCCTCGCCGAGCGACGGCTCATGCCCTGGCATGTCTCGTTCCGCTCGAGCGACTAGCCAACAAGCGATTCCCGCAGGCAGGTCCGACCGGCGGCCGATATCGTGACCGGCAACCTGGATCAGGAGGAAGCAGATGAGCTCGAGATGGCGGCGTGGTCTCTGGTGGCTGCCCGTTTTCGCCATCGTCCTCGCGGCATGTGGCGACGACGGGGCGGGTGGAGATGATGGAGGTGAGGGCACGGCCGCCCCGGCCGAGTGCACCGAGCCCGACCCGGTGCGGCTGCAACTGCAGTGGTTCGCCCAGTCCCAGTTCGCCGGCTATTACGTGGCCCTCGACAACGGCTTCTACGAAGAGCAGTGTCTCGAAGTGGAGATCCTGGAGGGCGCGGTCGAGATCGTCCCCCAACAGGTGCTGGCCACCGGTGGGGCAGAGTTCGGCATCGCCTGGGTGCCCAAGGCCCTGGTCTCCCGCGAGGGCGGCGCCGACATCATCAATGTCGCCCAGGTCTTCGAGCGATCCGGGACGCTACAGGTCTCCTGGGCCGACTCCGGCATCACCGAGCCGGCCGACTGGGCAGGCAAGCGAGTTGGGAACTGGGGATTCGGCAACGAGTACGAGGTGCTCGCCGCCATCGAGAAGTTCGACGTCGATGTCGGTGAACTGGTCGCTCAGGACTTCACCATGAATGCCCTCCTGACCGACGAGATCGACGCAGCCGAGGCGATGATCTACAACGAGTACGCCCAGGTGCTGGAGGCGGTCAACCCGGACACCGGGGAGCTCTATCAGCCGGAGGACCTCAGCGTCATCGACTACAACGACGAGTCGGTCGCTACCGCCATGCTCCAGGATGGGCTCTGGGTGAACGCCGACTGGATCGCCGAGGAGGGCAACGTGGACATCGCCACCCGGTTCCTCACCGCCACGTTCCAGGGCTGGATCCACTGTCTCGACGCATTCGACGAATGTGTCGAAGTGGTGTTGAACAACGGCTCCACCCTCGGTCAGAGCCACCAGGAATGGCAGCTCAACGAGATCCTCGGTCTGATCTTCCCCGCCACCAACGGCATTGGAGTGATGAACGAGGAGCTCTGGGACCAGACCATCGCCATCGCCAACGAGCAAGTCGTCGAGCTGCAGGGGGTGGAGATCCCCGATGACGTCTATCGGACCGACCTGGCTCAGGCCGCAGTCGACGCCCTGGGTGACGCCGACGTCACCGGTGACGGTTACGAGCGCCGCGAGATCGAGCTCCAGGAAGGCGGCAGCTAGGTTTGATGTAGATCGGACTCGTGGGAGGTCTCATGCCCAACATCGTCAGGGCCGCCATCGTCCAGACCGAATGGACCGGCGACAAGGACACGATGATCAAGAAGAACGCCGATTACGCCCGTGAGGCGGCGAAACAGGGCGCCCAGGTCATGTGCTTCCAGGAGCTGTTCTATGGCCCCTACTTCTGTCAGGTGCAGGAGAACGAGCACTTCGAGTACGCCGAGCCCATACCCGACGGTCCCACCACCGAGCTCATGCGGGGCCTGGCCAAGGAGACGGGGATGGTCCTGGTCGTGCCCATCTTCGAGATGGAGCAGGAGGGCTTCTATTACAACACCGCAGCGGTGATCGATGCCGACGGCACCTACCTCGGCAAATACCGCAAGACCCACATTCCCCACGTCAAGGGCTTCTGGGAGAAGTTCTACTTCCGGCCCGGCAACACCGGCTACCCCATCTTCGACACCGCGGTGGGCCGAATCGGGGTGTATATCTGCTACGACCGCCACTTCCCCGAGGGATGGCGAGCCCTGGGGCTGAACGGGGCCAGGATCGTGTTCAACCCATCGGCCACCAGCCGGGGCCTTTCGATGTATCTGTGGAACCTGGAGCAGCCGGCTTCGGCCGTAGCCAACGAGTACTTCATCGGGGCGATCAACCGGGTGGGCAAAGAGCCGTTTGGGGACAACGACTTCTACGGGTCGTCCTACTTCGTCGACCCGAGGGGACAGATCGTGGGCGAAGCGGCCTCGGACACCGACGAAGAGCTGGTCGTCCGGGACCTCGACCTGGACATGATCGAGGAGGTCCGTCAGCAGTGGGCCTTCTATCGCGACCGTCGCCCGGATGCGTACGGCGACCTGGTAGCACCGTAAGGAGGGACGGCGATGGCAAGGACCGTCATCAAGGGCGGAACGGTCGTCACCTCGACCGAGCAGAGCCTCGCCGACGTCCTCGTCGACGGGGAGAAGGTGGCGGCGCTGGCCGCACCCGGCACCCACGGCTGGGAGAGTGGGGCGGACAAGGTGATCGATGCCACCGGGCGCTATGTGATCCCGGGCGGCATCGACGTCCACACCCACATGGAGCTCCCGTTCGGCGGGACTTTCGCAGCAGACACCTTCGAGACCGGGACCCGGGCCGCGGCCTGGGGCGGGACGACCACGATCATCGACTTCGCCGTCCAGACCAAAGGCCAGAACCTGATGGATGGCTTCGAGTCATGGATGGCCAAGGCGGACGGCAACTGCGCCATCGACTACGGGTTCCATCTGATCGTCGGTGACGTCACCGACCAGTCGTTGAAGGAGATGGACATCGCTCTCGACGAGGGTGTCACCTCCTTCAAGATGTTCATGGCCTACCCGGGCGTCTTCTACTCGACCGATGGCGAGATCTTCCTCGCGATGCAGAAGGCAGCAGAGAACGGCTCCACGATCATGATGCACGCCGAGAACGGGATCGCCATCGACGTCCTCGTTGCCCAGGCCCTGGAACGGGGAGAGACAGATCCGATCAACCATGGCCTGACCCGGCCATCGATCCTCGAGGGCGAGGCCACCCATCGTGCCATCAAACTGGCCGAGCTGGCCGGCTGCCCGCTCTACGTCGTCCACATGTCGGCGGCAGAGGCCCTCTTCGCACTGGCCAATGCCCGTGACGAGGGGCAGAACGCCTTCGGAGAGACCTGTCCCCAGTATCTGTTCCTCTCCCTCGACGACCTCGGCAATGGCTTCGAGGGCGCCAAGTACGTCTGCTCGCCGCCGATGCGGGACCGGGCCGAAGAGCATCAGGAGGCGTTGTGGCAGGGTCTGGCCACGAACGACCTCCAGGTCGTCTCCACCGACCATTGCCCCTTCTGCTGGGGCGATCATCCCCAGTTCGGCACCCAGAAGCAGTTGGGCCGGGACTCGTTCGCCCAGATCCCCAATGGCCTGCCCGGTGTCGAGCACCGAATGGAGCTCATCTATCACGGTGGAGTCCACGAGGGCCGGCTCGGGCTCAACCGCTTCGTCGAGGTGACGTCGACCACACCGGCCAAGATGTTCGGGCTCTACCCGCAGAAGGGCACCATCGCGGTCGGTTCGGACGCAGACATCGTCGTCTTCGACCCCGATGCCGGTCACGTCCTCTCCGCGGAGACCCATCACATGTGGGTCGATTACTCCTGTTACGAGGGGATGGAGATCACCGGAAAGGTGGAGACTGTGCTCAGCCGCGGCCGGACCATCATCGAGGACGACACCTACCACGGCTCGCCCGGCGACGGCAGCTATCTCCGTCGGGGTACCAACCAGTACCTGATCTAGGTATCTCCCTCGACCACAAGGCTCAGTCCACCGCGAGTGCCGGCTTGGCGGCTGGCAGCGCCGCCCAGCGAGCGAAGACGGCCAGGGTCATGTTGACGCCGGCATGCACGGCCACCGGCACCCATATCGACCCCGTCTCGATCCGAAGCCAGACCAGGAAGGCTCCCGCAGCGGTGGTGGCGACCACCGTGATGGCAACGTGGAGGAGTCGGGCCATGCTGCGCCTGTCGTTGGCATTGGCCTGATCCAGACCGGGGCCGATGTGCCACAGCCCGAAGAGCACGGCTCCTCCCCAGAGGGCAAGTGGCTCGGGATAGAGGGCAATCAGCGCCGCATGAAGGACGCCGCGAAACACGGCCTCTTCGATGACGACAGTGATCAGCGGGATCCGGACCAATATGTGGGCTGCCGCGGTCCGACTGGACATGGTCCCCATGCGCGGGTCGGCGAGATGGCCGCGTAGCTGGGGCCGCCTCATCATCACGACTCCCACCGTGCACATCGCCACCAGGGTCGCCGATCCCCAGGACGCGAGAAGTCCGCCGTCAGGGCCGGCCAGACCGATCGTCGTCGGGCCGAACCAGAGGGCTGCGACCACCACCAGCGCGGTCCCCACCGAGCTGGTGGCGAGCGGGGCCCAGGTAGGACGAAAACGGATCGGCAATAGCAGGTACACCAGGGTCTGGAATCCGACCGCGTAGGCGATCAGCGGGATGGCGGTGGTGATCAATGACATTGTTCGAGCGAGCAGAAGTCAGACCCAGGGAAGGTCTGCCCATCACCCTGCCACCGTATCGGTTTACCAGGCGTAAAAGATGAATGGGCTCTCAAGCGGCGAAGGTGTCGCAACTGCTCGGGGTGCCCGTGTCGAATCCCTGCTTCAGCCATTGGAAGCGTTGCTCGGAGCTTCCGTGGGTCCATGACTCCGGGTTCACCTGGCCAGAGGTCTGGCTCTGGATGGCATCGTCACCTACCGCGGCCGCGGCGTCGAGAGCCTCCTGGAGGTCGCCATCCTCGAGCACGGCAGCGGAGGAGCCGGTGCGAAGCGTCGATAACCAGACTCCGGCGAAGCAGTCAGCCTGGAGTTCCAGAGCGATGCTCGCCTGGTTGTCGCCGGGCTGCACGTTCTGGGTGATTTCCAGCACATGCTGGACGTGATGCCCGACCTCGTGGGCCAGGATGTAGGCCTGCGCAGTGTCACCGGCTGCCCCAAATCGCCGTTGCAGCTCCCCGAGGAAATCGAGGTCCATGTAGACCAGCTCGTCGGTAGGGCAGTAGTGGGGACCGACCTGGGCCTGGGCCCCTCCGCACCCGGAATCTGTCAGCCCTTCGAACAAGACGAGATTGGTGGCCCGGTATTCGAGCCCGGCGTCCTGGAACACCCCGACCCACATCGCCTGGGTGTCCTGCAGAACCTCTTGGAGGAAGGCGCCGAGGTCGGTCTCCGGGTCGGCGTTGGGATCGATGGTCCCCGATTCCGGTGATACCGGACTGGCCGGCTGGAGCACCTCGGTGAGAGCTCCCGGATCGCCGCCACCTAGGAGCGTCAGGAGCAGCACGATGATGGCGCCAATGGCACCGCCACCGATACCGACCGTGCGCATCCCCGGACCGGCGCGACCGCCGGTTCCACGCCGATCTATCACCTGCCCGGGCCCGGTTGCCTCTCTCTTGAACTTGACCACGGCGACACCATACCCACTGTCGTCGTTGGCCAACCCGCCTACGATTGACCCATGAAGCAGATCCAGCATTGGATCGGCGGAGGGCTCAGCGCCGGAACCTCCAATCGGGTCGGCCCCGTTTTCAACCCCGCAAGGGGAGAGCAGACCGGGGAAGTGGTGCTTGCCTCGACGGCCGACGTGGATCGTGCGGTCCGCACCGCCCGGGCTGCGTTCGAGACTTGGCGATTCTCCTCACTGACCCAGCGTCAGAACGTGATGTTCGCCTTCCGGGAGTTGGTCGCCGCGCGAAGGATGGACTTCGCCAGTCTGCTCACCGCGGAGCACGGCAAGACCATCGACGATGCCCTGGGGGAGGTCCAGCGCGGCCTCGAAGTCGTGGAGTTCGCCTGCAACATCGCACATCTGCTCAAGGGAGACTTCTCGGAACAGGTCTCGACGGGCGTCGACACCTACACCATCCGTCAGCCGCTCGGCGTGGTCGCCGGCATCACGCCGTTCAACTTCCCGGCCATGGTCCCGATGTGGATGTACCCCCTGGCCATTGCCTGCGGCAACACCTTCGTTCTCAAGCCATCAGAGAAAGACCCCTCGGCTTCGATGCTCGCCGGCGAGCTCCTGGCCGAGGCGGGTCTCCCTGACGGGGTGTTCAACGTCGTGCACGGGGACAAGGAGGCCGTCGATGCGCTCCTGGAGCATCCGCTGGTGGCAGCCGTCTCATTCGTGGGCTCCACTCCGATCGCCCGCTACATCTACGAGACCGGGACGCGGAACGGGAAGCGGGTCCAAGCGCTGGGCGGGGCGAAGAACCACATGATCGTCCTCCCCGACGCCGACATGGACCTCGCCGCCGATGCCGCCGTCTCCGCCGGCTACGGCTCGGCCGGGGAGCGTTGCATGGCGATCTCGGCGATGGTCGCAGTCGGCGATGCCGGTGACCCCCTCATCGACGGCGTACGGGCCAGGATCGAGAAGCTCAAGGTGGGCCCGGGCGACGAGACCGGAGTGGAGATGGGACCGTTGGTGACCCGTCAGCACCTGGAGAAGGTGCGCGGTTATGTGGACGCGGGCGAGGACGCGGGGGCTCTCCTCGTGGCCGACGGTCGCGATTTGGTCGTCGATGGGTACGAGAAAGGCTTCTTCCTCGGGCCGACACTCTTCGATCACGTGACCACCGAGATGTCCGTCTACACCGATGAGATCTTCGGGCCGGTGCTCTCGACGGTGCGGATGGAGCATTACGAAGAGGCGATCAGGCTGATCAATGAGAACCCGTACGGCAATGGGACCGCGGTGTTCACCAATGACGGGGGCGCAGCCCGCAAGTTCCAGTCGGAGGTTGAGGTGGGCATGGTCGGGATAAATGTCCCGATCCCCGTCCCGCTGTCCTTCTACAGCTTCGGAGGCTGGAAAGACTCCATATTTGGTAGCCACGCCATTTATGGCCCCGAGGGGGTCCACTTCTACACCCGGCAGAAGGTGGTCATCTCCCGTTGGGCCGACCCGATCCATCGCGGGGTCGACCTCGGCTTCCCCACCCACGGGTGAGCAAAGGACCGGGTCGCGCCGGGAACCATGGGCACCCGGCGCCACGTTCCAGGTCCGTGACACGGCTGCTCACAGGGTCACTGATCGTGGCCCTGCTGACGACCTCCTGCGGCGACACGGCGGGTGAATCGACCACCACCAGCACCGGTGGTGGCACCTCGTCGACGATCACCACGAGCACCGCGCCGGCCACCACTTCCACGCCTCCGATCCCCGTCCTCTCGGATCTCACCGGCAACTGGGAGAACGAGCGGGCGGTGCTCCGGGTCAATGATGCCGGTGACTACGTCGTGCTCGGCGCCGATGCCGACCCCGACCTGCCACTCACCGTCGGGTTCGTGGCGCGAGACGAGGTCAACGTCATTTTCGTTTCGGGTGTCGCAGGGGAGTGCCCGGGACAGACCGGCGTCTACGGAGCCGTTGTCGATGACGAGACTCTGACCCTCACACTGGTCGACGACCCTTGTGCCGCCCGGGCCGCCTGGTTCGAACTGCCTTTCGCCCTGGAGGGCTAGCGGCTCGCCTATTTGGGGCCGGCCACCAGATCGCGGGCGAGCAGGTCGTCGTTGGTCTCACGTCTGACCACCAGACGGGCCTTCCCGTCCATGACGAAGACCACGGCGGGTCGACGCACCATGTTGTAGTTGGAACCCATCGAGTGGCCGTAGGCACCAGTGACCGGAGTGGCCAGATAGTCGCCAACCGAGACCTCCGTCGGGATCGAGGCATCCCAGGCGAGCACATCACCCGATTCGCAGTGCTTGCCCACCAGTCGGATGGAGCGGGGCCGGTCGGCCGCCGTCGCCATCGGAGCGAACACCTCGTACCCGCTTCCATACAGGACCGGTCGGGGATTGTCGCTCATCCCACCGTCGACCGAGACATACGTCCGCACCCCGGGTATCTCCTTGATGGTGCCCACGGTGTACACGGTCACGGCGGCCTGGGCGACGATGGCGCGCCCCGGTTCCGCCATGAGGCGGGTGTCGACGCCGGCGGCCGCGGCCGCGTCGGCCACCGCCTTGCCCCATTCGGAGATGGTCGGCGCGCTCTCACCCTCCACGTAGGCGACCCCAAGCCCTCCACCGATCGAGAGCTCTTCCAGACCAAGTGGCCGGGCGAAGCGTGAGACGATCTCGATCCCCTTCTCGAAGGACTCGACATCGAAGACCTGGCTTCCCAGGTGGGCATGCAGACCGATGAGGGACATGGCGGCAGAGGCCCGTGCCCGTGCGATCGCGTCGGCCGCCTCGTCTCCCGCGATGGCGATCCCGAATTTGGAGTCGGTGGCACCGGTGCGGAGATATTCGTGGGTGTGCGCCTCCACGCCAGGGTTGACCCTGATCAGAACCGTTGGGGGTCGGGCACCCGATGCAACCAGTGCCTCGATCCGGTCCATCTCGATCAGGGAATCGATCACTATGCGGCCGACGCCGGCCTCGAGGGCGAGGGTCAGCTCGTTGGCCGACTTGTTGTTGCCATGGAAGATGAGACGCTCCGCGGGTACGCCCGAGGCGAGCGCGATGTGGATCTCGCCGCCCGTCGCCACGTCGAGAAACATCCCCTCCTCGTGGGCCAGTCTCGCCATCGCCCCGCAGAGGAACGCCTTGGTGGCGTAGGCCACGCCGTCGGGGAAGGCGGCCACCGCCTCCCTGCAGCGGTTGCGGAGGTGGGTCTCGTCGTAGACGAAGAGAGGTGTGCCGTGCTCGTCGGCGAGATCGGCGATGTCGCACCCGCCGATGCTCAGTCTGCCCGCGCTGTCGACGCCGGCCATGTCAGGAAGGAGATGGAGCGGTAGCGCGCTCACCTGTCTGCCTCCAGGGTCAAAACGCCCAAGACGACCCACGACCGGCCCCTGTGGCCAGATCGTCGGCCGGGGTGATCCCGCGACCCAGGTCATGCTTGAACCGGCTGACGATGCCATCCAGGTTCGCCATGTCGATCAGGAACGAATCGTGGCCCTGGGGGGCGTGCAGCATCTGATAACGAGCGTTGGGCAGGGCGGTGGCGAGCTCCTCCACCTCTGCCGCCGGGTAGAGGATGTCGCTCGAGATGCCAATGGCGAGGAAAGGCGTCTTCATCCCGCTGAGAACATCGGTCATCTCGCCGCGACCACGGGCGAGGTCGTGGCTGTCCATGGCATCGACCAGGCGGAGGTAGGTGTTGGCGTCGAATCGACTCACCAGCTTCAGACCCTGATAGCGGAGGTAGGACTGGATCTCGAACTCGTCCTCGAGGGTCTTGCGGCCGAACCTGGACTCGAAGTTGGCACGCCCTCGGTAGGAGATCATGGCGATCATCCGCGCCACCGCCAGCCCGTTGTCAGGCCCCTCGCCGGGCCGATAGGCGCCGTCGAGAAATCTCGGGTCGGCCCAAATCGCCGCCCGCTGCGCTTCGGAGAAGGCCACGCTCCACGCCGAATGGTGGGATCCGACCCCGATCGCCACCGCACCCTCGACGCGGTCGGGGTACATCGCGGCCCACTCCAGGGCTTGCATCCCGCCCATCGAGCCCCCGATCACCAATCGGAGGGTCTCCACCTCGAGATGGTCGATGAGACGTGCCTGCACGGCCACCATGTCCCGGATGGTGACCCTTGGAAAATCACGTCCGTACCACTCCTCCGAGCCGGGTCTTTTCGAGCTGGGGCCGGTGGTGCCGTAGCAGCCACCGAGGACGTTGCTGGCGATGATGTAGTCGTGCGCGGGGTCGAAGGTCCGGCCGGGCCCGAACAGCCCCTCCCACCAGTCGTCGGCATCGGCGCTGCCGGTGAGGGCGTGACAGATCAGGGTCGCCTCGCCCCGGGGCTCACCCCAGGTCCGGTACCCCACCTGGACTTCGTCCAGGGTCCCGCCGCTCTCCAGGGTGAGAGGTTCGGGGTCGTGATAGAACTTCGTCTCGTCCGAGACCGGGTAGTCC
>JAICNB010000132.1 GCA_025928935.1 Acidimicrobiia bacterium
CGCTCGAACCGCGTACCCGTCCATGGCAGAGTTGGCGAAGGGTGGAACCGGATGGGTGGCTATGGCCGGTCGGGCCAGGACCAGGCCGAGGCCCTGACCGAGCGAAACGGTCTCGATCGGCATCGAGTGGAGGTTCTCCAGCACCTGCCGTTGGGCTTGTGGGAGCGGGAGCATCTATTCGAGGTCGGGAAACTGGCTCCGGCCCAGCACCCAGGTGGCTTCGACCAAACCCCTCGGCGTCCCGACATCGAGCAAGTCCTCTTCGGCGACATACCCCCGGCACTTCCCCGAGGAGGCGAGTCGATCGATGGCGTCTGTGAGCTGGATCTCGCCGCCATGACCGGGCGGCAGCTTGGCTAGGACCTCGAAGATCTCGGGCGTGAAGAGATAGCGGCCGATGAGGCCGAGATCGGAAGGGGCGTGCTCGGGACCAGGCTTTTCCACCGCCCCGATGACGTCGAGCGTGCGGTCAACCACATCTGAGCCGGGCACCACCACTCCGTATTTGGAGAGGAACTCATCGGTCAGACGGCGCAGGCAGACTGCTGAGTTGCCTTGCGAGGCTGCAGCCAGGGCGGGGAGCACGTCGCCCCCGGGGCGGACGATGTTGTCGGCCAGCAAACAGAAGAAGGACCGGTCTCGCACCGCCTCGGCAGCCTCCCAAACGGCGTGGCCCAGGCCCAGCGGCTCCTCCTGGACGACGACCCGGATCTTGATGTCCTCCAGGCCAGGAAGACGGCCCTCCATCAAGAAATGTTGTTGGACAAGGTGGCCGGCGTCGAGGTCGACGACCATGATCACCTCATCGGCGCCGCCCCTCACGGCTTCTTCGACCACATACTGAACGGCCGGGCGGTCGACCACGGTCACCAACGCCTTGGGCACGATCCGGGTGGCCGGTCGCATCCGCGTTCCCCGGCCGGCGGCGGGGATGACGGCGACTGTGGCGGTCACCTCACCACCGATGGTTCACGTCTTTTCACGATCCTCGATATGTTCCCACGGTGGCGGTAGATAACTAGGCCCAGCATCACCCCAAACCAGAAGAGCGCCCAACCCTCAACGCCTTTCCAGATGAGTAGGGGGATCGAGGCAGCGACGACGATCAAAGAAGCGATCGAGGCCACCTTTCCCACCTTGGCCACGGTTACCCAGAGAGCACTGAGGATGAGGCCGACGATGGGGACCGCAAAGAGCAGCACCCCGCCACCGGTGGCGACGCCCTTGCCGCCTCGAAAGCGATGGAAGACGGGATAGCAATGCCCGAGCACTGCCATCAGTCCGGCCGCGAAGGCCCAAGCCGAGGCAGGTCCATCACCGGAGAGGAAGGTGCCCACCGCGGCGGCGATAACCCCTTTGAGGGTGTCGCCGATGAAGACCATGGCGGCCGGTCCCCGCCCCAGCGTTCGCATGACGTTCGAGGTGCCCGGGTTGCCGCTTCCCACCTGGTGGATATCGACGCCGTGCATCCGCCCCACCAGGACTGCAAAGTCGACGCTTCCAATCAGATAGGAAACGACCACGATCGCTGCACCGACTAGGAATTCCACCGCGGCGGAGTCTACGTCGGAGGGAGAGTGCCGCCCTGAGAACGGGAATGAGCCGACGCCCATCCGGGTTACAATTTTCTGTCCACCTCACCAGAGCTATTTGACCTGTGCCGACTTACGAATACCGATGCGATCGCTGCGGCGAGAACTTCGAGGTCTTCCAGAAGTTCACCGACAAGCCTCTGCGTCGCCATCCTCAATGTGGCGGCCAAGTAGAGAAGGTCTTCCACGCTCGTGGCGTGGTCTTCAAGGGATCCGGGTTTTACGCGACGGACTCTCGGGTCAAGGCGAAGGCCTCGTCCGATAACGGTGGCTCGGCCAAAGAGAGCAACGGCTCCAAATCCGACAGCTCGACCAAAACGGCCGAGAAGCCCACTGTCAGCCCGGAATCCACCAAGCCGGACTGAGGTCTTCTCAAGCACTGTCACCGCCGATACTTTGAGGCAGTGTTCTGGCTGGCGAGACCGCCCTACCTGCGCCGTACCCTTGCGGTCCTCATCCTCGTGATGGCGGTGGGTTGGGAGCTGCGACCCACCCCCACCGAACTCAGGGCTTATCTCGCCCGTGATGTCACTGCCGGCGAAGAGGTGAACGACGAAGTCCTCCATTGGCGACGTGTTCCAATCGGGATCCTCCCCGAACATGTCTCGCCCTCTGGGATCTTCCTCGTCGATGTGAACCGGGGCATGCCTCTCGTCCCCTCGGTTTTGGCGGAGGCCAGCCCCCTGCCGGAGGGGTGGTGGAGCCTCGAGGTTCCGATCCCGGAAGGGACGGCGGCTGGAGTCGACGTCCGGCTCGTGGTCGACGTGCGTTCCGCCCCCAAGATCATCCCCGGCATCGTCGTCCGTCTCCTCGAGGCCAACTCGATCGACGGTGCTCGAGCCCTGGTCGCCATTCCGGAAGCAGAGGTGGGCGCAGCCGCCGCCGCTCTGGCCGACGGGTCCTTGCGGACGCTGGTTGGGAGCCGCTAGCCCGAAAGCGCCTCCGTTTATCGTGGCCCCGGTGCTGCAAGCGGTGCTCTGGGGAATCGTCCAGGGAATCACTGAGTTCCTCCCCATCTCCTCAGACGGCCATCTCGTCTTGATCCCGGC
>JAICNB010000120.1 GCA_025928935.1 Acidimicrobiia bacterium
CGTGTGCATGGCACCGGGGATCGTCCCCGGCTCGCCGTGTATCGATCCAACAAGTACATCTACGC
This sequence comes from Acidimicrobiia bacterium, assembly GCA_025928935.1. GTDB lineage: Bacteria > Actinomycetota > Acidimicrobiia > Spongiisociales > ZC4RG35 > JARDZU01. The sequence goes on from JAICNB010000120.1 coordinate 66, forward strand.
CCAGGTGATCGACGACGTCGAGGGTCGCACTCTGGCCTCCGCCTCCTCGCAGGAGTCGGATCTTCGCTCGGAGAACCTGAATCTGGCCTCCGCGGCCAAGGTCGGGGAGGCCATCGCCTCCCGGGCCAAGGACGCGGGCGTAACCGAGGTCGTCTTCGACCGCGGTGGCTACAAGTTCCACGGCAAGGTCAAGGCCCTGGCCGAAGCGGCGCGCGAAGGCGGATTGGAGTTCTGATGGCTCAAGAGCAAGCGACGACATTCGACGAGCGTGTGATCCAGATCAACCGCGTCGCAAAGGTGGTCAAGGGTGGCCGCCGGTTCAGCTTCACCGCGCTGGTCGTGGTAGGTGATGGCGCAGGCAAGGTCGGAATCGGCTACGGCAAGGCCAAGGAAGTCCCCGCCGCCATCCAGAAGGGGATGGAGACGGCGCGCCGCTCCATGGTCGAGATCCCGATGGCCGGACAGACAGTCGTGCATCAGGCAACCGGTGAGCACGGCGCCTCCCGGGTCCTGATCAAGCCGGCCGCGCCCGGCACCGGTGTCATCGCCGGTGGCGCCGTCCGCCAGATCCTCGAGGCGGCCGGCGTGAAAGACGCCCTGGCCAAGTCGCTCGGCTCGCCGACCCACCTGAACGTGGCGAAGGCGGCCATGAATGCCCTGACCGGGCAACGCCGGCCTGACGAGGTGGCCAAGCTGCGGGGCAAGCAGGCAGAAGACATCGTCCCGCCCGGGCTTCTCGCCGCCTACCGGTCTACCGAGGCGATGCGGGCCCACTCCAAATGAGGATGTATGGCTGACAAGATCGTGAAAGTGACGCTGAGGAGGTCGGTGATCGGCGAGAAGCCCAAGACCAGGGCGACCGTCGAGTCACTCGGCCTGCGCAAGCTCCACCAGACCAGGGAGCACGTCGATTCGCCGACCCTGCGCGGGATGCTGCACAAGGTGCGGCATCTCGTCGAGGTAGAGGAAAGCTGAGATGGCCGAAGAGAAGAAGGAACAACTGAAGCTGCACAATCTGCAGCCCGCTCCCGGGTCGAAGAAGAAGAAGATCCGGGTCGGTCGTGGCGAGGGTGGCCGACGGGGCAAGACCGCGGGACGAGGGACCAAGGGCCTCAAGGCCCGCAACACCTTGCGCCCGGGCTTCGAGGGTGGGCAGACCCCGCTCACAATGCGCATCCCCAAGCTCCCCGGGTTCACCAACCCGAACAAAGAGGAGTTCGCCATCGTCAACGTGGCTGTGCTCGATGGTTTCGAAAAGGGCGACGATGTGACACCCGACGAGCTGCGCAGCCGCGGCCTCATCCGTCATCGGGGCCGGGTAAAGGTGTTGGCGGAGGGCGAACTGAGCAAGCCGCTAACGGTCAAGGCCCATGCGTTCAGCGCCGCGGCCAAGAAGAAGATCGAGGACGCAGGAGGGACCGTCGAAGTCATCGAATGACTCCAATGGCCACAGAACTCGAGACGTAGGACGTAAACCCAATGCTCTCCATCTACAGAAACATGTTCAAGATCCCGGATCTCCGGGCGAAGATCTTCTTCACCCTGGCCATGTTCGGGGTGTATCGACTCGGTGCAACCATCCCGGTACCCGGCATCGACCTGGAGGCGGTCCGTCTCTTCCAGGACCAGCAGCAGGCCGGCGGCATCTACGGGTTGCTCAACCTGTTCTCCGGTGGGGCGCTTGAGTCATTCTCGGTCTTCGCACTCGGGATCATCCCCTACATCACCGCCTCGATCATCATGCAGCTGCTCACTGTCGTGATCCCCAGGCTCCAGGCGCTGCAAGAGGAGGGTGAGTCGGGCCGGAAGGTGATCACCCAGTGGACCCGATACATGACGGTGATCCTGGCCCTGATCCAGTCGACGGGTTTCACCTATCTCTTCCACACCGGCCGCTTCACCGGCGGGATCGACCTGATCCCGAACTACACCCCGGGCCGGGTCATCCTCATCGTGCTGACCATGACCGCCGGTACGGCGATGGTGATGTGGCTCGGCGAGCTCATCACCCAGCGTGGGGTCGGCAACGGGATGTCGTTGATCATCTTCGTGTCCATCCTCAGCCAGTTCCCCTTCGTGTTCAGCCAGATCTGGGGTCAGACCTGGGGTGCCGACCTGCCGATCCGGTTCGTCGTGATCATCGCCATCTTCCTGCTGATGATCGGGGCGATCATCTATGTCGACCAGGCCCAACGGCGGATCCCGATCCAGTTCGCCAAACGGGTCAGGGGCCGGCGTGTGATGGGCGGCCAGTCGACCTACATCCCGCTCAAGGTGAACACCGCAGGCGTTATCCCGGTGATCTTCGCCACCTCGGTGATGCTGATCCCGTCGCTGATCATCACCGCCATCCCCTCCGACGCGGCCTGGGTCCAGTCGATCTATCGATGGATCGATCAGAACCTCGGTGGGGGCACGGGCGGGGTGAGCTGGTGGTACATCGGGATCCTCTTCGCTCTTATCATCTTCTTCACCTACTTCTACACGGCCATCCAGTTCGACCCGGAGAAGCAAGCGGAGATGATCCAGCGCCAGGGCGGGTTCGTCCCCGGGGTGCGCCCGGGCCGGCAGACCGCCAAGCACCTGGGATTCATCCTCAACCGGATCACCCTGCCCGGCTCGATCTTCCTGGCCGTGATCGCCATCCTCCCCGCCATCGCCGGGGCGGTGTGGGGGGTCAATATCGCCTTCTCGGGTGTCTCGATCCTGATCGTGGTCGGCGTCGCCCTGGAGACGATGAAGCAGATCGAGAGTCAGCTCACGATGCGCAACTACGAGGGCATCCTTACTTGATGGTGCCGGCCGATTTCGTTGGACGGCCGGTGGCCCGTGCAACCAAGCACCGTCACAGTGGACGCGTTCACACGGGATGTGCGGTGGTCACGAGGTGAGGCTCCTCTTCATCGGGCCGCCGGGGGCGGGTAAGGGGACTCAGGCTGCGAGAGTCGCCCAGCGTCTCGGCATCCCTCATGTCTCGACTGGCGACATGTTCCGTCACCACGTCTCTGCCGGAACCGAGCTCGGCATGCGGGTGGACTCCATCATGAAGGCCGGTGAGTACGTGCCCGACGAGATCACCGTCGAGATGCTCCGGGAGCGGATCGCCGAGCCCGACGCGGCCGCCGGATTCATCCTCGATGGCTTCCCCCGCACCGCGGGGCAGGTCGAGGAGCTGGACGGGCTGATCGGCAGTGACGGTCTCGACTCGGTCGTGGTCTTCGAGGTTGGCGAAGACGAGCTCGTGGAGCGAATGCTGGGCCGGGGCCGCCCCGACGACACCGAGGACACGATTCGAAACCGCTTCAAGGTCTACCAGGAACAGACTGAGCCGCTGCTCGAGCTCTACGGGGGGCGAGGGCTCTTGGTCCATGTCGACGGCATGGCGCCGATCGATCAGGTCACGGAACGGATCCTGTCGGTGCTGGAGCGCTCATGATCACCATCAAGTCGAAACGTGAGTTCGCCAAGATGGCGATCGCGGGTGCCACTGTCGCCGCGGTCCACGAGGCGGTCCGCGAGGCTGCGGCGCCCGGCGTCTCGTTGATGGCACTCGAGGAGATCTCTGCCCGGATCATCTCCGAGCGGGGGTGCACCTCGTCTTTCCTCGGATATCACGGCACCTACCCAGCCACCCTGTGCCTGTCTCCGAATGACGTGATCGTCCACGGGATCCCATCCGAACGTCGTCTCGAGGAGGGGGACATCCTCTCGGTCGACTCCGGCGCCATCTTCGAGGGTTTCCACGGTGATGCCGCCTTCCGTTGCCTGCAGTTTCGCCGTGAGCGCACCGAGAGGCCGGCCGCGCCAGGAGAAGGTGTCCGCCTCGAGCTCCGCGCTCGATCCGATCGCCGCCAGCATCACGCCGAGCTCGGCAGATCCGCTGCC